>NZ_CP069161.1:3600000-3900000 GCF_018802605.1 Paludibacterium paludis | reverse complement strand
ACCGGCAAATACGCGCTGGCCAAGGTCTTGTACTCGGTCGATGCCAATCAGGTGATCGGCCTGACGCTGGAAGGGCAGCGCCAGAACCGTAACACCAATGCCCTGTCGGCGGTGGCCGTCCCTCCGCTGGCCGCGTCCAGCGTGATCGGGCTTGATGGCCGCGACAAGACCCGCCGCGACCGGGTGTCGCTGACCTACCGCTACGACAATCCCGACGGCGCGCTGCTGCAGAAGGTCAATGCGCATCTTTACCGGCAGAATGCCGAAGTGAGCCAGTACTCGTTCGAAGACCGCAATACGTCGCCGGATCGTATCCGCTCCGGCAAATATACGCAGGACGTGACCGGACTGACCGCCGAATTCGAAAGCCGCATCGGTACGCCCGTCAAGCAACGCCTGAGCTATGGCCTTGACTGGAGCAAATCGAAGATCAGCGGGGTGCGCGACGGCATGGTTCCTCCACGAGGCGAAGCGTTTCCGAACAAGCCGTTCCCTGACACCGATTACACGCTGGCCGGCGCGTTCCTGCAAAACGAGATCGAATGGGGCAAGTTCAGCCTGATTCCCGGTTTGCGATTCGACCATTACAAGCTCGATCCGTCCAGAGCCAGTTACACGGGGCCGACGGAGTCCCTTTCCGATCAGGCGCTGACGCCGCGCTTCGGGGTCGTCTGGCGGCTGGCCGAGGCGTTCGCGCCGTACGGCCAGTGGGCGCGGGGCTTCCGGGCACCCACTCCGGATCAGGTCAACAACGGGTTTGCCAATCCGGTCATGAACTATATGACCATCGGTAATCCCAACCTGAAACCGGAAAAGGCCGACAGTGTCGAGATCGGCGTGCGCGGCAAGATCGATGCGCTGCGCTATTCGTTCGCGGCGTACGACAACCGCTACGAGGATTTTATCGATCGGCGTCAAGTGCGTGGTTCGATGCGTCCGGGGGATCCTGCCGTATTCCAGTACATCAATCTTGCGAAAGTGCGCATTCACGGCGTGGAGGCGCGCGCCGATTGGGCGCTTGACGCTCGCTGGACGCTGACCGGCGGTGTGGCCTGGTCGTACGGTAAGAGCGAAGAGGGAGGCAAGACCGCGCCGCTGGATTCGGTGCAGCCGCTGCGCGTCGTGCTGGGAGCGCGTTACGATGCGGAATCGTACGGTGGACGCGTCAACGTGCAGTACAACGAGGGCAAATCGGCGAATCGCATTGAGCCTCCGGCCGATCCACTCAGTGGACTTGCCTACGCGCCGCCCTCCTCCACCGTGGTCGATGTCGGCGTGTTCTGGAAGCCGCGCAAGGATCTGACGCTCAACGCCAACATCAATAATCTGTTCGATACACGTTACTGGTTGTGGTCGGATGTGCGGGGTGTGACGCAAAGCAGTTCGGATAAGGATGCCTATACGGCGCCAGGCCGTAATGTCCAGATTTCCGTTCGTTACGATTTTTAAGCCGACGCCCCGCGAGGCGTGTCCTGCGCGGGGTGGTTCTACCGGGAGGAGCAACGGTGAAAGGAAAACTTGCCGGTGGGCTGGTGTTCCTGGCCATGCAGTGGGCTAATGCTCAAGGAATATGGCTTATGGGCGAAGTGCATGACAATGCCGAAGGGCATCGGCGGCGGTTTGAAGAACTGGTCGCGCTGATCGAAACGGGCGCCCGCCCGGCCATCGCCATGGAGCAATTCGATCGTGGTAGTCAACCCGCGCTCGATGCGGCCATGCAACGGTGCGAGGAGGCTTCCTGTGTCGTTGCCGCGGCGGCGGAAGGTCGGACGCGCTGGGCGTGGACGCATTACCTGCCGGTCATCGATCTTGCCCTGAAACACCGCTTGCCGGTACTGGCCGCCAATCTGTCGCGCGAGGAGGCTTCTCGGGTGGTCAGGGCCGGCTTCGCCGGCGCGTTTGATGACGCACTGCGACTGCGCTACGGGCTGGACGCCCCGTTGCCGGAGCATCTGCTGCGCGCGCAGGAGGCCGCTGTCCGCGAGGGGCACTGCGGGCAATTGCCCGAGACGCTGGTGGCGCCGATGGCTCGCGCGCAGATGGCGCGCGATGTGTGGATGGCCAAGGTTGTGGAGGATGCCGCGGTGGCCGGGGATGTCGTGTTGCTGGCGGGAAACGGACATGTGCGGCGCGATCTTGGGGTGGCGCGCTGGCTTGCTGATCCGTTGCGCCGTCGCGCACGAACAGTCGGCTTCATCGAGCCTGGTGGTGTCGGAGAGTTCGACCGGCGTGTCGGGATCGGGCGGGCCGAACGCGGCGATCCGTGCGCCGGAGTGATTGTCCCGGCGGCGAAGGGTGCTGCATAATCGGCGGGTCTAAGGTTTTTGCAAAGGATGCGTCAGATGAACACGCCCCGTTGGATTCTGGCCGCCGTCATGGCGGCCGCCGTTCTGCCGGCGCTGGCCCAGTCGGCCGAGGAAGCGCTTCTGGCCAGCCAGATGGCCTATCAGGATGCGCAAAATCGCAAAAATGCGGCCGACGCCCGCATGAAGCAGGCCGAAGAGGCCAGGGCGGCCGCCGAGAAGCGTCTGGCCGATGCCCAGGAGGCGCTGCGAAAGGCCAACGAGGAGCTGGCCGCCGCCACCGACAATGTCGCGCAGTCGCGCGACCTGATGCAGAAAATGACGGACGGCCTGAATGCCGCCTGGAAACGCAAGGAGGCCGGGCAGTAAGCCTCAGCCGTTCACGCCATAGGCTTCACGGTAAGCCCTGACCGCCTCCAGGTGTCTGGCGAGGTCGGGGCTCCCCTCCAGAAAACCCAGCAGGTCTTCGAGGGTGGCGATGGCCACCACCGGAAGGCCGTACTGGCGCGACACTTCCTGCACCGCCGACAGTTCGCCCTGGCCGCGCTCCATGCGGTCAAGCGCGATGGCCACACCGGCGGGCTCGGCTCCGGCCGCGCGGATCAGTTCCACCGATTCGCGCACCGAGGTGCCCGCCGAAATCACGTCATCGATGATCAGCACCTTGCCTTGCAGGGGGGCGCCGACCAGGACGCCGCCTTCGCCATGATCCTTGGCTTCCTTGCGGTTGTAGGCGAAAGGCACGTTGCGGCCGTTTTCGGCGAGCGCCATCGCGGTGGCCGCGGCCAGAATGATCCCTTTATACGCCGGCCCGAACAACATATCGTAAGCGATGCCGCTCGTTTCGATGGATCGTGCGTAAAAGCGCGACAGGTTGAGGGTGGACAGCCCATCGTTGAAGAGACCCGCGTTGAAGAAGTAAGGCGAGTTGCGCCCTGCCTTGGTAATGAATTCCCCGAAGCGCAAAACCTGGCGGTCGAGCGCAAAACGGATAAAATCCTGTCTGAAATCGTTCATCGAGCCCATCCTTCGTTCATCAACTGTTTGATCGCCGGTAAAAAACGCTGGCAAGAATACCACGGGAGTCGCCCTTGCTTCGAATCGTATCCGCCAACCTGAACGGAATCCGTTCCGCCGACAAGAAAGGTTTTCTGACATGGATGACCGCCAGCGCGCCGGACGTGGTGTGCGTTCAGGAGCTCAAGGCCCAGCTGGATGACCTGTCCGATGCGCAACGCGCGCCGCAAGGCTATACGGGCTATTTTCACGCCGCCGAAAAGAAAGGGTACAGCGGGGTCGGCATCTATACCCGGCGTACGCCCGATGCCGTGATCGAAGGACTCGGTATCGCCGATATCGATGCGGAAGGCCGCTATCTGCAGCTGGATTTCGGCCAATTGTCGGTGGTCTCGGTATATCTGCCCTCCGGATCCAGCAGCGAGGAGCGGCAGGCCGCCAAATTCGTGTTCATGGAGCGTTTTTTGCCGCATCTTGAGGCGCTCGCAAGCTCGGGGCGAGAGGTGGTGATCTGCGGCGACTGGAATATCGCCCACAATGAAATCGATCTGAAGAACTGGAAAGGCAACCTGAAAAACTCGGGTTTTCTGCCCGAGGAGCGCGCCTGGCTCGGGGACGTGCTCGCGCGCGTCGGCTGGGTCGATGTCTGGCGTACCCTCTACCCGGACGCTCCCGGCTACACCTGGTGGAGCAACCGTGGCCAGGCCTATGCCAAGGATGTGGGCTGGCGTATCGACTACCACATCGTGACGCCGGGCATGGCCGCCAGGGCGCGTGCGTCCTCGGTGTACAAGGACGAGAAATTTTCCGATCACGCTCCCCTGACGGTGGAGTACGACTGGCCGTTCTGAGGCGGGGCTACTCGGGGTCGGGGCCGGTGGCGACCGGCCTTGCCGAGTCGCTGCACCATTCGCTCCATGAACCCGGGTAAAGCCGGCTGCCCGCGAGGCCCGCGCACTCCATGGCCAAGAGGTTGTGGCAGGCGGTGACGCCCGAGCCGCACTGATGCACGACGCTGGCCGGATCCCGTTCTCCGATGAGAGCACGCCATTCGGCCGCGAGCATGCCGGGCGGCTTGAACCGCTGCCCGGTTGTGGTGTTGTCGGCGAGATAGCGGTTGAGCGCTCCCGGGATGTGGCCGCCTACCGGGTCGAGTGTTTCCCCTTCTCCCGCGTAACGCGCCGGCGAGCGGGCATCGATGACGACGAACGTCCTGTCCGACAGGTTTGTTTCGACATCGTTCGCCGTTACCATGGCCAGCCGCGATGCGCGTATCGGGAATATCGTCGGTTCGCACTCCGGCGTTTCCGTTTCCAGACGCCCGCCGGCCGCGATCCAGGCCGGGAGTCCTCCATCGAGCAGGACGGCGCGGTCGTGGCCCAACCAGCGCAGCAGTACCCAGGCCCGGGCCGCATATCGGCCGTCCATGTCATCGTACACAACGACCTCGGTGTCGGCGCCCACGCCCGCGGCACCGAGCCGTTCCGCCAGCTGCGCCGGCAGCGGTAGCGGGTGCCGGCCGTTGCGCCCGTCCGGTTTGCCGCTCAGATCGCGGTCGAGGCTCAGGTAACGCGCGCCGGGGATATGTCCTTCGCGCCATGCCCGTTCTCCCCAGCCGGGGTCTTCCAGCTTGAAGCGGCAATCGAAAATGACCCGTTCCGCGTTGACGTTCAGGGTTTCCACATCGATCAGCGGGATTGTCACGTTCAGTCTCCTTGAAGATGGGCTCGCAAGCGCCCGGCCAGACCGGCGGTGTCGCGCAAGGCAGGTTCGCGCCGCGGCGCGGCCCATACCGGCGCTGGAAAATGCGGGTCATCGGCAAAACGCGGAATGACGTGCCAGTGCAGGTGCGGCACCATATTGCCCAGGGTGGCGAGGTTGATTTTTTCCGGACGCATCACGTCGCGCAAGGCCCGCTCGGTGCGCAGCACCCAATCGAACAGCAGTCTGGCGTCGTCGGCGGAAAGGTCGGTCATTTCCTTGATGTGCTCGCGCCAGATGACCCGGCAGAAGCCAGGATAGCCCGCCTCGTCGGCCAGAACGACCCGCAGTTTGCTGTTTTCAAAAAGGATTTCGCCGGCTGTCGCCGCGCACAATTCGCAATTCATTCTGTCTCTCTCGGCGTTTCTTGATTATGCTGGCATGAACCGTAGCGTTCCCCGATATTTTGGAGAACACCCGCCAGTCGGGTACACTAGACGGGTTATCATAGTACAGGAAGAAACTTGTGAGTCTGACCAGTCATTTCGTGATCATCTTTGTTCTCATTCTGGCCAGTGGCTTTTTCTCCATTTCGGAGATCGCCCTGTGCTCGGCCCGCAAGCTGAAGCTGCGGCAGCTGGCGGAAGAAGGGAACCGGAATGCCGAAAAAGTGCTGGCGCTACAGGAGAAACCCGGTAAATTCTTCACCGTCGTCCAGATCGGCCTCAATGGCGTCGCCATTCTCGGCGGTATTCTGGGCGAGGCTGCGCTGACCCCTTATATCGAAGCGTTTTTCAACAACTGGTTCCAGGGTACCTGGGTCCACAGTATCAGTTTTACCCTTTCGTTCCTTTTCGTCACCTCGCTGTTCGTGATCTTCGCCGACGTGACCCCGAAGCGCATGGCGCTTCTCGCTCCCGAGCGCATCGCGCTGGTCGTCATCAAGCCGATGCTGTTCTGCCTGGTGCTGTTCAGTCCGATCGTATTCGTTTTCAACGGTGTGACCAACTGGCTGTTTCATCTGTTCGATCTGCCGCAATCCCGTGCCGAGGACATCACGTCCGATGATATTTTCGCGATGATGGACGCCGGCGCCGAGGCCGGGGTGCTGCAACGCCAGGAGCATCATCTGATCGAAAATGTTTTCGAGCTGGAAAACCGCACGGTGCCTTCGTCGATGACCACGCGCGAGATGCTGGTCTACTTCACGCTGCAGGAAGGCGAAGAGTCCATGCGCCGGAAAATGGCCGAATCGCCGCATTCCAAATTCCTGGTGTGTGATGGCAACCTTGAAAAGCTGGTCGGCTATGTGGATGCGAAAGACATTCTCAAATGCCTGCTCAACGGCGAGTCGATCCGCCTCGACAAGGGGTTGATCCGCCCGGCGATGATCATTCCGGACAGCCTGACGCTCTCCGAACTGCTTGAGCGTTTCAAGGCCGCCCGCGAGGATTTCGCGGTGGTGCTCAACGAGTACGCGCTGGTGGTCGGCATTGTGACCCTCAATGATGTGATGAACACCGTGATGGGCGATCTGGTCAGCCAGTACCAGGAAGAGCAGATCATCGGCCGGGATGAGAACTCCTGGCTTGTCGATGGCCTGACTCCACTTCAGGATGTCGGCCGCGTGCTGGATATCGAGGAGTTCCCCGATGACGCCAGTTATGAAACGATGGCCGGTTTCATGATGTACATGCTGCGCAAGATTCCCAAACGCACCGATTTTGTCGAGTTTGCCGGTTACAAGTTCGAAGTGGTGGATATCGACAACTACAAGGTCGACCAATTGCTGGTCACCCGGTTGCCGCAGGTCAGCGACAGTGCGCCGAAAGATGCCGATCCATCCTGACCCTGGGCAAGTACAGACGGTTACACATCCTTACATAAGCCACACAGACGCAGTTCTGGACCGAGCATAGGATGAATTCATGGAAGCGCGGTTACCCCAACCTCAAGGCGGCGCGCTTCATGATGATCACCTTACCTCAACCGATGTGGAGTGTTTGAACATGAAAAAGATTGCTGCCCTGATCCTGACCGCCGTGTTCGGCCTGACTTCCGCTGCCGGCTTCGCCGCCGACGCGTCGGCCGCTTCCGCTCCGGCCAAGCATCATGCCGTGAAGAAACATCACAAAGCTTCGAAACCCGCCGCTTCCGCCGCTGAACAAAAGGCTCAGGCAGAAGAAGCGTCCGCGCCGGCCAAGAAGCATGCCGCCAAGAAGCACCGCAAGGCGGCCAAGCCCGCTTCCGCGGCTGAGCAAAAAGCCCAGGCCGACGAATCCTCGGCTCCGGCCAAGAAGCACCACGGCGCCAAGAAACATCACAAGGTCAAGAAGCATCACGCTTCGATGAAGAAGGCGGCGGCTTCCGAATAATCGGCACCGGTAGCATGAGAAAAGGGAGACGGAAGTCTCCCTTTTTGTTTGACGCAAGATCAACCTTTTTGGGTCGTTTGTCGGCGCTTTAGTCTCAGAAAAGCCGCAAGGCGCTTATACCAAGGGTGCCAGTTCGCGACAATATCGCGAACTTTGTGCACCGTCTGTTCATCCAGGCGTCCAAGGACGCTTCGCGGCAGTTCCTGGAACAGCTTCAGTTTGCGTACGCTTTTTCTTTTGATCAATTGGTTGGTCATGGCTGCGAACGCTTTTTGATTACCCGCAGTCCAACTCGTATTGCGTGCCAACAAGGTCTTCATGTGGGACAGGGTGATCTTGCCGCGTCGGAAACGATCACAGAACGATTTGAATCGTTGTTCAGAGATCACGTACTTGGGAAGAGGCAAATCATTGGCAAGGCATGCCATGATTTGCTGTTCCGAAAGATGCAACGATGCGTTGATGTTGTCCAATTCTTCTAATAACCGCTCCAGCATGGAACGGTTATTAGTCTTGATCAGCCGATCAAGATGACTGCACCCGAGCGCCTTGCTGGGATGTAGCAGCAGGGCATTCAGATCAATCCTTTCAAGGACGGATTCCGATAGGCGAAGTAAGGCAACGGGGTTGTCAGAGCAGTTTTCTGCACAGTCACGCAGCCATCCTTCCATGGCGTGGAAGTCGGCATCCTTGGTCAGGCGCGACACGGACGCGAACGAGCCAAATAAAACGTTGTAAGGCGTCTTATGAAGCATCACTTGGGCGGCGCTTGGCAAGGTGGCATCGGGGTGTCGTTGGTGAACGGTAAAGCTTCGTGGCTTGAACGTGGCTGGATTTTTGGCAGGGGATTCGATGCGCTGCAGAATTAGCGCGCCGCCCGATGACGGGAAAAAGTTTTGAAAGGATAACAGTTGCTTGAAATCCGTCGGTAATTCGTCAAGATTGCGAACGTGAAGGCGTGCGTAAACTTCCGTCGCATTGGGGTCGAACAGAGAGACCGTGTAACCTTCGGGTTTACGCTCAAGATGAAGCGCCATCGCATGGCTAAAGGCGTGTACGAGGTATTTGCGCGTAGTTTCCTGACAAGTTGTCATGGCGGTGAACTGGTCGTGGAGAAACACATCGAACTCGTCGTCGATGATCAGGTGATTCTCCTCGGCTTTACTCACCAGCTCCACGAACATATCGTCGGTGTCCGCAGCAACGCTGGAGGTGACGCCAGTATCCGACCGGTAGGGGGAGAGCCATGATCCCGGTTTGCCTTCGCTGTTCGACACGAGATGAGTGGCGAGGTGCCGACAGGCAATGATTTGCTCTGGCGCATTTGCAAAATGCAGTTCGCAATTACGATTGACTTTAGGATTACCATTTCGCGAGTAGTAAGGTCGCCCGGTATGCTTGAGCCAATTGTGCAGACCCTTGTCGGTTTGCCATGCGGGCTGCCCGGATTGGTCGATGAGGGAGAGGTTGTCCCAGTGGCCGAGCAGGACTTCCGCTTTGAGGCGGCAGTCGGCTGTTGCCGTTTTTCCATGTGTCTTCAAGGCTTGGCGGATGTCATCCAGCGAGCCGTCCAGCATCGCGCTCTCCAGTTCGGAGGGGACGGCGGGTCGTTCCGGGAACAGCAGCTCGCGGTCCCGCGCCAGCCGATCGGGTCCGGACGGCGAATCGGTGGCGGTCTCGGCCCTCGCCGTGACCAATTGGCCCGCCAGGGAGGTCGTGTCGGCTGTGTGAGCCGGGGGGCTGGAGGGCAGAGTGGGTGCATTGCCGCAGGTGAACGGCTTGTTCTCCGAGGGACAGGGGGGGAATGAGGTAAAAGAGTTGGCCGGTCCGATCCGTAGCATGATTATCCTCGTTGGCGTAAGCTAATGCGGTAGCTTGGTGTGCTGGCAAAATAACGAGGAGTATTGCCCTTAGGGTGCCGTGAGAAAATCGGACGAATCCGAAAGATGAAACCGGAAGTGGGCAAGGCCCCCCCAGTTTCCATTGGTTCAATGCGCCGGTTCCGGCAGGCGTGTCACAGCCACCCAGTTGTCGCCGAGCAATTCGGCAAGATAGGGAACGGCGATGCGTATCGCGGTGTGAATGCCTCCCGCCGCGGGCATGACTTCGTCCCAGTGTTTCAGCGAGGCATCAAGATAGACCGGCAGAGGGGTGGTAAGTCCGAACGGACACACTCCGCCGACCGGATGGCCGGTGATGGCCTCGACATGTTCGGCATCCAGCATTTTGCCTTTGCCGAAGGTTTCCCTGAACGCCCGGTTGTCAATGCGGGCGTCGCCGCTCGCCACCAGCAGGAAGACCTCGCCATCCGCCTTGCGGAACGCCAGGGTCTTGGCGATCATGCCGGGCTCCACGCCATGGGCGCGGGCGGCGAGCTCCACGGTCGCCGTACTGGTTTCCAGTTCGATGATGGGAATGTCCAGGCCGCGCTCTTCGAACTCGCGGCGCACCGACTCGATGCTCACTTCGTGCTCCTCCGTCTATAGCAAGACCCGCTCGATCCCGCCGTGGCGGGCCTTTTCCACATAGTCGGGCATCCAGCTCTCGCCGAGAATGTGTCGGGCCAGTTCGATAACGATGTAATCGGCCTCTGTACCCGTGTCGTTATTGTAACGCGACAATCCTTGCAGACAGGATGGACAGGATGTGAGTATTTTGACCGGCTCCTTGCTGTCATTGCCCAGTTTCGCCAATCCCTTGTTGATTTCTTCTTCCTTGCGGAAGCGTACCTGAGTGGCAATGTCCGGGCGCGATGCGGCGAAGGTGCCCGACTCGCCGCAGCAGCGGTCGTTGAGCAACACCCCGCCGCCCATCAGCTCGTTGACAACCTTGATAGGCTGGTAAGCTTTCATCGGGGTATGGCAAGGGTCGTGATAGAGGTATTTACGCCCTTCGACCCCTTCGAGCGAGATACCTTTCTCCATCAGGTACTCGTGGATATCCAGCACTCGGCAGCCGGGGAAAATGTCCTCGAAACGGTAGCTTTGCAATTGGTCATAGCAGGTGCCGCAACTGACGACGACGGTCTTGATATCCAGGTAATTCAGCGTATTGGCGAGGCGATGGAAGAGCACGCGGTTTTCCGTGGTGATTTCCTCCCCCTTGTCGGCATATCCCGCCGACGCCTGAGGATAGCCGCAACACAAATAGCCGGGTGGCAGCACGGTCTGGACGCCGACATGCCAGAGCATCGCCTGGGTGGCGAGGCCGACCTGGCTGAACAGGCGTTCCGAGCCGCAACCCGGAAAATAGAACACCGCTTCGGCTTCGGTCGCTTCCGGGGAGCGAATGACCGGCACGACGGTGGCGTCTTCCAGATCCAGCAGCGCGCGCGCGGTTTTTTTCGGCAGGCCGCCCGGCATCGGTTTATTGATGAAGTGGATAACCTGCGCCTTGATGGGCGGTTTTTCCACGGTGGATGGCGGCGCTTTGGTCTGGTTGCCGATAAGTCCGAAACGCCGGGCCAATTCGTGCGCGGCGCGCTGCGCCTTGTAGCCCATGCGGATCATGCCGGTGCGCAGCGCCTTGATGGTGGCCGGGTCCTTGGCGGTGAGAAAGGCCATGCCCAGCGCCGTGCCGGGATTGAAGCGCGCATTGCCGGTCTTGCGCAGAAAATTGCGCATGGCCACCGAGACATCGCCGAAATCGATTTTCACCGGGCAGGGATTCACGCAACGGTGGCAGACCGTGCAATGGTCGGCGACATCGGCCAGTTCATCGAAATGCTTGAGGCTCACTCCGCGACGCGTTTGTTCCTCGTAGAGGAAGGCCTCGGTCAGCAAGCCGACACCCAGGATCTTGTTGCGAGGCGAATAAAGCAGATTGGCGCGCGGCACATGGGTCGAACAGACCGGTTTGCATTTGCCGCAGCGCAGGCAATCTTTTACCGATTCGGCGATTCCGCCGATATCCGACTGTTCGAGAATCAGGGACTCGACCCCCAGAAGCGCGAAAGACGGCGTGTAGGCGCGGGACAGGTCCGCCCCCGGCAGCAACTTGCCGCGATTGAAGCGGCCCTCGGGGTCGACCTGCTGTTTGTAGGCGACAAAGGGCGCCAGCTCGTCTTCGCCGAGAAACTCCAGCTTGGTGATGCCGATGCCGTGCTCACCGGAAATGACCCCGTCCAGCGAGCGCGCCAGCGCCATGATGCGGCCGACCGCCGTGTGCGCCGTGGCAAGCATGGCCGGGTTGTCCGAGTTGACCGGGATATTGGTATGGACGTTGCCGTCGCCCGCATGCATGTGCAGCGCGACGAACACCCGGCCGCGTAGCACGCGGCCGTGGATGCGATGCACGGCGTCCAGAA
This sequence comes from Paludibacterium paludis, assembly GCF_018802605.1. Classification (NCBI taxonomy): domain Bacteria; kingdom Pseudomonadati; phylum Pseudomonadota; class Betaproteobacteria; order Neisseriales; family Chromobacteriaceae; genus Paludibacterium; species Paludibacterium paludis. The sequence continues at coordinate 3,888,298 of NZ_CP069161.1, read as the reverse complement.
TGGTCGCGTCGCTTTTGCCGGCGAACAGGGCTTCGAGCGGCGCCTGCAATTCGCTTTTCCAGCTCACGCGCAACTGCATGTCGCGCATGGCGAGAAACACGGTGGCCGGGCGCGCGTCCGCTACCTCCAGACGGATATCCGGCCACCGTTCGCGCAGGGCCTCGAACGGAGCGTCCAGATTGTCCAGCAGCCACTGCCAGCGCTGGCGGGTTGTGTCGATGAGGGAGAGGGCCTGTTCCCTACGGTCGCCGATCAGTTCATCGGCCGTTACGCTGCTGCCATCGGTGTCCACCGGCAGCCTGCCATGAAAATACTCGGTCAGCGTATCCGTCAGTTCGATCTTGTTGGCGATCGACAATTCGATGTTGATGCGCTCGATGCCATCCGAGTAGTCGCCGAGGCGCGGCAACGGGATGACAACGTCCTCGTTGATCTTGAAGGCGTTGGTGTGACGCGCGATGGCGGCCGTGCGCGAGCGATCAAGCCAAAAGCGCTTGCGGGTCTCGGGCGCGACGGCGATGAAGCCTTCGCCGGTTCGGGCGTTGGCAAGACGCACGACATGGCTTGCCGCGTCGCCCAGCGCCGTTTCGTCGTCGGCCACGATGTCGGCCAGCAGCACCATCTTGGGCCGGCCGCGTGATTTGGCCTTGGTGGCATAACCAACCGCGCGGACATAGCGCCAGTCAAGATGCTCAAGTCCCGCCAGACGCACGCTCGGATGGGCGTCCAGATAGTCCTTGATTTCGACGATCGCCGGCGTGGCCTGCGCCACCGTTCCGAAAAACTCCAGGCAGACGGTGCGGATGTGATCCGGCATCCGGTGCAGCACGAAGCGCGCGCTGGTGATGATGCCGTCGCAGCCTTCCTTCTGGACGCCAGGCAGTCCGGCGAGGAACTTGTCGGTCACATCCTTGCCGAGACCCACCTTGCGAAAGCGGCTGCCGGGCACCACGAGATCGCGGCTTTCCAGCACGGTTTGACCATCGTCGTCGAGTCGGCTGATGCGGAATGTCACCTCCGGCGCGTCGTGGATCTTGCCGAAATTGTGCCCGATCCGTTCGATGAACTGCCAGTTGCCGTTCGGATCGACCATTTTCCAGCTGGCGAGGTTATCGAGGGCGGTACCCCACAGCACCGCCTTTTTGCCGCCGGCGTTCATCGCGACATTGCCGCCGATACAGGACGCCTCGGCCGATGTCGGATCCACCGCGAATACCAGACCGGCGGCCGAGGCCGCTTCGCTGACGCGCGCCGTGACCACGCCGGCGCCGCACTGGATTGTCGCATGCCGCCCGGAAAGCCCCGGCAATTCAATGTGTTCGACCCCCTGGTGCCGGTCGAGCTTTTCGGTATTGATGACCGCCGACAAGCGGTCGAGCGGTACGGCCCCTCCGGTGTAGCCGGTGCCGCCGCCACGCGGAATGAGGGTCAGGCCAAGGTCGATACAGGCGCGCACCAGCGGCGCGATCTCCGCCTCGCTGTCGGGGCACAGCACCACGAACGGGTATTCCACGCGCCAGTCGGTGGCGTCGGTGACATGGGAGACGCGGGCGAGTCCGTCAAAGAGGATGTTGTCCCGACGGGTCAGCTTGCCGAGGCGGCGCAGGACTTTCTGGCGCAGCGCGCGGGTTTCGTCGAACTGTCGGGCGAAACGCCGCACGGCATCCTGCGCGGCGCGCAGCATGACGCCGACCTTGTCGTTGCCGTCCCGGCGTTTTTCGATTTCGCCGAGCCGGTGGCGCATCGCCTCGACCAGCGCGGACAGGCGGCGGGGATTGTCGAGCAGGTCGTCGACCAGATAGGGATTGCGGTCGACCACCCAGATGTCGCCCAACACTTCGAACAGCATGCGGGCGGAGCGTCCGGTACGTCGTTCGCTGCGTAATTCTTCAAGCAGCGTCCACAGATCTTCGCCGATCAGTCTGATGACGATTTCCCGATCGGTGAACGAAGTATAGTTATAGGGGATCTCGCGGACCCGTTGCTGGTGATCTGTAGGTGTCATTGCCCGGTGCTCGGTCTTTTTTTGGATTCAGGCTGAAAGTGTATCCCAATTGCTGCGTTGCGCAAATGCCGATGGCAATAGGGTTATTGCGGCAAAAACTCCTTTTACGTGAAGCTTTTGCCCGCGATGTGAAGGTTGTCTGACAATCGTCCGGGCCTGATATCAGCAGGACAGTCTGGCGGCCAGCTCGAAGGCTTCGAACAGACTGCCCGGATTGGCCTGGCCGGTGCCGGCCAGATCCAGCGCCGTGCCATGATCGACGGAAGTTCGCACGATGGGCAGGCCCAGCGTGATATTGATGCCTTCACCGAAGGACGCATGCTTCAGAACGGGCAGGCCCTGATCGTGATACATGGCGAGCACAGCATCGGCGCCGGCAAGCTTTTCCTGCCCGAACAGCGTGTCGGCCGGAAGCGGGCCGACAAGGCGCAGACCCTCGGCGCGCAAGGTGTCGAGCACTGGGCCGATGATGTCGATCTCTTCCCTGCCAAGATAACCGCCTTCGCCGGCATGAGGGTTGAGTCCGGCGACCAGAATCACCGGATCGGCGATCCGAAAGCGGTTGACCAGATCCTTGTGCAGAATGCGGAGGACTTCGGTCAGCCCGTCGCGGGTGATGGCGTCCGCCACATCGCGCAAAGGGAGGTGGGTGGTGGCCAGCGCCACGCGCATGCCGCTGCCGGCCAGCATCATCACGACTTTACCGGTTGCCGTGCGTTCGGCGAGGTATTCGGTATGCCCGGTGAACGGTACGCCGGCGTCGTTGATCACGCCTTTATGAACCGGCGCGGTGACCATGCCGGCAAACTCACCGGACTGGCAGCCGTCAATGGCGATGTCGAGCGTGTCGAGTACGTAGCGGGCATTGGCCGGGTCGAGCCGGCCCGCCTGGGCCGGATGCGCCAACGGGACGTGGCGGATCTCCAGGACTCCCGGGCCGGGATCGCACCCCTGGTCATAACCGGAGAAGGATACGGAAAGTCCCAGTTGCCGGGCGCGCGCCTCCAGCAATCCGCGGTCGGCGATGATCACCGGACGGGCGGCCGTATGGCGCCCGGCCAGCGCCAGCACAATATCGGGACCGATGCCGGCCGGTTCGCCGGCCGTCACCGCGAGTATGGGGCGCGTCATGATGCACTTCCTATGAAAAAAGGGCCTTCCGGCCCTTGGGTTACTTGTCGTCCAGGTGGTCTTCGATGTACGCGCTGTCGCGCAGCTGGCGAACCCAGTCGATATAGGTCTGCTCGGCCTTGCGGGCACGAATCTGTTGTTTGGCCTGGGCCTTCTCGCGTTCACCCGAGACATCCTGGGTTCGTTTGCTTTCCAGCAGGATCAGGTGCCAGCCGAAGGGAGAGCGAACCGGCTCGGAAACGGTATTGAGCGGAAGAGCGACCATGGCCTTTTCGAATTCGGGGACGGTGTCGCCGGGGTTCAGCCAGCCAAGATCACCGCCCTTGGCATTGCTGCCATCCTCGGAAAACTGCTTCGCCATATCGGCGAACGCAGCGCCCTTGACGATGCGGTCGCGGATCTGCTGAATCTTGGCGCGGGCTTCGGCATCCGAGGTGATTTCGTTGGTGCGCACGAGAATGTGACGGGCATGGTATTGCTCGACCATGACGGGCCCCTTGCCGGTGCGCTTCTCCTGCATCTGGAAAATGAAGAATCCTTGCTGGGTGCGGATCACGCCGGTGTGCTGACCGGGCTTCATGCTTTCAAGCAGGGTGACGAAATCGGGCGGCAGACCGTTGGACGGACGCCAGCCAAGCTCTCCTCCCTTGAGGGCGTTGGGCGCGTCGGAATAAGTGGCCGCCACTTTACCGAATGGCTGCCCGGCGTTCAGTTCCGCCAGCGCCTTTTCCGCCTTGCGCGCCTTGTCTTCGGTGGTCTTGCCGTCGGCGCGTTCGGGTACGCTCACCAGGATGCTCGCCAGATGGTATTCGGCATTGTTGGTGCTTTGCGCGCTTTTGAGCACCTGTTCGACCTCGGTGTCGCTGACATTGGTGCGGTTGTCCACTTCGCTCTCGCGCACGCGGGAGAGCAGGATCTCGCGGCGGATGTCGTTGCGGAAGGTTTCCCATGGTTCGCCGTCGCGGGCCACGCGCGCCTTGAGGCCGGCAAGGTCGGTACGATTCTGCTGGGCCAGCGATTTGATCGCCTGGTCGATGTCACTGTCGTCGGCGGTGATGTTGTTGCTGGCCGCGAATTGCAATTGCACCTCTTCGGTGATCATCTGATCCAGCACCTGGCGCGACAGCACCTGCCCGTCGGGCGGAGCGATTTTCTGGGCCTCCAGCGAACGGCGCGCCTGGGCGATGCGCGCCTTCAGATCCTGCTCGGTGATCACGCTCTTGTTGACGATGGCGACAATGCGGTCCACTCCGACGACCGGTGCCGACTGGGCATGGCTGAAGGAAGCGGCCAGCAGCAGGGTAAGAAAGGTTTTTTTCATGATTTACGGTTCCACGGAACGGGTTTGGCTGTAGCCCGGAATCGCCAGGCGCAGCGTGTCGATCGGATTGCTGCCAAGGCCGCCGATGCCCTTGAGCTCAAGCTGGATGAAGTAGGCGGTACGGGTCGTCACCAGATTCGTGACGTAGCGTTGGCCGACCAGGCGCACGGACCAGCAGCCCTGGTTGTATTCGACCCCCGCGAGCTGCTCGAGGTTCTTGCGGTCGCGCAGTGAGTAGTTGTTGCGGGCCAGCGCGTAGACATTCTTGGTCAGCGGCCATTGCACGGCGATGTCCAGCTGGCGCAGGTAGTCGCGCCGGGTGGCGCTGACCTGTTCGTCGCGCCCGTAACGGTAGCGGACACTCAGCGTCTTGCCCTGCTTCGGCTGATAGATGACCCCCATGTCGTAGCGCTGGGTTTTGCCAAGGTCGTTGTTGTACTGGTAACTGCTGTCGAGCCGCAGCGAGCGGGTCAGGGAGCCGCCGATGCTGGCCAGGATATCCGAACCGTTTTTCTTGCGTTGGGTTTCCGCGCCGGAGAGGGAGATATCATCATTGCGGAAATAGAAACGCTGGCCGACCGCCACGCGCAGGGTCTCAAGCCCGGTGTCCTGATTGATCAGGCTTGACGTGAGGGCGGCGGAAACCTGGTTGGCGCCGTTGATGCGGTCTCCGCCGGAGAAGCGGTTTTCCGTGAACAGCTGGGCAAAACCGATATCGTTTTCGGAGCTGTCGAAGTTCGGCAGCTGGCTCTGCGCTTTTGTCGGTATGTTGACGTAGTACAGCCGGGGTTCGAGGGTCTGGGTGTAGTCGCTCCCGAGCAGCCGGGTATCGCGGTCGAAATACAGACCGCTATCGACCGTGAACACGGGCAATGTCCGGGTCGCATTGCGCGATGCCGCCCCCTGATAGGCCGCCAGATCGTAATTGGTGTAATTCACTCCCAGCTTCGGTCTCAGAAAGCCCCATGTCCGGGCAAAATTCCAGGTGACGCTCGGGTAGGCGATCAGCCGCGTGCCCTCCTGCTGGGTCGGGTGGGAGAATTGCGTCAGTTCGCTGGTCAGGTTCGCGGAGAAACCCTGGGGCAGCGTCTGGTAGGCCGTGAAGGTCAGTTGCGGCAGGCGCGCATAGGGCGGCGTCACCGGACTGAGCGGATCCTGCAGAGTCTGGTAGCGTTGCATCCTGGCTTGCGCATTGGCGCTTCCGCCTGTCCAGCTCATCGCGTAATTGACCCAGGCTTCGCGCAGCAGGTTGACGTTGGCGGCAATCGCCTGACGGTCGCCAAAGTCGCGGAAGTAGTCGTCGTCGGACACTTTGGTGGCGTCGTAGCCGAAAGTCAGTTGTGGTGACAAGCGCTGAATGTGCTGCCCTGACCAGACATAGCGGTGCTGCTTGGTGACGGCATCCTTGGGCAACTGGTCGGTGAAGAGCGTGCCGGAGTAACCAGGTTGCAGATAGCGGAACTCCGCGCCCATTCCGATCCCGTGTTTGGTGTTGGTGTGGGGGGTGAGCGTCAGGTCGTAGTTGGGCGCCAGGTTGAAATAATAGGGAACGGTCAGTTCCGTGCCGTTGTTGGTCGTTTTCAGGGTCGGAATCAGAAACCCGGTCTTGCGGCCGTTGTTCAACGGAAAGTCGATCCACGGGGTGTACCCGATCGGCACGCCCTGGAAGAAGAGTGTGGCATTCCTGGCGACGCCGACGTTACTGACATAGTCCAGATCCAGTGTCGATGACTTAAGGTACCACGACTCGTCGCCCGGTTCGCAGGTGGTGGCCTCGGAACGCCGGATCCGGTACTGGTCCGGTCCGTTGAACTCCAGGTGGTCACCCTTGCCACGCAGGGTGGCGCCTTTTTGCCGGGAACGGAATACCGGGGACTGAGCGCTGCCGGTATGGGAGTCGAGGTAGTAGTCGAGGAGACGGCCATCCACCTGTTCGTTCGGCTTGATGATGCGGAACGCGTCACCGGCCTTGAGCCGGCTGGATTCGCGGTAGTAGTCGAGCCACTCGGACAGCACGGTCTGGTCGTCCTTGTGCGTGACGACATTGCCGCGCGCCTTGAGCAGGGTATCCAGTTGCCCGTCCACATGATCCGCGTCCATCCGGACCTGTCCCGGGACCTGGGCGGGGAGCGCGACGCTGTCCTCGATCTGCTCCGAGCGCGCCGTTTGCAGGGTAAACGCGGTGGCCAGCGCCAGCGCGATCGGTGTCATTTGAGTTCTGTGCATGCACAAAGCCATATCTTGGGTGCAATCAGCGGTATAAAATCGCACAATTCTATCAGCACCGCAACGAACTGAAACATGCAAAGACTTGAAGATTTGAAGGCGTGGTTGGCCAGCCGCTATCCGGGACAGGATATCAGCGTCGAATTCGCGGCCGCGGACGCCGATTTCAGGCGCTATTTCCGGGCGGTATTTCCGGATGGCAGCACCCGCATCGTGATGGACGCGCCTCCCGACAAGATGGACACCCGGCCTTACGCCCTGGCGCGCGATGTGTTTTCCATGGTGAACGTGCCCGCCATCCACGCGCATGACCCGCAGGCCGGTTTCATGGAACTGGAGGATCTGGGACGCGTCACCTACCTTGACGCCCTGTCCCACGATGACAGCCCTGCGACCCGCCGCGTCCTGCTCCTGGAAGCGATCGATACCCTGGTCGAATTGCAGAAGGGCAGCCGTCCGGATGTGTTGCCAGAGTACGACGAGGCGTTGCTTAGACGTGAATTCGGCCTGTTCGCCGAATGGTATGCCGGCAAGGAACTGAAAAAACCCTTCACCTTTGCCCAGCGCAAGTTGTGGGATGAGGGGTGCGATGTTCTGCTGGCCAATATTCTGGCCCAACCGAAAGTGTATGTGCACCGCGACTTCATCGTGCGCAACCTGATGCTGACGCCCGGCCGTCCCGGGGTGCTGGATTTCCAGGATGCGGTCTACGGGCCGGTGACCTACGATCTGGTTTCCCTGTTACGCGATGCCTTCATCGGTTTTGACGAGGAGTTCGTCCTCGACATGGTTGTGCGCTACTGGGAGAAGGCGCGCGCCGCTGGTCTGCCCGTCGCGGAGAGTATCGATGATTTCTACCGCGATGTGGAATGGATGGGCGTGCAGCGTCATCTCAAGGTGGTCGGGATTTTCTGCCGGTTGAGCCACCGTGACGGCAAGCACAAATACTTGGCCGAGGTGCCGCGTTTCATCGGCTATCTGAAGCACAGCACACGCCGTTACCGGGAACTTGCGCCGTTTTATGAGTTGATCGTGCAGTTGGTCGGCGACGACGATGTGACCACCGGATACACCTTCTGATGAAAGCCATGATTCTTGCCGCGGGCCGTGGTGAGCGCATGCGCCCGCTGACCGACCATACCCCCAAGCCTTTGCTGAAGGCGGGGGGAGAGTCCCTGATGGGCTGGCATATCCGCCGCCTGGCTCGGGCGGGGTTCTCCGAGCTGGTGGTCAACCATGCCTGGCTTGGCGAGCAGATCGAGGCGGCGTTCGGCGACGGTTCCGCTTACGGCGTGTCGATCTCATGGTCGCGCGAGGCGCAGGCCCTCGAAACCGCGGGCGGCATCGCCAACGCGTTGCCGCTGCTCGGCGGCGAGCCTTTCGTGCTGATCAACGGCGATGTGTTGGCCGACATCGATTTCGGGCGTCTTGCCGAAGCGGCCCGCGGGCTCGACGGTGTTGAGCGTCTGGCTCATCTGGTCATGGTGCCTAACCCTGCCTGGCGTGCCGCGGGAGATTTCGATCTTGGCGAGGACGGTTTTCTGACCGAAGGCACAAGCCTGACCTTCGCCGGCGCGGCGGCCTACCACCCTGCGATGTTTGCCGGAATGCCGCCGGGACAAGCCGCTCCCATGCTGCCCCTGTTCCGGCGGTCGATCAAGGAACGGCAAATCACCGGTCACCGTCATGACGGCCTGTGGCTGGATGTCGGCACGCCGGAACGCCTGCGGGAGGCCGATCGTATCGCCACCGGGCGGGATTGGGCATGAACGCCCCGAAGCGGCGCATTCTCGGCATCGATCCGGGATCGCGCATGACCGGCTTCGGGGTTGTCGATGTCGTCGGCCAGCAGCGCCTCTATGTCGCGTCGGGGTGTATCCGAACACCGGACGGCGCGGCGCTGGCCGAGCGTATCCGCGTGATCGTCACAGGGCTTTTCGAGGTGGTCGACACCTATCGCCCCGACGAAACCGCTGTCGAACAGGTCTTCGTCAACGTGAATCCGGCGGCGACCCTGATGCTGGGGCAAGCGCGGGGCGCCGTCGTATCGGCGCTGGTGATGAAGGATCTGCCGGTCGCCGAGTACACCGCCCTGCAGGTCAAGCAATCCGTGGTCGGGCATGGCAAAGCGCCCAAAGAGCAGGTGCAGGCGATGATCGTGCGGTTGTTGTCCCTGTCGGGCACGCCACAGGCCGATGCGGCCGATGCGCTCGCCGTCGCGCTGACGCATGCCAACCACAGCCACGCCGCATTGGCGGCGTTCACCCGCCAGGGTCTCCGCATCAAGGGAGGCCGTTTGGCATGATTCTTTTTTGCAACACTATGGCCGGAATGGCCGAGGAATGCCGATGATTGGTCGCTTGAGCGGAACCCTGATCGAAAAACTGCCCCCGCAGGTGGTGGTGGATGTCAATGGCGTGGGGTATGAAGTGGATGTGCCGATGACGACTTTCTACCAGCTGCCGGCGCTGGGCGAGCCCACGCGGCTGTATACCCATCAGGTGGTGCGCGAGGACGCTCACTTGCTGTTCGGCTTCGCGACCCGCGAGGAGCGCGAGACCTTCCGTCAGTTGATCAAGGTCACCGGCATCGGTGCGCGCATCGCGCTGGCGATCCTCTCCGGCATGACCGCCGACGAACTGGCGGTGGCGGTGGCGACCGAAGACATCAAGCGTCTTTCCTCGGTACCGGGCATCGGCAAGAAGACCGCCGAGCGTCTGGTGCTCGAGTTGCGCGGCAAGCTCTCCACGGGAACTGCCGCGGTGGTGCCGGGCGGGTTGCCGTTCGCCGCCACGCCGGACGACCGCGGCGATATCGCCAACGCCCTGCTTGCGCTGGGTTACAACGAGAAGGAAGCGCAGGCGGCGATGAAGGGTCTGCCACCGGAGGTGACGGTCAGCGAGGGCATCCGGCTCGCGCTCAAGGGACTGGTGCGTTGATCTGGTACTATAGGGTATGCGAAGAAGGAGCCCCGTACGGGCCGGTTGAACCATGATTCAGACAGATGACCTGATGGGCTCGGTGCCCGAACGGCTGGTGACGCAGCAAAGCCTTTCCTCTCAAGAGGAGGCTCAGGAGCGCGCGTTGCGGCCGAAACTGCTGGACGAATACGTCGGGCAGGCCAAGGCGCGCGAGCAGCTGGAAATCTTCATCGAAGCCGCGAGGCGACGCGGCGAGGCGCTCGACCATGTGCTGCTGTTCGGGCCCCCGGGGCTTGGCAAAACGACGCTCGCGCACATCATGGCGCGCGAAATGGGGGTCAACCTGCGCCAGACCTCGGGCCCGGTGCTTGAGCGCGCCGGCGATCTGGCCGCCTTGCTGACCAATCTTGAGCCGCGCGACGTGCTGTTCATCGACGAGATCCATCGTTTGAGTCCCGTGGTCGAGGAAATTCTCTATCCCGCGCTTGAGGATTACCAGATCGATATCATGATCGGGGAGGGGCCGGCGGCCCGCTCCGTGAAAATCGATCTCCCCCCGTTCACGCTGATCGGCGCCACGACGCGCGCGGGCATGCTGACCAACCCGTTGCGCGACCGCTTCGGTATCGTTGCGCGCCTGGAGTTTTATTCGTCCGAAGAGCTTACCCGGATCGTCGAGCGGTCCGCGGGGCTGCTCAATGTCAGGTTGGAGGGGCAGGGCGCATTCGAAGTGGCGCGCCGCAGCCGCGGGACGCCACGTATCGCCAACCGGTTGCTGCGTCGGGTACGCGACTATGCCGAGGTCAGGTCGGACGGTACGGTGGGGCCCGAAGTGGCCGATGCGGCGCTGTCCATGCTGGATGTCGATCCGGCGGGCCTCGATGTCATGGACCGCAAGCTCTTGTCGGCGATCATCGAGAAATTCACCGGTGGACCGGTGGGTCTGGACAACGTTGCGGCGGCGATCGGGGAAAGCGCCGACACCATCGAGGATGTGATCGAACCTTACCTGATCCAGCAAGGTTATCTGCAGCGTACCCCGCGGGGACGGGTGGCGACGCCGCTCGCGTATACCCATTTCGGGCTGTCCGCCAATTAAATCAAGGAAATCACCATGTTCTACGTGCTGCTCCTGGCGACCCTGTTCGTCTCTCTCGCTGTTTCATATGCTGTAACCCGTTTTTTCGACAAGACAGTAAAAAAACTGCTGGTACGCCTGGTGGGTGACGAATTGTCAGGTGCCTGGAGCCAGTATCTGCAGTTCGCGGTGATGGTGGTCGGCGTCTCTGGAGGGGTGCGTTTGTGGGAACTGGAAAAGTATGTCAGCACCAAGGGCGAGTCCGGTCCGATGGAGTTGAACGGGATGCGCTGGACGCTGGAGGTTTACCGCACCATGATTGAAACCCTTCAGTCGGTCGCCTGGGTGATGCTGATGTTCTTCCTGTGCGCGATGATCGGTTTTGTGCTGATGCGTACGCTGGAGGCGCGGCGAGCCAAGCATGAAGACGACATGCAGTGAATTCAGTCGGACAGACAAACGGCCGCTCTTGCGGCCGTTTATCGTTGTGAGATCAGTGCAGCTTCAGTGACGGCCGCACCACGCGCCGCAGTTTGTCGCCGATCAGGAGCAACAGGGTCAGAACCCAACCGTGCACCACCGCCTGGTGCAGACGGTAGAGAGAGGCGTAAATCAATTTGGCGCTACGGCCCTCCACATAGTAGTCGTGTTTGGGGCCGACCAGCGCCGACAGGCTGCCAACGGCGCTGTGCTTTCCGAGTGACACCATCATGCCCTGTGGCTTGAAGGCAAACGGCCGTCCCTCCTTGCCCTTGAGCCGCAAGCCAAGTTCACCGGCAAGCCAGCGGGCCTGCTGATGGGCCACTTGCGCAGTGGCCGGGAGGCGGGAGCCCGTGTCGCCGTCCGGCGCCGATGCACAATCGCCCAGCGCGAAGATCCGTCCATTCGGATGCGCGCGCAATCTGGTGTCGACTTCGATCTGATTGAGCCGGTTCCTGTTGAGTCCCGGCAGTGTGGCGAGCCACTGGGGCGCCTTGACTCCGGCCGCCCAGACCATGATATCGGCGGGAATGCGCTGTCCCCCGCTCAATTCGACTTCGAGAGGATGCACGGCCGCGACGCGGCTGGCGGTATGCACGGTGATGCCGCGTTCTTTCAATTGCGCCTCCGCGTAGGCCGACAAAGAAGGCTGCGCTCCCGGCAGGAGGCGTTCCGCGGCTTCAATGACGGCGATGCGGACTTTGTCCGGCGCGAGCCGTGCGCCGTAAGCGCGCAGTTCGCACAGGGTATGGTTCAGTTCCGCGGCGAGTTCGACGCCGGTGGCGCCTCCTCCGGCAATGGCGATCGACAGGGCGCGCTCAGGATGGCAGCCGCAACGGAACACATGCTCAAGCACGGTACGGCGCAGCCGTTCGGCATCCTCGGGCGTGTTCAGGAACAAGGCGTTCTCGTGAGCTCCCGGTGTGCCGAAATCATTGGCCTGCGCGCCGACCGCCAGCACCAGCCAGTCATAGGCGACTTCGCGGACCGGGCAGAGCGCTTGCCCGTTCTGGCCAGAAACCGGGGCGAGCCGCAGTACGTTCCGCTCCGGATCGAGTCCGTCCATGTAGCCGTACTCGAATTCGTAGCCATTGCGGTAACCATGCGAGAAATAGTTGACTTCGTCTTCGCCGGTATTGAGCACGCCGGTCGCCACTTCGTGCAGCAGGGGTTTCCAGATATGGGTCGGCGCACCGTCGACCAGCACGATCCGGGCCTTGCGGGGCTTGCCGTGGCTTCGCCCGAGGCGAGTGGCCAGTTCCAGTCCGCCGGCGCCGCCTCCGACAATGACGATGCAGGGTAACGCAGAGGTACGGCTCAACATCGGGGATCCTTTCGCTGCGGTGGCTTTACCATGATGATGGCACGATTGCGGGGATACGCACCAACTGCGGAGGTCCGGAGCTCCGGGATATGTCGTGGATCGGCACATCGCAAAAAAAACGGCCTCCGGAAAGCGGAGGCCGTTCGGGAGAAAGGGGCGGAAAGTTAACCGCCGACTTTCAGGTCCGTCCAGATGCGGTTCAGTTCGCGGCGCGACTTGACGTCCATGTCCTTGAGCAGAATCAGCTTTTGCTTGGCCGGATCCGCCATGATGACCTTGTTGGCCTTCACATCGGGTTTGAGGAAGGCGGTGGCGGCGGCATTGGGGTTCACGGAGCCGATGATGTTGGAGACATCCGCCGCGTTCTTGCCGTCAAGCAGGAAGTTGATGAACTGGCTGGCCAGCGCGGGGTTTTTCGCATCCTTGAGCACGACCAGGTTGTCGAGGCCGAGGATGTTGCCTTCCTTCTGGGTTTCGTAACCGATGGTGAACGGCCGCTTGGCCGCCTTGGCATCGTTCATGGCCTGGAAAAAGTCGTTGCAGTAACCCAGTACCAGCCAGATATTGCCGACCGTCAGTTCCTTGATGTAGGACTGGTTATTGAAGGCGGCCCAGTAAGGCTTGGCCTTGCGGATCACGTCCGCCGCGGCCTTCCAGTCGGCCGGATTGGTGGTGTTCGGATCCTTGCCCAGATACATCAGCGCCGCGCCCATCAGTTCGCGTTGCGAATCGAGCACGGTGACCTTGCCCTTGACCTTGGCGAGGTACTTCGGATCGAAGACCGCGGCCCAGGTATTGGTGGGGATGCCGAGCGAGCGGATCTTTTCCGTGTTGTAGCCGATGCCGGTGACGCTGGCGAGCAGCGGGGCGCCGAACTTGTTGCCCGGATCGAACGGGGCATTGAGCTGGAGGAAGGCGGGCTTCAGATTCTTGAAGTTGGGAATGTGCGCCTTGTCCAGCGGCTGCAGCTTGTTCTGCTTGGCGAGCGTTTGCATGGCATAGGTGGTCGGCACCACCATGTCGTAGCCCTTCGCCCCGGCTGCCAATTTGGCCAGCATTTCCTCGTTGTCGCCGTAGTAGTCCTCGACGACCTTGCAATGGCAAGTCTGTTCGAAACGCTTGATCGTATCGGGAGCGATCTCGTTGTTCCAGTTGAAAATACGCAGCACATTGTCTGCCTGGGCCGAAGCCGCGGCCAGCAGCATGAGAGCGGCAATCGCATAGTGTTTCATGACACCAGTTTCCTCTTGGGCGGGAGATAAAACCCCTGTCGCGATCACGAAACAGGGGCGGGATAACAACAACGTCAGTCAGGGTAACAGCGTCGGAGCGGGAAGTCTCAGTGAGCGGCTCCGACCATATTGTCCCGATGGATCAGTTCCGCTTCCACCAGGTAGCCCAGCACAGCCTCGATGTCTCGCGTGGCTTTGCCGAGAATTTGTCGCGCCTCGTCGGAGCTGTAATTGACAAGACCGCGGGCGACTTCCTGGCCGGATGGATCAAGGCAGGCCACGGCTTCGCCGCGCAGGAATTCGCCGTCCACCGCGGTGACCCCGACAGGCAGCAGGCTGGTGCCGCGTTCGCGGATGGCGCGCGCCGCGCCTTCGTCAAGATGCAGGGCGCCGCTGAGTTTCAGATGATCGGCGAGCCACTGCTTGCGCGCCGCCAGCCGGGTGGTGGTGGCTTCGAGCTGGGTGCCTATGCATTCGCCATCCGCCAGCCGGGACAGCACATGCGGCTCCCGGCCGCAGGCGATCACGGTCGCCGCGCCGCTGTGCGCCGCCCGTTTCGCCGCCAGGATCTTGGTCAGCATGCCGCCGGTGCCGACCGCGCTGCCCGCGCCGCCGGCCATGGCTTCGAGCGCGGGATCCCCGGCCCGGGCCGTCGCGATCAAGCGGGCGTCGGGATGCTTGCGCGGGTCCGCGCTGAACAGCCCCTGCTGGTCGGTGAGAATGATCAGGGCATCGGCCTCGATCAGGTTGGTGACCAGGGCGCCGAGGGTATCGTTGTCGCCCAGACGGATCTCGTCGGTCACCACCGTGTCGTTTTCGTTGATGATCGGAACGACATTCAGGTTGAGCAGCGTCGTCAGTGTGGAGCGCGCATTCAGGTAACGGGTGCGATCCGCCAGATCCTCGTGCGTCAGCAGAATCTGGGCGGTGCCAAGACCATGTTGCCGGAAGGCGCTCTCATAGGCTTGGCACAGACCCATCTGCCCCACGGCGGCGGCGGCCTGCAATTCGTGAACCGCGCGCGGCCGGCTGGCCCATCCCAGGCGCTGGCAGCCTTCGGCGATCGCGCCGCTGGAAACCAGCACGACCTGCTTGCCGCGCCGCTTCAGCTCGGCGATTTCCGTTGCCCAGCGGTGCAGGGCAGCCATGTCCAGACCGCGGCCATTGTCGGTGACAAGACTGGAGCCAACCTTGACGACCAGCCTGCCGGCATCGTGAATCAGCGAATGCATACAGTGTTCTCTTGTGGGGTTGCAATTATAAGGTGGCCGGGTCCATCGTGGTGAGACCTCGGCTTGAGACATATCAAGCTTTTCTTTCTCGGTGTGAAGGACAATACGGTTATGCCGTTTGTGTATTGCTTCACGGCAGGGCGAGTCCGGCGCCGATCCGGCCCGGGTCATCGGCCAGAGCGTCCAGGCTTTTGCACGTTGCTTCGGCCAATTGAGCCATGTGCGCGTCATCGATGCAGTAAGGCGGCATGAAATACACCGTGTTGCCGATCGGGCGCACCAGACAGCCCTGCGCCAGCATGGCCTGGAAGAAAGCCTGGCCGAAGCCGGGGTGCGGTGTGTCGACGTCGAATGCCCAGATCATGCCGGTATGACGGAAGTGATGGATGTCGCGGCGTTGGCGCACCGGTTCGAGATAATGGGTGAATTGGTTCGCCCGTTCGCGGTTGGCGGCGAGGATGTCGTCGTCCCTGAAAATGTCGAGCACGGCGAGCGCGGCGCGGCAGGCAAGGGCGTTGCCGGTGTAGCTGTGCGAGTGCAGGAATCCCCGGGTGACGTCTTCGTCGTAAAACGCATCGTAGATGCCGTCGCGGGTCAGCACGCAGGAGAGCGGCAGGAAACCGCCGGTGATGCCTTTGGACAAACACAGGAAATCGGGACGGATGCCGGCCTGCTCGCAGGCGAACAGCGTGCCGGTACGGCCGAAGCCAACCGCGATTTCATCGGCGATCAGATGCACGTCGTAGCGGTCGGCCAGCTGTCGCACCGTTTCCAGATACAGGGGCGAGTACATGGCCATTCCCGCCGCACCCTGCACCAGCGGTTCGAGAATGATCGCCGCGATGTGGGCCGATTGTTTGGCCAGCACGTTCTCCAGGGCGGCCGCGGCGGCGAGCGCGACATCGTCGGCGTTTTCGCCTTGCGCCGCCTTGCGGCTGTCCGGAGACGGGACGCGGATGGCATTACGCAATAGCGGGGCATAGGTGGCGGAGAACAGGGGGACGTCGGTGACCGACAGCGCTCCGGCGGTTTCGCCGTGATAACTGTTTTCCAGGCTGATGTAGCGGTTTTTTTCCGGTTTGCCGAGATTCTTCCAGTAATGGAAGCTCATCTTGAGGGCGATCTCGGTGGCGCTCGCTCCATCCGAGCCGTAAAACGCGTGGCCTAGGCCGGTCAGCGCGCCAAGGCGCTCGGAAAGTTCGACGACCGGCGCGTGGGTGAACCCGGCCAGAATGACGTGTTCGAGCGAGTCGAGCTGGTCGCGGATCGCGGCCTTGATGCGCGGTTCGCCATGACCGAAGAGGTTGACCCACCAGGAGCTGACACCATCGATATACCGGTTGCCTTCGAAATCGGTCAGCCAGATGCCGGAGGCCTCGCGAACGGGAATGATGGGCAAGGTTTCATGGCGCTTCATCTGGGTGCAGGGATGCCAGACAGACGCGCGGCTGCGTTCGAGCCAGTGTTGATTGGACATGGAACCGATCCTGAAAACGTATGAGGGAATGCTAACACAGTCGCAGCGGGCGAAGCCTGTGTGCGGCTCGAGGACATCCTGGCAGAAACCGGTGTGGGTTCCCCGGTGGGAACCGACCGCGTATGATCAAAAATAACGATGAGAAGCCTGAGTCCGGGAGTCTGCTCTCCGGCGACGGCCTGGTAAGAGCACGTATCAACTTGACGCAGGAAAAGCTGTGCTTTCGGGCCGGTTTTTCTGTAAACCATTCAGCAAAACACTGGAGATGATATGCAACACAGAGCACAACGCGGTTTCACGCTGATCGAATTGATGATCGTGGTCGCCATCGTGGGGATTCTCGCGACCCTGGCTGTACCGAGGTATCTGGACTACACCCGGCGGGCGCGGGTGGCGGAGGCTCTGACGCTGATGGCGGGGGCGAAAACCCGAGTATCCGAGGCCATCATAACCAATAATGTCATGCCGGCGACGGCGGCACTCGTCTTGCCTGCGGTATCAACTGATAATGTATCTGATGTATCGTATGCGTTAGCCAATGGCAATGGGTTTATCACTGCGACGCTAACTCCTGCGGTGGCACCGGCGAATACGAATGCCATTTCATTACGCGCCACGTTGAATAACGGCAATCTGACCTGGGCTTGCGTGAATGGCAACAGCGCCGGGCAGAACGGTGTGCCGGCGGAAATCCTGCCGTCATCTTGTGTCCAGCCAGCTGCCGCACCAGCGAACCCGTAACATGGCATAGCGAACCCACTGCGCCCCCTTGGTGGGGCGCTTTTGCTTTCCCCACCACGAATCCCCGGGATTTTGACGGAGCGGAGTACTTCCCGACGGGGTATTGGGGTATCCTTCACGGCTGATTCGTAATAAGAAAACTCGCTCCGTCATGAACTGGAAATCTCTGTCGCTCGGGCTCTCGCTGCTGCTGTGGTGCCTGGTCGCGATCATACCCTTCGCGTCGCGCACCCATTACCTGCCCTTGCCGCAATGGTGGGGGGAGATGGAAACCGTGTGGTTCGCGCTAGGCTCCCTGCTTTTTGCGTTGCCGCTACGCGAAGCGCTCAACCGGTTGCCGCGCGCCGCGATCTGGTGCCTGATGCTGGGGCTGGTCTGGGCGCTGCAACCCTGGCTTGTTCCCGTTCTGTTTCCCGGACTCAATACCGTCACGGCATTGGCCTGGTGCGTATTGGCCCTGCTCGCGCTGGCCGGCTCGACGCTGCGCGAGGAACTGGGCAACGGCGAGTTGACCATATGGCTCGCCCGCGCGCTGATGGCGGGCGCGCTGGTGCAGTCGCTGATCGGTCTTGCCCAGGTGACCGGTCTTGCCGAATTGAGCAATGGCATCCTGTTTTACGATTCCGAGCATCCCACCACCAATATCTTCGGTCATATCGGCCAGCGCAACCAGTTCGCGCACTATCTGATGTGGGGCATGCTCGCCGGGGTGTTCCTGCGCTCGGTGAACCGCCTGGGCAAATTGCCTTTCCTTGCGTGGACGCTCTGGTTGTCGGTGATGCTCGCTTTCGCGGGGTCGCGCACGATTCTGCTCTATGTGTTCGCCGTGGCCGCGGTGGCCCTTGTCTGGCACTTGCGCATCCGCAGCGAGGCGTCGCGGCGGATGCTGAACGGCATGCTGCTGGCGAGCCTGGCGATCATTCTGGTGCAGTTCGCGTTGCCGATGGTCAACCACCTGGTGTCCTCCCTGCTGCACAAGAATGTCGGTGTGGCCAGCGGGATGGAGCGACTGGCCGCGAACGGCGACGATATGGCTTCGCGCCGCTTTGCCGAAATGCACAAGGCCTGGCTGGTGTTCCGCGCCCACCCATGGTGGGGCACCGGCTGGTCGCAGTTCGCCAGCCAGAGTGTCGAATTGCAAACCTTGCCCGAGTTCGCCAAAGCCGGTTTCAACAGCGGCCTGTTCACCAATGCCCATAATCTCGTGCTTCAGTTGCTGGCCGAAATGGGCGGCGTAGCCACGGCCATCGTGCTGGGCGGTTTTGCCTGGTCTGTCTGGCCGTATTTCTCCGAGCGCGCCGAAGTGGAGGGGTTTCTGCCACTGGCCTGTCTGTCGGTGAGCGCTATCCACAGCATGCTCGAATATCCGCTCTGGTATCTGTATTTCCTGGCGATGGTGGTCGTGTTCGTGTCGCTGGCTCCGGGGCGGCAAATGCGCGCGGGCCTGCCGATCAAAGCCATGCTGGTCGCTTTGTTGCTGGTCCTCATGGGTGTTTCGGCGATGGCCTACGCTCCCTATCGCGAGCTGGTGAACCTTTACACGCCAACCGAGAATGGCGCGAAGGATGCCCAACGCGTTGAACGTCTGACAACGCTGATTCGCGAGCGTCCCCTGTACGCGTACCATGCCCTCTATACGCTGGACAATTATCTGGAGGGCACGTCCGAGAACCTTGGCGTGAATCGCCAATGGGTCGATCTGATGGCCGCGATTCGACCGTATCCGGATGTGCTGCTGAAAAAAGCCAAGCTGGAAGCGCTGGCGGGTGAGGGCGCCAAGGCCCGTGCCACGCTCGGTCTGGCGCTGGCCTCGTTTCCGACCTATGCCCGCTACTACATCGAAGAGCTGAGCGACGGCCCTCCCGCCTTCGGTCCGTTGCTGCGGCAGGCACACGAGGGATGGGAGCGCTTGCCGGAGAAATACAAGAAAACCACTGACTGACGGGGGCCCCTGCGTCGATAGTCTTGCTTTAGTCAGTCGTTGCCGCGCAGTTGGGCGCGCAGCAGCAAAAGCAGGTGGGCGGAACTGAAGTGCGGATAAAGCCGATCGGCTTCCCCTGCCTCGACCAGTTGCCGGATGGTATCCTGCCAGAGCGTTGCCCTGCTGGATGCGGACAGCGAGACCAGATGCAGGGTCGGACTGTGCTCTAGCGCGCCGGCAAGGCGGTTGCGTTCCTCGGTGGCCAGATCGCGCAGCAGCGCGGATATCTGCAGCGGGTCGGGGGCCGGACGCTCCTGCTGGTCGTTCATCAGTAACGACGCGCGGAACACCTCCATCGCGTTCAGTACCGCCGGGTCCAGGTGGCCCGCTTCGCCTGGTTCGGCGTCAAGGGCAAAGATGAACTTGCGCAGGGCGATGGCGGCGAGGACGCGCGCCATGTCCTGGAACTGGCGGCTCAGTTGTGCTGTGGGAAGACCTTGCATGATGATCGTCTCTCCTTGAGAAAACGCTCATCGTATCGGTGTGGCTGGCGCGCTCCCATCGGAGGACTCCGAAACCCGGTGGGCAAAGAAAAAGGCTCCCGGGGGAGCCTTTTGTCAGTCCAGAAGGACAGTGCCTTCCGTTAGCGCCGTTTTCATTCGCGTCAGCGCCTTGGCTTCGATCTGGCGGATGCGCTCCGCCGACACACCGAATTCCGCGGCCAGTTCGTGCAGGGTCGCGCCGCCATCGTCGGCCAGCCAGCGCGCCTCAACGATTCGCCGGCTGCGCGGATCCAGCACGGAAAGGGCATGTTCCAGGCCTTCGGTCTGCATCGTGTCGAATGCCTTGCGTTCGAGCATGCGGGTCGGTTCGGCATCGGCATCGGCCAGCCAGTCGATCGGGGCGAATCCCTCGTCGTCGCCATCATCGGCGACGAGCGCGATGTCCTGCCCGGACAACCGGGTTTCCATTTCCAGCACTTCTTCGCGCTTGACGCCAAGATTGTCGGCGATCGCCTGGGCTTCGCTATCGGTCAGCGCGGAGAAGCCCCGCTTCATGCTGCGCAGATTGAAAAACAGCTTGCGCTGCGGCTTGGTGGTCGCGATGCGAACCAGACGCCAGTTGCGCAGGATGAATTCGTGAATTTCCGCCTTGATCCAGTGCACGGCGAAAGAGAACAGGCGCACGCCGCGATTGGGCTCGAAACGCTTGACCGCCTTCATCAGTCCGATATTGCCTTCCTGGATCAGGTCGGCCTGCTGCAGTCCGTAGCCGTTGTAGCCGCGCGCGATCGAAACGACGACGCGCAGGTGCGAGAGTACCAGCTTGCGCGCCGCTTCCAGGTCGTTTTCCTGGTTGTAGCGGACAGCCAGTTCGTTCTCTTCCTCGGCAGTCAGCATCGGTACGCTGTTCACGGCCTGAATGTACTGTTCCAGGCTACCGCTGGACGACGGGACGGGCAAAGTAAACGTAGCGTTCATGAGTCAAACTACCTCCTTGGTGGGTAGAGCAATCTTAGCACTCGTATTAGTCGAGTGCCAGAAGGGAAAGTTTCCCTGCCCGGAGTATTTTTCTATCGGTGCTGTAGCGGGAAACTATCCTGGTGCCAGTCGGGAGTCAGCGGGGTTCCAGTTGGCGCAGGTGATGGCCGGTGGCCAGTCGTGCGCCGAGCATGGCCAGCGCCGCGGCGGCGGCCACGACGATTGCCAGCTCGCCCGCGCTAAGAGGCTGCAAATCCACCCTCTCATTATATAGCTGCGCGAACTCGGCCAGGGCTGGGTTGGCGATGGCGACCAGCCACAGTGTCAGTCCCCAGGCGATCAACGCCGCGAGCACGCCCTGCCAGAAGGCGTGATAAAGGAAGGGGCGTCTGATGAAGCTGTCGGTGGCGCCGATGAGTTTGGCGACCTCGATTTCATCCTTCCGCGCCAGGATCTGCATGCGGATGGTGTTGTGGGTGATGATGATCAGGGCGATCCCCAGTACCGAGGCGAGGAAGACTGTCAGTTTCTTGCCGAGCTCGACCATGCCGTACAGGCGCTTGGCCCAGTGGGCGTCGAACTGCGCGGTTTCCACCATGGGCAGCCCCGACAGTTCCTTTTGCAGCATCTCAAGCTCCGCCGGCTCCAGCGTGGACGGTGTCACGACAAAGGCGTCCGGCAGCGGATTGCTCTCCAGCCCCTCGGTCAATCCGCTCAGCCCGTTGCGGTTTTCCATGTCCTTGAGCGCCTGCTGTTTGCTGATGAACTCGTAACGCTTGATGCGCGGGTGCTTGCGCAGTGTACTGTTCACCGCGGCCAGATCGGCGTCTTCGGCCGACATCTCCATGAACAGGGTGATCTGGGGTGTGGCGCTCAGACGACCGACCCAGGCCTGCAGGCTGTTCACGCCAAGGTACAGGGTCAGCGGCAGGGCCAGCGCGACCGAGAGCATCAGCAGGTTCAACAGGCTGCCGAAGGGTTGGCGCACAATCCGGGAAAACGCGCTCGACGCGCTTTGCCAGTGAAGGTAGAGAAAGTGTTTCATGCGGCGAACTGTCCTTCCCTCAGGCGAATGATTCGGCGGCCGTAGTCTTCCATCAGGGTTTCGTCATGGGCGGAAATCACGACCGAGACCCCCACCTGGTGGAAGGATTTGAACAACTCCATGATGTCGAGCGCGTAGGCGCGGTCGAGGTTGGCCGAAGGCTCGTCGGCCAGCAGGATGGTTGGACGGTGCACGACGGCCCGGGCGATGCACAGGCGCTGCTGCTCTCCGCCGGAGAGACGGACTGGCATCATTTTTTCCTTGCCGAGCAGGCCGACCTTGTCGAGTGCGGCGCGCACCCGGCGGGCCGCATCGCGCCGCTCGAAGCCGATGATGTCCAGCGGCAGCATCACATTGTCGAACACACTGCGGTCATAAAGGATCTTGTGATCCTGAAAAACGATGCCGATGTGCTGGCGAACGAAGGACAACTGGCTGGAGCGCAGCTTGCTCAGGTTCTGGTTGTTGACCAGCACGCTGCCGCTGGTGGCCCGTTCGATGCCCGCGATGAGCTTGAGCAGCGTTGATTTGCCAGCGCCGGAGTGACCGGCGAGGAAAACCATTTCCCCCGTTCCGATCGAAAAGGAAAGCTGTTTCAGAGCTTCGTTGCCGCCAGGGTAACGCTTGGTCACCTGATCAAACTGGATCATGACTGTCCGTCCTCGTTGTTGTCAGTCGAACAGGGCATCGACATAACTCTTGGCATCGAACGGCCGCAGATCGTCGATACCTTCGCCCACCCCGATGAACCGCAGGGGAATCGGACGTTGCTTGGCGATGGCGGCGATCACTCCGCCCTTGGCCGTGCCGTCGAGCTTGGTGAGAATCAGGCCGGTCAGACCGAGCGCATCGTCGAAAACCTTGACTTGACTGATGGCGTTCTGGCCGATGTTGGCATCCAGCACCAGCACGATCTCGTGCGGCGCGTCGGGCAGCGCTTTCTGAATGACGCGCTTGACCTTCTTGATCTCTTCCATCAGATGCAGTTGGGTCGGCAAGCGGCCTGCCGTGTCTGCCAGCACGATATCGATACCGCGCGCCTGGGCCGCCTTGATGGCGTCAAAGCAGACCGCGGCGGCGTCGCCACCCTCCTGGGCGATGACGGTCACATTGTTGCGTTCGCCCCAGGCGATCAGTTGCTCGCGAGCGGCGGCCCGGAACGTGTCGCCGGCGGCGAGGAGCACGCTTTTGCCCTGCGACTGGAAGTATTTGGCGAGTTTGCCGATCGAGGTGGTTTTGCCCGCGCCGTTGACGCCGGCCATCATGATCACGAACGGTTTGCGTCCCTGGGTGTCGAGGGGCTTTTCAAGGGGCTGGATCAGCTCGGTCAGCGATTCTTTGAGCGTTTCCTTCAACTCGGCGGCATCCTTGAGTCCTTTGAGCGAAACGCGTTCGCGCACATCCCCGAGCAGGTGCACGGTAGCGTCTATCCCCATGTCCGCCGTCAACAGAACCGTTTCCAGCTCCTCATAGAGCTCTTCGTCGATCTTGCCCCCTCCGAACAGACCGGCCAGCTGTTTGCCCAGACGGTCGCGGGTCTTGGAGAGTCCGGCCTTGAGGCGCTGAGTCCAGCTCATTGTCTTGAGGGGGGCGGGAGTGTCGTTTTCGGCGGGCGTCCCGGGGTCCTCTGTGTGCGTGGACGGCGCAGGTTCGGCATCACCGGGGGGCGCGGCTTGATCTGCCGGTTCGGCGAAGGTGTCGATGCCCGTCTCGTCGGAGGCCGGAATGTCGGCGGTATCGGCGGGTTTGGGTTTTTTCTTGAAGAAACTGAACATGCGTAACCTGAATCAGCCAGTTAAGGGGTGAAATATGGAAATTGTATCCTTTAAATCGCTTTACGGGCAGGCGGACATCCTTCGCGGGCAACGTTGCGGGTCGTTGTCACGGTGTCGCTGGCTGGGGCGCAGCCTTGCACGGGATAGGGGAGCGGTAAAGCGACAGAAGAAAAACTATAGTGAAAATAATGAGTTGGCGTTGCCGGAAGACGACAGACTGGAGGAAAATAACGGGAATTGAGGCGCACGGCCGGGCTTCGCGGTAAACTCTCAGGTTCGTTTTTTCAGTGACGATCATGAGTCAGCAACGCAATAAAGTCAGAATCATCGCCGGCGATTACCGTCGACGGCTGCTACCGTTTCCCGATTCGGAGGGGCTGCGTCCGACGCCGGACAGGGTGCGCGAAACCCTGTTCAACTGGCTGGGGCAGGATATGGCGGGCCGCCGTTGCCTCGATCTGTTCGCCGGCAGCGGCGCGTTGGGCTTTGAGGCGGCATCACGTCGGGCCCGGCAGGTGG
Source organism: Paludibacterium paludis (assembly GCF_018802605.1). Lineage (NCBI taxonomy): Bacteria > Pseudomonadati > Pseudomonadota > Betaproteobacteria > Neisseriales > Chromobacteriaceae > Paludibacterium > Paludibacterium paludis. Next base: position 3,864,389 of record NZ_CP069161.1, on the reverse strand, counting down.
TCATGGTCGAAAAGTCGCGCAAGGTGGCCGATAGCCTGCGGCAGAACAAGGCGTTGCTGGGCGCCGCATCGATCGACGTGGTGGGGATGGATGCGCTGATGTACCTGAAAACGGTGCATCAGGCATTCGATGTCATCTTTCTCGATCCGCCCTACGGCTCCGACTTGCTCATCCAGGTGCTGCCATTGCTGGGCGGTCTTTTGTCCGAGGATGGCGTGATCTATTTCGAGGCGCGGCAGTGGCCCGGGCTGGAAGGGTTCGAACTGCTGAGACGGGACAAGGCCGGCGCTGTGCATTACGGGCTTGCCCGGCGCGCGCGGGCAAGCGCCGAAACCCGATCTTTATCTAATGATATAACGGGGTGATGTTGCCGCCTTGTCATCCCCGGTGACAAAATCAGTACCAAGGCAAATTAAGCAAAGGAATTTCAGCATGGCTTTGATGATTACCGACGAATGCATCAATTGTGATGTGTGCGAACCGGAATGCCCGAATAGCGCGATCTCGCAAGGCGAGGAAATCTACGAAATCAATCCCGACCTCTGTACGCAGTGCGTGGGGCACTATGACGAGCCGCAGTGCCAGCAGGTCTGTCCGGTCGATTGTATCCCCCTCGATCCGTCGCACCAGGAGGATCAGGATCAGCTCTACCAGAAATATCTGAAGATATCCGCCAAGTCCTGAAACGGATAAGGTACTGATGTCAAAGGAAACGCCTGGTTAACGCCGGGCGTTTTCCTTTTCGGGGATAAAAAAACGGCAAATAATTCCATTGAAGGTGTTGACACTCAACGGGTGCTTCTATAAGATTCGGGTCTCTTTCAGGAGGGATTCCCGAGCGGTCAAAGGGATCAGACTGTAAATCTGACGGCTCAGCCTTCGAAGGTTCGAATCCTTCTCCCTCCACCAGAATATTAAAGCGTCTTGGCGGCTGCGGTGTTGTGAGCCGAGGTCGTAGAGGCGGGTGTAGCTCAATGGTAGAGCAGAAGCCTTCCAAGCTTACGACGAGGGTTCGATTCCCTTCACCCGCTCCAAGCGTTAGATGCCTGTTATAAGGCCCATGTAGCTCAGGGGTAGAGCACTCCCTTGGTAAGGGAGAGGTCGGCAGTTCAATTCTGCCCATGGGCACCATCGCTTAAACTTTGTTTTCGGATTCAGGGAATTTTGCCATGGCTAAGGAAAAGTTCGAGCGGACAAAACCGCACGTAAACGTCGGCACCATCGGTCACGTTGACCATGGTAAAACCACGCTGACCGCCGCTATCACCACGATTCTGTCGAAGAAATTCGGTGGCGAAGCGAAAGACTACTCGCAGATCGACAGCGCGCCGGAAGAAAAGGCCCGCGGTATTACCATCAATACCGCTCACGTTGAGTACGAAACGGCTTCGCGCCACTACGCTCACGTTGACTGCCCGGGTCACGCCGACTACGTGAAGAACATGATTACCGGTGCCGCTCAAATGGACGGCGCGATTCTGGTGTGCTCGGCCGCTGACGGTCCGATGCCGCAGACCCGCGAGCACATCCTGCTGGCTCGTCAGGTAGGCGTTCCGTTCATCATCGTGTTCCTGAACAAGTGCGACATGGTGGATGACGAAGAGCTGCTGGAACTGGTGGAAATGGAAGTGCGCGACCTGCTGTCGTCGTACGATTTCCCGGGCGACGACCTGCCTATCATCAAGGGCTCGGCTCTGAAGGCGCTGGAAGGCGACCAGTCCGACATCGGCGAACCGGCGATCTTCCGCCTGGCCGACGCGCTGGACAGCTACATCCCGACGCCGGAACGCGCGATCGACAAGCCGTTCCTGCTGCCGATCGAAGACGTGTTCTCGATCTCCGGCCGCGGTACCGTTGTGACCGGTCGTGTTGAGCGTGGCGTGATCAAGGTCGGTGAAGAAATCGAAATCGTGGGCATCAAGGCCACCGCGAAGACGACCTGCACGGGCGTTGAAATGTTCCGCAAGCTGCTGGACCAGGGTCAGGCAGGCGACAACGTCGGCGTACTGCTGCGCGGCACGAAGCGTGAAGAAGTCGAGCGCGGTCAGGTACTGGCCAAGCCGGGTTCCATCACCCCGCACACCAAGTTCACCGGCAGCGTGTACATTCTGTCGAAGGAAGAGGGCGGTCGTCACACTCCGTTCTTCCAGGGCTATCGTCCGCAGTTCTACTTCCGTACGACCGACGTGACCGGTTCGGTTACGCTGGAAGAGGGCGTGGAAATGGTAATGCCGGGTGACAACGTAACCTTCGCCGTGGAACTGATCGCTCCGATCGCCATGGAAGAAGGCCTGCGTTTCGCCATCCGCGAAGGTGGCCGTACCGTCGGCGCCGGTGTAGTATCCAAGATTGTTGCTTGAGTAAGGTTTAAAGGCCAGTAGCTCAATTGGTAGAGTATCGGTCTCCAAAACCGAGGGTTGGGGGTTCGAGACCCTCCTGGCCTGCCAATTAAGACTAACCGGCGCGCAAGCGCCGGTTGGTCTTTTGTCGCATACGCGCAAGAGAAAAACCGCATGGAAATGCAAGACAAAATCAAGCTCGCCCTCGCGGCGCTGATCGTGATCGCCGGGGTTGCCGGCTTTTACATGATTCCGGAGGCGCATGGCCTGTTGCGTCCCGCGGCGTTCGCCGCGAGTCTGGTCGCCGGAGCCGGTATTGTGTGGTTGTCGCGTCCCGGCAAGGACTTCGTGCTATATGCGCAGGAGTCTGTCGCCGAAGTGAAGAAGGTCGTTTGGCCCTCCCGCAAGGAAGCGCAGCAGATCACCCTCATGGTGGCGCTGTTCGTGTTTGTGCTTGCCCTGTTCATGTGGCTGGTCGACTCGGGTCTGACCTGGCTGGTTTATGACGTTCTTCTGGGTCGAGGCTGATCATGGCAAAACGCTGGTATGTAATTCACGCCTATTCGGGTTTTGAGAAGAGCGTGCAAAAGGCGCTGCGCGAACGTATCGATCGCAGCGATGTGGCCGACCTGTTCGGTCAGGTGCTTGTTCCGGTCGAAGAAGTGGTGGACATGAAAAATGGCCGCCGTTCGATCACCGAGCGCAAGTTTTTCCCGGGCTACGTGCTCATCGAGATGGAAATGACCGATGACACCTGGCACCTGGTGAAGAGTACTCCCAAGGTCACCGGTTTCATTGGCGGTACCGCCAATCGTCCGGCTCCCATCTCCAAGCGCGAAGTCGACGCCATCATGCAGCAGATGCAGGAGGGCGTGGAGAAGCCGAAGCCGAAGGTTCTGTTCGAGGTGGGTGAGCGCGTCCGTGTTACCGACGGGCCGTTCAACGACTTCAACGGTTCGGTGGACGAAGTCAACTACGAACGCAACAAGCTGCGTGTTTCGGTGCAGATCTTCGGTCGTGACACACCCGTCGAGCTCGATTTCAGCCAGGTTGAGAAAATCTGATCTTTCGGCTTGGCGTTTTCATGGAAGGGTAGTATAATCGTGCCCTTTCGTCTGGGAAGCGCCGCGCTGCGGCGCGCTATACCCGCTTTAGGAGTCTAAATCGTGGCAAAGAAAATTGTCGGCTATGTAAAGCTGCAAGTGCCCGCCGGTAAGGCGAACCCCTCGCCGCCGATCGGCCCGGCCCTGGGTCAACGTGGCCTGAACATCATGGAATTCTGCAAGGCGTTCAACGCCCAGACTCAAGGCATCGAGCCGGGTCTGCCGATTCCTGTTGTGATCACCGCCTACGCGGACAAGTCCTTCACCTTCGTGATGAAGACCCCGCCCGCGTCGATCCTGCTGAAGAAGGCCGCCGGCATCCAGAAGGGCAGCTCCCGCGCCAACACCGAAAAGGTGGGCAAGGTGACTCGCGCCCAGCTGGAAGAAATCGCCAAACAGAAGCAGCCGGACCTGACCGCTGCCGACCTCGACGCCGCCGTGCGCACCATCGCCGGCTCCGCTCGTTCGATGGGTCTGAACGTGGAGGGTGTGTGACATGGCCAAGCTTTCCAAGCGTCTGCAAGATCTGAACGCCAAGGTTGACCGCAACAAGCTGTACGCGGTTGACGAAGCCCTGAACATGGTCAAGGAAGCCGCCACCGCCAAGTTCGACGAGTCGATCGATATCGCCGTCAACCTCGGCGTGGATCCGCGTAAGTCCGACCAGGTTGTTCGTGGTTCCGTGGTTCTGCCGCGCGGCACCGGCAAGTCCGTTCGCGTAGCCGTATTCGCCCAGGGCGCCGCCGCTGACGCAGCTCGCGAAGCCGGTGCCGAAGTCGTCGGCTTCGATGACCTCGCCGAGCAAGTCAAGGCCGGTCAAATGGACTTCGACGTCGTTATCGCCGCTCCGGACGCCATGCGCGTTGTCGGTCAGCTGGGCCAGATCCTCGGCCCCCGTGGCCTGATGCCGAACCCGAAGGTCGGCACCGTGACCCCGAACGTCGCCGAAGCCGTCAAGAACGCCAAGGCCGGTCAGGTTCAGTACCGTACCAGCCGTGACGGTATCGTTCATGCCACGATCGGTCGCGCATCCTTCGATGCCGCCGCTCTGCGCGAGAACCTTGCCGCACTCGTTGACGCCCTGGTCAAGGCCAAGCCGGCCGCCGCCAAGGGTGTTTACCTGAAGAAAATCGCCGTATCCAGCACCATGGGTGTTGGCGTACGCGTCGACGTCAGCTCCGTCACCGCCTGAGTGACGGGGTCGGCAGGCTAGTCCTGCCAAGGCTTTGGGCCGGCAACCCTTTCGAGGGTTGCCGGATTGTCAAAGACCGCAGGTGCCGCAAGGCTTAATGGCTGGAAACAGCGTCCTGCGCAGATGGTGTACCCTAAAGAAGGCTTCAATCGTCTTGAAGGCCCATGTAGCTCAGGGGTAGAGCACTCCCTTGGTAAGGGAGAGGTCGGCAGTTCAATTCTGCCCATGGGCACCACTTCACGACACCGTATTCTGATGTCTCCTGAACAGGTCGCCGCTGCAAAGCGAAACGGGACTTCCCGTTTCTTTTCAGTCTAGGAGGATGACCTTGAGTCTTAATCTCGAAGATAAAAAGGCGGTCGTGGCCGAGGTAGCTGCCCAACTGGTAGATGCCCAGACCCTCGTCGTCGCCGAATATCGCGGTATCGAGGTTGGCAGCATGACCAAGCTCCGTGCCCAGGCGCGTGAGCAAGGTGTGTACCTGCGTGTCGTCAAGAACACGCTGGTGCGCCGTGCTGTGGAAGGCACGCCGTTCGCCGGTCTGGCAGACCACATGGTCGGCCCGCTGGTTTACGCGATTTCCGCAGATCCGGTTGCTGCAGCCAAAGTACTGCATCAATTCGCCAAGGCTGACGACAAGATCGTCGTCAAGGCAGGTTCTTACAACGGTAACGTTCTGAACGCCGCTCAAGTTGGTGAGCTGGCCTCGATCCCGAGCCGCGAAGAACTGCTGTCCAAGCTTCTGTACGTCATGCAAGCTCCTGTTGCCGGCTTCGCCCGCGCACTGGCCGCTCTGGCGGAGAAGCAAGCCGAAGCCGCTTAACTTATTTGACTTATCCCGAATTCAGGAGATTTTCACATGGCTATTACCAAAGAAGACATCCTCGAGGCCGTTGCCGGTCTGACCGTTATGGAACTGAACGACCTGGTTAAGGCGTTCGAAGAGAAGTTCGGCGTTTCCGCCGCTGCCGTTGCCGTTGCCGGCCCGGCCGCTGGTGGCGCTGCCGCCGCTGAAGAGAAGACCGAGTTCGACGTTGTTCTGACCGCCGCTGGCGACCAGAAGGTCAACGTGATCAAGGTTGTCCGTGCAATCACCGGTCTGGGCCTGAAAGAAGCCAAGGACATGGTTGACGGCGCTCCGAAGACCGTCAAGGAAGGTGTCGCCAAGGCTGAAGCCGAAGACATCCTCAAGCAACTGACCGAAGCCGGTGCTAAAGCTGAAATCAAATAATCTTCCCTGACAGAAGATGTACGAGGCTGGCGGAGTAATCCGCCAGCCTTATTGCGCTTGTGATTGGCCGAAACAAAGAAGGTAAAAGCCAGCAATTATTGCGCGCATGGCTGCTGACTTTTGGTTTCTTGCGCCACCCCACCTCGATGGAGACTCTATGAGTTATTCGTTTACTGAGAAGAAGCGTATTCGCAAGAGCTTTGCGAAGCGTGCCAGTGTTCTCGATGTCCCATTCCTGTTGGCGACCCAGATCGATTCGTACTCCGAGTTCCTGCAGCTCGGAGCGCCGCTCGATCAGCGCAAGGATGTTGGTTTGCAGGCAGCGTTCAAGTCGATTTTCCCGATCGTCAGCCACAATGGCTACGCACGTCTAGATTTTGCACACTACATTCTTGGCGAACCGCCGTTTGATATGCAGGAATGTCAGCTTCGTGGCATTACTTATGCCGCTCCGCTGCGCGCCCGTATTCGCCTGACGATCTTCGACAAGGAATCGTCCAAGCCGGTCGTCAAGGAAGTGCGCGAGAACGAAGTCTACATGGGCGAGATTCCGCTCATGACGACCAACGGTTCCTTCATCATCAACGGTACCGAACGTGTCATCGTCAGCCAGCTGCACCGCAGCCCGGGCGTGTTCTTCGAGCACGACCGCGGCAAGACGCATTCTTCGGGTAAACTGCTGTTCTCTGCCCGCGTGATTCCTTACCGCGGTTCGTGGCTCGACTTCGAGTTCGATCCGAAGGACCTGCTGTATTTCCGTATCGACCGTCGTCGCAAGATGCCGGTGACCATCCTGCTCAAGGCCCTGGGCTACTCCGAGGAACGCATCCTCGAAGAGTTCTACAGCTTCGACACGTTCTACCTGAGCAAGAACGGCGTCTTCATGAAGGTGGTGCCGGAGCGCCTGAAAGGCGAGGTGGCCAAATTCGACATCGTCGGTACCGACGGCAAACTGATCGTCGCCAAGGACAAGCGGATCACCGCGAAGCACATCCGCGATATCCAGACCTCGGAGCTTGACCGTATCGAAGTCCCGGCCGACGCCCTCTTGGGCAAGGTTCTGGCCCGTGCCGTGGTGAACACCGATACCGGCGAGGTTCTGGCCCGCGCCAACGACGAAATCACCGAAGAAATCCTGGCCAAGCTCGCGCTGACCGAGGTTTCGGAAGTGGACGTGCTGTTCACCAACGATCTGGATCAGGGCGCCTATATCTCGCAGACGCTGCGCGTGGACGATATCCAGGACCAGCTGCAGGCCCGCGTCGCCATCTACCGCATGATGCGTCCTGGCGAACCGCCGACGGAAGACGCGGTCGAGCAACTGTTCCAGCGCCTGTTCTTCAGCGAAGAAACCTACGATCTATCGCGCGTGGGCCGCATGAAGTTCAGCTCCCGGACCTATCAGTACAAGTTCGACGACAAGACCCCCGAGTGGTTCAAGACGCTGATCGGCGAAACCTTCGCACCGCGTCGCGATGCGGTCGAAGCGACCCTGTCCACCGAGGACATCGTGTCCGTGATCGCCATCCTGACCGAGCTGCGCAATGGCCGTGGCGAAGTCGACGACATCGATCACTTGGGCAACCGCCGTGTGCGCTCGGTGGGCGAATTGGCTGAAAACCAGTTCCGCGCCGGCCTTGTGCGCGTTGAGCGCGCGGTGAAGGAGCGTCTGAACCAGGCCGAGTCCGACAATCTGATGCCGCACGACCTGATCAACGCCAAGCCGGTCAGCGCCGCCATCAAGGAGTTCTTCGGTTCGAGCCAGCTGTCCCAGTTCATGGACCAGACCAACCCGCTGTCGGAAATTACCCACAAGCGCCGTGTTTCGGCTCTGGGCCCGGGCGGTTTGACCCGCGAACGCGCCGGCTTCGAAGTGCGCGACGTGCATCCGACCCACTATGGCCGCGTATGTCCGATCGAAACGCCGGAAGGTCCGAACATCGGTCTGATCAACTCGCTGTCCGTCTATGCGCGCACCAACCAGTTCGGCTTCCTGGAAACGCCGTATCGCAAGGTGATCGACGGCAAGGTGACCAACGAGATCGACTACCTGTCGGCCATCGAGGAAGGCCGCTATGTGATCGCCCAGGCGAACGCGGAGCTGGACGAGGAAGGCCGTCTGATCGATGAACTGGTTACCTGCCGCGAAAAGGGCGAAACCATTCTGGCGACACCGGATCGCGTTCAGTACATGGACGTGGCGACCGGTCAGGTGGTCTCCGTGGCCGCCTCGCTGATTCCGTTCCTCGAGCATGACGACGCGAACCGTGCCTTGATGGGCGCCAACATGCAACGTCAGGCCGTTCCCTGCCTGCGCCCGGAAAAGCCGTTCGTCGGCACCGGCATCGAGCGTTCCGTCGCGGTCGACTCGGGCACCACCGTGGTGGCCCGTCGTGGCGGCGTGGTCGATTTCGTCGACGCGAACCGTGTGGTTGTGCGCGTCAACGACGATGAGGCGACGGCTGGCGAAGTCGGTGTGGACATCTACAACCTGACCAAGTTCACCCGCTCGAACCAGAACACCAACATCAACCAGCGTCCGGTTGTGAGCGTTGGCGACTCCATCGCCCGTGGCGATGTGGTGGCGGACGGCGCCTCGACCGACCTTGGTGAACTGGCGCTCGGTCAGAACATGACCATCGCCTTCATGCCGTGGAACGGCTACAACTTCGAGGACTCGATCCTGATCTCCGAGAAGGTCGTGGCCGAAGACCGCTACACCTCGATCCATATCGAGGAACTGTCGGTCGTTGCGCGCGACACCAAGCTCGGCCCCGAGGAAATCACCCGCGATATCCCGAACCTGTCCGAACGCATGGCGGGCCGTCTCGATGAGGCCGGCATCGTGTACATCGGCGCGGAAGTCGAAGCCGGTGACGTGCTGGTGGGCAAGGTCACGCCGAAGGGCGAAACCCAGCTGACCCCGGAAGAGAAGCTGCTGCGCGCGATCTTCGGCGAGAAGGCTTCCGATGTGAAGGACACCTCGCTGCGCGTACCGACCGGCATGACCGGCACGGTTATCGACGTACAGGTCTTCACCCGCGAGGGAATCGAACGCGACAAGCGCGCGCAGTCGATCATCGACGCCGAACTGAAGCGCTACCGTCTGGACCTGAACGACCAGCTGCGGATTTTCGAGAACGACGCGTTCAGCCGTATCGAACGCCTGATCCTCGGCAAGATCGCCAATGGTGGTCCGAAGCGTCTGGCCAAGGGCACCGAGATCGACGTCGCCTACCTGGACGGCCTGCCGTCCAAGCATGACTGGTTCGATATCCGCATGAGCGATGAAGACATCGCCAAGCAGCTCGAACTGATCAAGGAAAGCCTCGCGCAAAAACGCGAAGAATTCGATCTCAAGTTCGAAGACAAGAAGCGCAAGCTGACCCAGGGCGACGAACTGCCCCCGGGCGTGCAGAAGATGGTCAAGGTTTACCTTGCCGTCAAGCGCCGCCTGCAAGCCGGTGACAAGATGGCCGGCCGTCACGGTAACAAGGGTGTGGTTTCCCGCATTCTGCCGATCGAAGACATGCCGTACATGGGCGACGGGCGTCCGGTCGACATCGTGCTCAACCCGCTTGGCGTACCGTCGCGGATGAACATCGGCCAGATTCTCGAGGTTCACCTCGGATGGGCCGGCAAGGGCATCGGCGAGCAGATCGACCGCATGCTCAAGGAGCAGCGCGCCGTGGGCGATATCCGCTCCTATGTCGAGCGCGTCTACAACGATACGGGCAAGAACGAACAGATCGCGGAGTTGTCGGACGACGATATCCTGTCGTTGGCGGAAAACCTGCGCCGCGGCATGCCGTTCGCGACGCCGGTCTTCGACGGCGCCAAGGAAGCCGAGATCAAGCACATGCTGGATCTGGCCTATCCCGACTCCGATCCGCTGACCGGCCAACTGGGTTTCAATGAGTCCAAGACCCAGATGACTCTGTACGATGGTCGCACCGGTGAGGCATTCGACCGCAAGGTCACCGTCGGCGTGATGCACTATCTGAAGCTGCACCACCTTGTCGATGACAAGATGCACGCGCGTTCGACCGGTCCGTACTCGCTCGTGACCCAGCAGCCGCTGGGCGGTAAGGCGCAGTTCGGCGGCCAGCGTTTCGGCGAGATGGAAGTGTGGGCTCTGGAAGCCTACGGCGCCGCTTACACGCTGCAGGAAATGCTGACGGTGAAGTCCGACGACGTGACCGGCCGTACCAAGGTTTACGAAAACATCGTCAAGGGCGAACACAAGATCGATGCCGGCATGCCGGAATCCTTCAACGTACTCGTGAAGGAAATCCGCTCGCTGGGCCTCGACATGGACCTGGAACGCTATTGATTAAGGGAGTGAAGCCGCGGCAGGCGCCGCGGCCTCCCTCCGACTGGAGACGCAATGAAAGCACTGCTCGATCTCTTTAAGCAAGTTACGCAGGAAGAAGAGTTTGATGCGATTAAGATCGGCATCGCCTCGCCCGACAAGATCCGTTCCTGGTCCTACGGTGAGGTCAAGAAACCCGAGACCATCAACTACCGGACCTTCAAACCCGAACGCGACGGCCTGTTCTGCGCGCGTATTTTCGGGCCGGTAAAGGACTACGAGTGCCTGTGCGGCAAGTACAAGCGCCTCAAGCACCGCGGCGTGATCTGCGAGAAGTGCGGCGTGGAAGTGACCCTGTCCAAGGTCCGCCGCGAACGCATGGGCCACATCGAGTTGGCCAGCCCCACCGCGCACATCTGGTTCCTCAAGAGCCTGCCGTCGCGTCTTGGCATGGTGCTGGACATGACGCTGCGCGACATTGAGCGCGTATTGTATTTCGAAGCCTTCGTGGTGACCGATCCTGGCCTGACCCCGCTGCAGCGCCGTCAGCTTTTGACCGAGGAGGATTTCCTCGATAAGGAAGACCAGTACGGTGAAGAGTTCCGCGCGATGATGGGCGCGGAAGCCGTTCGCGAACTGTTGCGCAGCCTCGACCTTAACGGCGAGATCGAAACCCTGCGCCGCGAGCTGGAAACCACCGGCTCGGATACCAAGATCAAGAAGATCGCCAAGCGTCTGAAGGTGCTCGAAGCCTTCCTGCGCTCCGGCATGAAGCCGGAATGGATGATCCTTGAAGTTCTGCCGGTGCTGCCGCCGGAACTGCGCCCGCTGGTTCCGCTGGACGGCGGCCGCTTCGCGACCTCCGATCTGAACGATCTGTATCGCCGTGTCATCAACCGGAACAACCGTCTGAAGCGTCTTCTGGAGCTGCGCGCGCCGGACATCATCGTGCGCAACGAGAAGCGCATGCTGCAGGAATCGGTCGACTCGCTGCTGGACAACGGTCGCCGCGGCAAGGCCATGACCGGCGCCAACAAGCGTCCGCTCAAGTCGCTGGCCGACATGATCAAGGGTAAGGGCGGTCGCTTCCGTCAGAACCTGCTGGGTAAGCGCGTGGACTACTCCGGTCGTTCCGTGATCACCGTGGGCCCGACCCTGCGTCTGCACCAGTGCGGTCTGCCGAAGAAGATGGCCCTCGAGCTGTTCAAGCCGTTCATTTTCCACAAGCTGGAAGTGATGGGGCTGGCGTCCACCATCAAGGCGGCCAAGAAACTGGTCGAGCAGGAAGTTCCGGAGGTTTGGGACATTCTCGAAGACGTGATCCGTGAACACCCGGTACTGCTCAACCGTGCGCCGACGCTGCACCGTCTGGGTATCCAGGCGTTCGAACCGGTGCTGATCGAAGGCAAGGCCATCCAGCTGCATCCGCTCGTCTGCGCGGCATTCAACGCCGACTTCGACGGTGACCAGATGGCCGTTCACGTTCCCCTGTCGCTCGAGGCGCAGATGGAAGCCCGCACGCTGATGCTGGCGACCAACAACGTACTGTCCCCGGCCAACGGCGAACCGATCATCGTGCCGTCGCAGGATATCGTGCTGGGTCTTTATTACATGACCCGCGATCGCGTCAATGGCAAGGGCGAAGGCATGGTGTTCGCCGACACCAAGGAAGTGCACCGCGCCTACGAAACCCGTCAGGTCGAGCTGGCTACCCGCATCACCGTGCGCCTGAAGGAGTGGGAGAAGGACGACCAAGGCGAATTCCAGCCGGTCATGAAGCGTTACGAGACCACCGTCGGCCGTGCGCTCCTGTCGGACATTCTGCCCAAGGGCTTGCCGTTCGAGCACATCAACAAGGCGCTGAAGAAGAAAGAGATCTCCAAGCTGATCAACGTATCGTTCCGCCGCTGCGGCATTCGCGATACGGTCATCTTCGCCGACCAGCTGATGTACACCGGTTTCAGCTTCTCGACCCGCGGCGGCATCTCGATCTGCGTGGACGACATGCTGGTTCCGACGCGCAAGAGCGACCTGCTCTCCGACGCGCACAAGGAAGTCAAGGAAATCGAGGAGCAGTACCGCCAAGGTCTGGTGACCCAGGGCGAGCGCTACAACAAAGTGGTCGACATCTGGGGCCGCACCGGCGACAAGGTCGCCAAGGCGATGATGGACGAACTGTCCAAGCAGAAGGTGCTCGATCGCGAAGGCAAGGAAGTCGATCAGGAATCGTTCAACTCGATTTACATGATGGCCGACTCCGGCGCCCGGGGTTCCGTGGCGCAGATCAAGCAGCTGGCCGGTATGCGGGGCCTGATGGCCAAGCCGGACGGTTCGATTATCGAAACGCCGATTACCTCGAACTTCCGCGAAGGCCTGACGGTATTGCAGTACTTCATCTCGACCCACGGTGCCCGTAAGGGTCTGGCGGATACCGCGTTGAAGACCGCGAACTCCGGTTACCTGACCCGTCGTCTGGTGGATGTGACCCAGGATCTGGTCGTGGTGGAAGACGATTGCGGCACCACGAACGGCTTCACCATGAAGGCCGTTCTGCAAGGTGGTGATGTCATCGAAGCGCTGCGCGACCGTATTCTCGGCCGCGTGACCGCCATCGATGTGGTCGATCCGTCCACCGGGGAGACGGTGATCGAAGCCGGCACGTTGCTCGACGAGCATCTTGTCGATATGGTCGACAACCTCGGTATCGACGAGGTGAAGGTTCGCACCGCGATCACCTGCGACACCCGTTATGGTCTGTGCGCCAAGTGCTACGGCCGTGACCTCGGCCGCGGCAAGGAAGTGAACTCCGGCGAAGCGGTCGGTGTGATCGCCGCCCAGTCGATCGGTGAGCCGGGTACCCAGCTGACCATGCGTACCTTCCACATCGGTGGTGCCGCTTCGCGTAATGCCGCTGCCAGCCAGGTGGAAGCCAAGTCCAATGGTACGGTGCGTTTCTCCAGCCAGATGCGCTATGTGACCAACACCAAGGGCGAGCTGATCGTGATCACCCGCTCCGGCGAAGTCGTCATTCACGACGATATCGGCCGTGAGCGCGAACGTCACAAGGTACCGTACGGCGCGACCCTGCTGGTGACCGATGGTCTGTCCCTCAAGGCCGGCCATGTGCTCGCGACCTGGGATCCGCATACGCGTCCGATCATTACCGAGTACGCTGGCCGCGTGAAGTTCGAGAACGTCGAAGAAGGCGTTACCGTGGCCAAGCAGACCGACGAAGTGACCGGTCTGTCGACGCTGGTCGTTATCGATCCGAAGCGCCGTGCCGGCACCCAGTCGAAGATGCTGCGTCCTCTGGTGAAGCTGCTCGACGACTTCGGCAACGAAGTGAAGCTGGCCGGTTCCGAGTCTTCGGTATCGATCACCTTCCAGGTTGGCGCGATCATCACCGTCAAGGACGGCCAGGAGGTCGGCAAGGGTGAGGTTCTGGCGCGTATTCCGCAGGAAACCACCAAGACCCGCGATATTACCGGTGGTCTGCCGCGTGTGGCCGAGCTGTTCGAAGCCCGTTCGCCGAAGGATGCCGGCATGCTGGCCGAAGTCACCGGTACGGTCTCGTTCGGTAAGGACACCAAGGGCAAGCAGCGTCTGATCATCACCGATCTGGAAGGCAACGGTTACGAAAACCTGATTCCGAAGGACAAGCACGTGCTGGTTCACGACGGTCAGGTGGTGAACCGCGGCGAACTGATCGTCGACGGCGCGGTCGATCCGCACGACATTCTGCGCCTGCAGGGTATCGAGGCGCTGGCCCGCTATATCGTCCAGGAAGTGCAGGAGGTGTATCGCCTGCAGGGTGTGAAGATCAACGACAAGCACATCGAGGTGATCATTCGCCAGATGCTGCGCCGTGTGGTCATCAGCGACTCGGGCGATACCGACTTCATCACCGGCGAACAGGTCGAGCGCGCGGAAGTGCTGGAGACCAACGACCGCATGATGGCCGAAGGCAAGGAGCCGGCTCACTACGAGAATGTCCTCCTTGGTATCACGAAGGCATCGCTGTCGACCGACTCGTTCATCTCCGCGGCGTCCTTCCAGGAAACCACGCGCGTGTTGACCGAAGCGGCGATCATGGGCAAGAAGGACGACCTGCGTGGCCTGAAGGAAAACGTCATCGTTGGCCGACTGATCCCCGCCGGTACCGGCCTGGCTTACCATCGCAATCGTCGCCGCAATACGCTGGGCGTCGACTCGGCTCCGGAACACCTGTTCCAGCAGCCGGCGACCGAAGGTGTGGAAAGCGACGAATAAGTCCGCATCGCAGACAGGAAAACGCCGTTCCTCCGAAAGGAGGAGCGGCGTTTTTTTTACCCTATGGCGGGCCGTCCGCTCACTGTCCGGGCTTCCACAACAGCGTGTGGGTGTAGTTCGCCGGATCGAACTCGTCGAAGTACACACTACCCTGCTCGTTATAGCGAATTCCCATCGAAGGCGTTTGACGGTTTTCAAGTCGCTGGTTTCGGTAATTCCAGCGCATCGCCGCGCCGTTTGCGCATCGCCGCATTAATGCGAAGCCGCGGGTGGGCGACTCGCTATCCAGGCAGTAACCCGGCAGGCCGGCGCTGGCGAGCTTGCCGGCAGCATCGAGCTCCCAACGTTGCAGCGCCGAGCCGGTGCAGGTTTGCATGGACAGGTAACGCGTCCCGGAAAGCCTTGCCGGGCCGTACGGATCGACCGTGAGGCACTGGCCGGTCGCCCTGGTCAACAAGCCCTTGCGCGACGCCGCCTGTGGTACGGAAGCGGGACGAGTCCCGGACGCCATGATCGACGGAGGAGTCCGGACGAAGGGAGTGGGTGCCGGGTGTCCCGGGCTTGAACCGGACGCGCCGGGCTTCGATTCATTCCGGCCCTGGCCGCGGCTGGCCGGCGATGCTCGCCAGACAAAGTCGAACTGCGGGCACTGGGTCAGCATGTTCAGGACAACAGGGCCGGCTGGCAGCTTGCGCATTGCATGTCCGGTATGCGCAACGCTGCGCAAATGTGCGCCATCGAAGTGCCATTGCTGGCGGGCGTCGCCACTGCATGGCTCCATCCGGATATCCTGGTTGCGGATATCGCCACCCAGGCAGTAGCCGGGCAGCGACTCGCTGCGCAACCGCCGTGAACCGTCCAGCTTCCATTCCTGCCGCGGTGAAGCGTTGCAGTATTGCATCGAAATGTCCCAATGGGGACTGTTGGGGCGATTGCGCATCACGCTCAGGCAGCGGTGACCCGTCGTGTCGGACAACCGGCCGGTGTACTGACGATCCGGTACGGGAGGCGGAGGTGCGGTCGCGCCTTCCGGGTGCCAGTTAAGAAAGTTGGAAGCCGGGGTCCCGGACCATCCTGTCCCGATGAGACCGTCCCTGACACTTATGATGGCAAGCGGCAGGTTCATCGCGACGGGATTGCGAAGCCGTCCCGCGTCGAGGTTCCATCGTTGTATTCCTCCTCCGTTGCAGGGCTGCATGACCGTCTCTCCCGCGCCTGCGACAAATCCCCCCAGGCATTGATCGGGTCCGAGACTGGTGTTGCGCAGTTTGCCGTCCTTGCCCAGATACCAGCGCAAAGAGGGTCGCCCATCGCAGTGTTCGAGCCGGGTTTTCTGATAATCGTCCTCGAATCCGGGCAATTTCACCGATGAAATGCCGAGGCAGCGCTGGCCAGTGCTGTCGCGGATCAGGCCGCCTTGCCCGGGCAGGGCGGCGTTCCCTTCCGGTGGAGTGCGGGGACGGGGAGGAAGGACCTGGGGGTAAGGGGAGCGTGGCGTGGCGGGCATGCCCGGAATGCCTGGCGATGACGGGAGCCGTCCGACCCCCGGTTGTTCGGGAACGACACGTTGCGCCGCTTCCGGATAGAGTTGGGCAAGGCCGCGGATATCGCCGGGCGAGAGCGCGTTACGCGATAATGTGCGGTTACTGTGGCCGCTTTCCATTGTATAACCGCTTCGGTAATGCATGACGGAGTTGATGTCGTATGGAGTCAGCTCGCGTGTACCCGACTCATGAACCCATTGCGAACTCCATTTGTAAAAAGGCGAGGGGCGGATGTACGTGTCACGGTCGGCGCGCTGATGCTCGTGAATCAGGCCAAGTATGTGGCCGAGTTCATGAAGATTCGAGTTCATGTCGCCCGCGCAGCCGTGGGTCATGTATATATTGCGGGCGTCGTGGGCCATGCCAAGGTAGGTGTAGCAGGCGTCGATGCTTGTGTTCAGGCGAATGTAGCTGCCATGGCCGTTTCTCGGAATGAACCGTATGCCGGTTTTTTCCTCGTAGTGACGGATGGCTTGCTCGAACATCTGTTTTCCGCTCTCGGGATAGTCGCGCGAGAACTCATAGGGCACGATGCCGCGAGGCCAGGTTCTGACAAAATGCGCGGTCGCTGCGTGCACCTCGCCATTGGCGGATTTATCCGGCGCGCCGACATGAAAACTGGGTACACCCTCGGCGCGGACGCTATCCCATTCGCCGACGATGATATCGTCGACAAGCGCATGAGCGCCAATCACACGCACGGTGACGGGCGTCAGGCTGGATTGCAACCATGATGTTTCATGACGGATGGGCGAAGGGTGGGCGGCCTGCGCATGGACGGTGGTGATGAAGGTGGCTCCAGCCAGGAGGCATGTCAGTGGACCGTGATGGGCCATAATGAATCTTCCCTTTGAAGATAATGAGGAAGGCCGAATCTACGGTAGGCACGAAGGCCACGACATGTGCGCATTACGTCTTTTCGTGTCGAAATTTCCTCAACAGGAGGTGGGCCACCGGAAGTGACCGTCGGCGGCATGCCGAAGCGCAGGTGCGGGGAGCGTGGAGCGTGAAACAGGGTGGCCGGAAAAAATGCTGCTCATTCAAGGGCTAAGCGGTTTTGCGCGCCGTCATTTCGATTGACCCCCATGTTTGACTCAACTATAATCCAGCCTCTCTCATGGCGGCATGTTGCCGTTGTGGGGATATCAACTAGGAACTGATAGTAATGCCAACCATCAACCAACTCGTGCGCAAAGGCCGCCTCGCCACCACGGCGAAGAGCAAAGTGCCCGCGCTGGATGCCTGCCCGCAAAAGCGTGGCGTGTGCACCCGTGTTTACACCACCACTCCGAAGAAGCCTAACTCGGCTCTGCGTAAAGTGTGCAAGGTGCGTCTGACCAACGGTTTCGAAGTCATTTCGTACATCGGCGGTGAAGGCCACAACCTGCAGGAACATAGCGTCGTGCTGATCCGCGGCGGTCGTGTCAAGGACCTTCCGGGTGTGCGTTACCACACCGTTCGCGGCTCCCTCGACACCGCAGGCGTCAAGGACCGTAAACAGGCTCGTTCCAAGTACGGTGCCAAGCGTCCCAAGTAAGCGCTTGTCGGGTTTGGAACGGCGGCCGAGTGCCGTCGAGTAAGTGGTTGCTCCCTTATGGGTAACCATGAGCGCTAAAGCTCAACTGAATAGTTTAAGGAATTAAAATGCCAAGACGCAGAGAAGTCCCCAAGCGTGATGTCCTGCCTGATCCGAAATTCGGTAGCCAGGATCTCTCCAAATTCATGAACGTCGTGATGATCGACGGCAAGAAGTCGGTTGCCGAGCGCATCATCTACGGCGCGCTGGACCAGATCGAAAAGAAAACCGGCAAGAACGCCATCGAAGTGTTCAACGCCGCGATCTCCAACGCCAAGCCGGTGGTCGAAGTGAAGAGCCGCCGTGTTGGTGGTGCCAACTATCAAGTTCCTGTTGAAGTTCGTCCCGCACGCCGTATGGCGCTGGCCATGCGCTGGCTGCGCGACGCCGCCCGCAAGCGCGGCGAAAAGTCCATGGATCTGCGTCTTGCCGGCGAACTGATCGATGCGGCTGAAGGCCGCGGCGGCGCAATGAAGAAGCGTGAAGAAGTTCACCGCATGGCTGAGGCCAACAAGGCGTTCTCGCACTTCCGTTTCTAATTCAACCCAACCTACAAGGTTAAGGCCGTGGCTAGGAAAACCCCTATCGAGCGCTACCGTAATATCGGTATCTCCGCTCACATCGATGCTGGTAAGACCACCACCACCGAACGCATTCTGTTTTACACCGGCGTGAACCACAAGATTGGTGAAGTTCACGACGGCGCTGCCACCATGGACTGGATGGAGCAGGAACAGGAGCGCGGTATTACGATTACCTCCGCTGCTACCACTACCTTCTGGAAAGGTATGGCCCTGCAGTATCCGGAGCACCGCTTCAACATCATCGACACCCCGGGACACGTTGACTTCACTATTGAAGTCGAGCGCTCCATGCGCGTTCTGGACGGCGCCGTGATGGTTTACTGCGCGGTGGGCGGTGTTCAGCCCCAGTCGGAAACCGTATGGCGTCAGGCCAACAAGTACAAGGTTCCGCGTATCGCGTTCGTGAACAAGATGGACCGTCAGGGTGCCAACTTCTTCCGCGCCGTGGAACAGGTCAAGACCCGTCTGCGCGGCAATCCGGTGCCCATCGTGGTTCCGGTCGGTGCCGAAGACGGCTTTACCGGTGTTGTCGACCTGCTGAAGATGAAGTCCATCATCTGGGACGAAGCTTCCCAGGGGATGAAGTTCGAATACGGCGAAATCCCGGCTGAGCTCGTGTCCGTTGCCCAGGAATGGCGCGAGAAGATGGTCGAGGCCGCCGCCGAAGTCGACGAAGACACCATGAACAAGTACCTCGAAACCGGTGAGCTCACCGAAGAGGAAATTGTTTACGGTCTGCGCCAGCGTACCCTGCGTTGCGAAATCCAGCCGATGCTGTGCGGCTCCGCGTTCAAGAACAAGGGTGTTCAGCGCATGCTGGACGCCGTTGTCGACCTGCTGCCGAGCCCGATCGACGTTCCCCCGGTACCGGGCGAGAACGAAGACGGCACGCCGACGGTCCGCAAGGCCTCCGATGACGAGCCGTTCTCCGCACTGGCGTTCAAGCTGATGAACGACCCGTACGTCGGTCAGCTGACCTTCTTCCGCGTCTATTCCGGCGTGGTGAAGTCCGGCGACTCCGTCCTGAACTCCGTCAAGGGCAAGAAAGAGCGTATCGGCCGTATCGTTCAGATGCACGCCAACGAGCGTAAAGAGATCGAAGAAGTTCGCGCCGGCGACATCGCCGCCGCCATCGGTCTGAAGGAAGTGACCACCGGTGAGACCCTGTGTTCGTCCGACGCTCCGCTGATTCTCGAGCGCATGGAGTTCCCGGAGCCGGTGATTCACGTCGCCGTTGAGCCGAAGACCAAGGCCGACCAGGAAAAGATGGGCGTTGCCCTGAACCGCCTGGCGAAGGAAGACCCGTCGTTCCGCGTGCGCACCGACGAAGAATCCGGTCAGACCATCATTTCCGGTATGGGCGAACTGCACCTGGAAATTCTGGTTGACCGCATGCGCCGTGAATTCGGCGTGGAAGCCAACGTCGGCGCTCCGCAGGTTGCTTACCGCGAAACCGTCACCAAGACCGTTACCGATGTCGAAGCCAAGCACGTCAAGCAGTCCGGCGGTAAGGGGCAGTACGGTCACTGCGTCATCACCCTGGAGCCGCTGGGCGAAGGTGGTGGTTACGAGTTCGTGGACGAAATCAAGGGCGGCGTGATTCCGCGCGAATTCATCCCGTCCGTGGACAAGGGTATCCAGAACACCCTGTCCACCGGTATTGTCGCCGGCTACCCGGTGGTGGACGTACGTGTGCGTCTGACCTTCGGTTCCTACCACGATGTCGACTCGTCGCAAATCGCCTTCGAACTGGCCGGTTCCATGGCGTTCAAGGAAGCGATGCGCCGCGCCAGCGCGGTTCTGCTCGAGCCGATGATGGCCGTGGAAGTCGAGACCCCGGAAGAGTACATGGGCGACGTCATGGGCGACCTGTCCTCCCGCCGCGGTATCGTGCAAGGCATGGATGACGACGGCCTGGGCGGCAAGAAGATTCGTGCCGAAGTCCCGTTGGCCGAAATGTTCGGTTACTCGACCACGCTGCGTTCGCTGACTCAGGGTCGTGCTACGTACTCCATGGAGTTCAAGCACTACTCCGAGGCGCCGAAGCACGTTGCCGACGCCGTGACCAACGCCAAGAAGTAATGCGCGCTGAGGCCGGCCCTTCCGGGGCCGGTCCCGATCTTTATCGTTCTTTAATCAAGGATTTTGCAAAATGGCAAAAGAAAAGTTTGAGCGGACAAAACCGCACGTAAACGTCGGCACCATCGGTCACGTTGACCATGGTAAAACCACGCTGACCGCCGCTATCACCACGATTCTGTCGAAGAAATTCGGTGGCGAAGCGAAAGACTACTCGCAGATCGACAGCGCGCCGGAAGAAAAGGCCCGCGGTATTACCATCAATACCGCTCACGTTGAGTACGAAACGGCTTCGCGCCACTACGCTCACGTTGACTGCCCGGGTCACGCCGACTACGTGAAGAACATGATTACCGGTGCCGCTCAAATGGACGGCGCGATTCTGGTGTGCTCGGCCGCTGACGGTCCGATGCCGCAGACCCGCGAGCACATCCTGCTGGCTCGTCAGGTAGGCGTTCCGTTCATCATCGTGTTCCTGAACAAGTGCGACATGGTGGATGACGAAGAGCTGCTGGAACTGGTGGAAATGGAAGTGCGCGACCTGCTGTCGTCGTACGATTTCCCGGGCGACGACCTGCCTATCATCAAGGGCTCGGCTCTGAAGGCGCTGGAAGGCGACCAGTCCGACATCGGCGAACCGGCGATCTTCCGCCTGGCCGACGCGCTGGACAGCTACATCCCGACGCCGGAACGCGCGATCGACAAGCCGTTCCTGCTGCCGATCGAAGACGTGTTCTCGATCTCCGGCCGCGGTACCGTTGTGACCGGTCGTGTTGAGCGTGGCGTGATCAAGGTCGGTGAAGAAATCGAAATCGTGGGCATCAAGGCCACCGCGAAGACGACCTGCACGGGCGTTGAAATGTTCCGCAAGCTGCTGGACCAGGGTCAGGCAGGCGACAACGTCGGCGTACTGCTGCGCGGCACGAAGCGTGAAGAAGTCGAGCGCGGTCAGGTACTGGCCAAGCCGGGTTCCATCACCCCGCACACCAAGTTCACCGGCAGCGTGTACATTCTGTCGAAGGAAGAGGGCGGTCGTCACACTCCGTTCTTCCAGGGCTATCGTCCGCAGTTCTACTTCCGTACGACCGACGT
The DNA here is from genome assembly GCF_018802605.1 of Paludibacterium paludis. Taxonomy (NCBI): domain Bacteria; kingdom Pseudomonadati; phylum Pseudomonadota; class Betaproteobacteria; order Neisseriales; family Chromobacteriaceae; genus Paludibacterium; species Paludibacterium paludis. The sequence continues at coordinate 3,843,068 of NZ_CP069161.1, read as the reverse complement.
GACCGGTTCGGTTACGCTGGAAGAGGGCGTGGAAATGGTAATGCCGGGTGACAACGTAACCTTCGCCGTGGAACTGATCGCCCCGATCGCCATGGAAGAAGGCCTGCGTTTCGCCATCCGCGAAGGTGGCCGTACCGTCGGCGCCGGTGTCGTTTCTAAAATCGTCGCTTAATTAGGAACAGACATGCAAAGCCAACGTATCCGCATCCGCCTCAAAGCGTTCGACCACAACCTGATCGATCGTTCCGCTCAGGAAATCGTCGAAACCGCCAAGCGCACTGGCGCCGTTGTCAAGGGCCCGGTTCCGCTGCCGACCAAGATCGAGCGTTTCAACGTTCTGCGTTCGCCGCACGTGAACAAGACTTCCCGCGACCAGCTGGAAATCCGCACTCACCTGCGTCTGATGGATATCGTTGATCCGACCGACAAAACGGTTGACGCTCTGATGAAGCTCGACCTGCCGGCCGGCGTTGATGTGGAAATCAAGCTGCAGTAATTACGGAAGAGAGTCAGCAAGCACGCTAAGTGCTTGCGGCGCTTGAATTTTCTGTGATACATTAGCGGACTCGCAATTTTGCGAGTCCGCTTTTGTTTTTGTATGCCGGCCAATCGTAGTCGGCACCTGCAAAAGGAAATAAACATGAGTAAAGGTCTTGTCGGACGCAAAGTCGGCATGACCCGCATCTTCGCCGACGATGGTGTATCCATCCCGGTTACGGTGCTGGACATGTCCGCCAACCGCGTTACGCAAATCAAAACGGCCGATGTTGACGGCTACACCGCCCTGCAAGTGACTTATGGCGCTCGCAAGGCAAGCCGTGTCAACAAGGCTGCTGCCGGTCACTACGCCAAGGCTGGCGTTGAAGCCGGTCGTGGTCTGCACGAATTCACCCTGTCCGCGGAAGAACTCTCCGGCTACAAGCCGGGCGATGCCATCTCCGTTGAGATTTTCCAGGTGGGTCAGATCGTTGACATCACCGGCACCTCGAAGGGTAAGGGTTTCTCCGGTGTCATCAAGCGCCACAACTTCGCGTCGAACCGCGCCTCCCATGGTAACTCCCGTTCGCACAACACGCCGGGTTCCATCGGTCAGGCTCAGGATCCGGGCCGCGTTCTGCCGGGCAAGCGCATGGCAGGTCAGTACGGTAACACCAAGTCTACCGTTCAGTGCCTGGAAATTGTTCGTATCGACGTTGAGCGTCAGCTGCTGCTGGTCAAGGGTGCCGTTCCCGGTGCCAAGAACAGCGACGTTGTCGTGCGTCCTAGCGTGAAGGCGGGTGCGTGATGGAACTGAAAGTAGTCAATGCTCAAGGCAAGGCCGTAGAAGGTCTGCAAGCGTCCGAATCCCTGTTCGGCCGCGAATACAACGAGGCACTGGTGCATCAGGTCGTTACCGCTTACCTGGCTAACGCCCGCAGCGCCAACCGTGCGCAGAAGACCCGCGCCGAAGTCAACCACACCACCAAAAAGCCGTGGCGTCAGAAGGGTACCGGCCGTGCGCGTTCCGGTATGTCTTCGTCCCCGGTATGGCGTGGTGGTGGTCGTGCCTTCCCGAACAGCCCGGACGAAAACTACAGCCACAAGGTCAACCGCAAGATGTTCCGCGCCGGCATGGCGGCCATCCTGTCGCAACTGGTTCGCGACGAGCGTCTGATCGTGGTTGACGGTCTCTCGGTCGAAACCCCGAAGACCAAGGAATTCGTCGGCGTGGTGAAGTCGATGGGCCTGGAACAGGCTCTGTTCATCACCAAGGAACTGGACGAAAACCTCTATCTCTCGTCTCGCAACCTGCCGAACGTGCTGGTGATCGAGGCTCAACAGGTTGATCCTTACAGCCTGCTGCGCTTCAAGAAGATCGTGATCACCCGTGACGCCGTGAAGCAACTGGAGGAGCAGTGGGCATGAATCAAGAACGTCTGTTGCAAGTAATTCTTGCTCCGGTTGTCTCCGAGAAGAGCACGTTCGTTGCCGAGAAAAACCAGCAAGTGGTTTTCCGTGTCGCAACCGACGCTACCAAGCCGGAAATCAAGGCCGCAGTGGAAATGCTGTTCAACGTCAAGGTTGAGAGTGTCTCCACCGTGAACGTCAAGGGTAAGGTCAAGCGCTTTGGCCGTACCATGGGCCGCCGCAAGGACTGGAAAAAGGCTTACGTAAGCCTCGTGCAGGGTCAGGAACTCGATCTGACCACCGCGGTTGCCGAGTAAGGAGATAGAGCATGCCTATCGTAAAAGTTAAACCGACTTCCGCGGGCCGTCGTTCGCTCGTCAAGGTCGTGAATCCCGACCTGCACAAGGGTGCGCCGCACGCTGCGCTGGTTGAGAAGAAAAGCTCGACCGGTGGCCGTAACAACAACGGTCACATCACTACCCGTCACAAGGGTGGCGGTCACAAGAAGCACTACCGCATCATCGACTTCCGTCGCAACAAGGATGGAATCCCGGCGAAGGTGGAGCGTCTTGAATATGATCCGAACCGTACCGCTCACATTGCCCTGTTGTGCTATGCAGACGGCGAACGCCGTTACATCATCGCTCCGCGTGGCGTGAAGGCTGGCGACGTTCTGCTGTCCGGCGCCGAAGCCCCGATCAAGGCGGGTAACGCGCTGCCGATCCGCAACATCCCGGTTGGTACCACGGTTCACTGCATCGAGCTGCAGCCTGGCCGCGGCGCCCAGATGGTCCGCTCCGCCGGTGCTTCCGCCATGCTGCTGGCGCGCGAAGGCATTTATGCCCAGCTGCGTCTGCGCTCCGGCGAAATCCGCAAGGTGCACGTTGACTGCCGCGCCACCGTTGGCGAAGTCGGCAACGAAGAGCATAGCCTGCGCAAGATCGGTAAGGCCGGTGCGAACCGCTGGCGTGGTATCCGTCCGACCGTTCGCGGTACTGCGATGAACCCGGTTGATCACCCGCACGGTGGTGGTGAAGGCCGTACCGGCGAAGGTCGCGTACCGGTCAGCCCGTGGGGCACTCCGACCAAGGGCTTCCGTACCCGTCGCAACAAGCGTACCGACAACATGATCGTACGCCGCCGCTATTCCAATAAAGGGTAATTGACATGGCACGTTCGCAGAAAAAAGGCCCGTTTGTTGATCTGCACCTTCTGAAGAAGGTAGACGCGGCGCGTGCGACCAGTGATAAGCGTCCGATCAAGACCTGGTCGCGTCGTTCGACCATCCTGCCGGATTTCATTGGTCTGACCATCGCCGTACACAACGGTCGCACCCACGTACCCGTTTATGTGTCCGAAAACATGGTCGGCCACAAACTGGGCGAATTTTCCCTGACTCGTACCTTCAAAGGCCACGCGGCCGACAAGAAGGCGAAGAAGCGATAAGGTGAAGCGATGAGAGTATCTGCATATCTGAACAATGCCCGACTGTCGGCCCAGAAAGGCCGCCTCGTGGCAGACCTGATCCGCGGCAAGTCCGTCGATGAGGCCCTGAACATTCTGGCTTTCAGCCCGAAAAAAGGCGCCGAGTTGATCAAGAAGCTGCTCCTGTCCGCTATCGCCAACGCCGAGCACAACGAAGGTGCCGACATTGACACCCTCAAGGTGGCAACCATCTTCGTTGACAAGGGTCCGAGCCTGAAGCGTTTCTCCGCTCGCGCCAAGGGCCGCGGTAATCGCATCGAGAAGCAGACCTGCCACATCTCGTTGACTGTGGGCAATTAAGGGGTACGTTATGGGTCAGAAGATTCATCCGACGGGATTCCGTCTTGCCGTAACTAAGAACTGGGCATCCAAATGGTTTGCCAATAGTCACGATTTCGCCGGCATGCTGAAACAGGACATCGATGTTCGCGATTTCCTGAAGCAACGTCTGGCTCACGCCAGCGTCGGCCGCGTCATCATCGAGCGTCCGGCCAAGTCCGCCCGCATCACCATTCACAGCGCCCGTCCGGGTGTCGTGATCGGCAAGAAGGGCGAGGACATCGAAATCCTGAAACAAGAACTGCAAAAGCGCCTGGGCGTGCCGGTGCATGTGAACATCGAAGAAGTTCGCAAGCCTGAGCTCGACGCACAGATCATCGCCGACGGCATCGCTTCCCAGCTGGAGAAGCGCGTGATGTTCCGTCGCGCCATGAAGCGCGCCATGCAGAACGCAATGCGCATGGGCGCCCAGGGCATCAAGATCATGTCCTCCGGTCGTCTGAACGGTATCGACATCGCCCGCAGCGAATGGTACCGCGAAGGCCGCGTGCCCCTGCATACCCTGCGTGCTGACGTGGACTATGCAACCTCCGAAGCCAAGACCACCTACGGTGTGATCGGCATCAAGGTATGGGTATACAAGGGTGAGTCGAAGCCGGGTCAGGTCGTTGCCGCTCCGGTCGCTCCCGAGAAGAAAATGAGAAAGGGGCCTCGCAATGCTGCAGCCAACTAGACTCAAGTACCGTAAACAGCAAAAAGGCCGCAACACGGGTATCGCTACTCGTGGCAACAAAGTGAGCTTTGGTGATTTCGGTCTTAAGGCTATTGGTCGCGGTCGCCTGACCGCCCGTCAGATCGAAGCTGCGCGTCGTGCGATGACCCGCCACATCAAGCGTGGTGGCCGCATCTGGATTCGCATCTTCCCGGACAAGCCGATTACGTCCAAGCCTGCTGAAGTACGTATGGGTAACGGTAAAGGTTCCCCTGAGTACTACGTTGCAGAAATTCAGCCTGGCAAGATGCTGTACGAAATGGATGGTGTTTCCGAGGAACTCGCTCGCGAAGCTTTCCGTCTGGCCGCAGCCAAATTGCCGATCCCGACTGTGTTTGTGACTAGACAGGTAGGTCAGTGATGAAAGCGTCCGAACTCAAAGCCAAGAGTGTAGACGAGCTGAAGGCCGAACTGCTCAGCCTTCTGAAGGCTCAGTTTGCGCTGCGTATGCAGCACGCCACCCAACAGCTCACCAAGAACAGTGAACTGAAGAAAGTGCGTCGCGACATCGCTCGCGTCCGCACCATTCTGAAAGAGAAGGCGGCTTGAATATGAGCGAAACCAAAGTCGTACGTACGCTGACCGGCAAAGTAGTCAGCGACAAGATGGACAAGACCGTGACCGTGCTGGTCGAGCGCAAGGTTAAGCACCCGATCTACGGCAAGATCATCCGTCGTTCCAAGAAGTTTCACGCGCATGACGAGAACAACGAGTTCAAGGCTGGCGACATCGTGGTAATCAGCGAGTCCCGCCCGCTCTCGAAAACCAAGTCGTGGGTAGTGACCGCACTGGTCGAGAAGTCTCGCCTGGTGTGAGTGCTTGCAGAGGGGGCAACCCCTCTGTATAATGGCCATTTTCCTGCCTCGTTAGGGCAGGATTCTGCCCTTTACGGGGTCCAAAACTGGCCGTTTGACACGCCGCAGCTTTGGCTGTGGCGTTTCGTCTGTCGTAGTTCGACTCTTCGAGCTTAACGCGGACGAAAGTGACGGGTTAAGTTGGATAGAAAGGTAATCACACATGATCCAAATGCAGACCATGCTTGAGGTCGCTGACAACACCGGTGCAAAGCATGTTATGTGCATCAAGGTGCTGGGCGGCTCCAAGCGTCGCTACGCAAGCGTTGGCGACATCATCAAGGTGAGCATCAAGGATGCTGCTCCGCGCGGTCGCGTCAAGAAAGGCGACGTCTACAACGCGGTTGTAGTTCGCACCGCCAAGGGCGTGCGTCGTCCGGACGGCTCGTTGATCAAGTTTGACGGCAATGCCGCCGTACTGCTCAACACCAAGCTCGAGCCCATCGGCACTCGTATCTTCGGGCCGGTAACGCGTGAACTGCGTACCGAACGCTTCATGAAGATCGTTTCGCTGGCGCCGGAAGTGCTGTAAGGGGATACGCATGCTTAAAATCCGCAAAGGTGATGAAGTCGTAGTAATCACCGGTAAAGACAAAGGTAAGCGTGGCACCGTCCTGCGTGTCCTCGAGGGCAAGCTGGTCGTTGAAGGCGTGAATGTTGTCAAGAAGCACCAGAAGCCGAACCCGATTCGTGGCGTGGCTGGCGGTGTCGTTGAAAAGACCATGCCGATTGACGTGTCCAACGTGGCCATCTTCAATCAGGCTAGCCAGAAGGCTGACCGCGTAGGCTTCAAGGTTCTTGAAGACGGCCGCAAGGTTCGCGTGTTCAAGTCCTCCGGCGAAGTTATCGGGGCGTAAGGAGTCAACATGGCACGTCTCTACGATTTCTACAAAGAAACTGTCGTACCCGATCTGATGAAACAGTTCGGCTACAAGTCGATCATGGAAGTACCGCGCATCGAAAAGATCACCCTGAACATGGGTGTCGGCGAAGCCGTGGCTGACAAAAAAGTCATGGAACACGCCGTGGGCGACATGGAAAAACTGTCCGGTCAAAAACCGGTCGTTACCACCGCCCGCAAATCGATCGCCGGCTTCAAGATCCGCGACCACTACCCGATCGGCTGCAAGGTAACCCTGCGTCGCGAACGTATGTACGAGTTCTTCGACCGCCTGGTGACCATCGCCCTGCCGCGCGTACGTGACTTCCGTGGTGTTTCCGGCAAGTCTTTCGACGGCCGTGGCAACTACAACATGGGTGTCAAAGAGCAGATCATCTTCCCGGAAATCGACTACGACAAGATCGATGCTCTGCGTGGTATGAACATTACGATCACCACCACGGCGAAGACTGACGAAGAGGCCCGCGCTCTGCTGGCCGCGTTCAAGTTCCCGTTCAAGGGTTAAGCACATGGCAACACTTGCACTGATTAACCGTGAAGAGAAGCGCGTAAAGCTGGCCGCCAAATACGCCGCCAAGCGTGAGCAGCTTCTCGCCGTCATCAACAACCAGAGCCTCTCGGAAGAAGAGCGTTTCGCCGCACGCCTGCAACTGCAGCAGCTGCCGCGCAACGCCTCCCCGGTCCGCCAGCGTCGTCGCTGCGCCATCACCGGTCGTCCGCGTGGCGTGTTCCGTAAATTCGGTCTGGGTCGTAACAAGCTCCGCGAAATCGCCCTCAAAGGCGAGATCCCGGGTGTTGTGAAGGCCAGCTGGTAATAGGAGACACATAAATGAGCATGCATGATCCTATTTCCGATATGCTGACCCGCATCCGCAACGGTCAACGCGCTTCCAAGGTGGCTGTTTCCATGCCGTCCTCGAAGCTGAAGGTAGCGTTGGCTCAGGTGCTGAAAGAAGAAGGCTATATCGAAGACTTCGCCATCGCTGGCGAAGCCAAGAAACCTGTTCTTGATATCCAGCTCAAGTACTACGCTGGTCGTCCGGTGATCGAGCGCATCGAGCGCGTATCCCGTCCCGGCCTGCGCGTGTACAAGGGCACCACCGAAATTCCGAAGGTCATGAACGGCCTCGGCGTTGCCATCCTGTCCACCTCCAGTGGCCTGATGACCGATCGCAAGGCACGCGCTGCCGGCGTCGGTGGCGAGCTGCTGTGCATCGTGGCGTAAGGGGAGGGTGTAATGTCTCGCGTAGCTAAGAATCCCGTAGCCATCCCGGCAGGCGTAGAAGTCAAGTTCTCCGCGACCGAGGTGACTGTGAAGGGCTCCAACGGCTCCCTCAGCACGCCTCTGTGCGAGGAAGTGGAAATCAAGCTGGACAACAACCAGCTGACTTTCGCAGCCAAAAACGACAGCAAGTTCGCGCGCGCCATGTCCGGCACGCTGCGAGCGCTCCTCAACAACATGGTGACTGGCGTCTCCAAGGGCTTCGAGAAGAAGCTGAGCCTGGTCGGCGTAGGTTATCGCGCCCAGGCCCAAGGTGATGCCCTGAACCTGTCTCTTGGTTTCTCCCATCCGATCGTGCACAAGATGCCCGCCGGTATCAAGGTTGAGACCCCGAGTCAGACCGAGATCGTGATCAAGGGTGCTGACAAGCAGCGTGTTGGTCAGACCGCCGCCGAGATTCGCGCATACCGCGCTCCCGAGCCTTACAAGGGCAAGGGTGTCCGTTATGCCGACGAGGTTGTGGTTCTGAAAGAGACCAAGAAGAAGTAACTGAGGCACTGACATGGACAAGAAACAAGCTCGACTCCGCCGTGCACGCAAATCCCGTGCTCGGATTGCGGAGCTCAAGATGGTGCGTCTCACTGTGTACCGCACCAACTGCCACATTTACGCCCAGATCATCGATGAGACCCGTAGCCGCGTCCTCGCCAGCGCTTCGACGCTGGAGGCCGAAGTTCGCTCCGGCCTCAAGAGTGGCGGCAACGTGGACGCCGCAGCCCTGGTCGGCAAACGCATCGCCGAGAAGGCGAAAGCCGCTGGCATCGAGAAAGTTGCCTTCGACCGTTCGGGTTTCAAATACCACGGTCGTATCAAGGCCCTGGCCGACGCTGCACGCGAATCCGGCCTGGTATTCTAATTCGGAGTAAAGAATGGCTAAGCACGAGATCGAAGAGCGCGGCGACGGTTTGATCGAAAAAATGATCAGCGTCAACCGTGTCACCAAGGTGGTGAAGGGCGGTCGTATCATGGCCTTCTCCGCACTCACCGTGGTCGGCGACGGCGATGGTGGTATCGGCATGGGCAAAGGCAGGTCGAAAGAAGTGCCTGTTGCCGTGCAAAAGGCAATGGAACAGGCCCGCCGCGGCCTGGTCAAGATTCCGTTGAAGAACGGCACTCTGCATCACACCGTAATCGGCAAGCATGGCGCGACCACCGTGTTCATGCAGCCGGCCAAGGAAGGTACCGGCGTTAAGGCCGGTGGCCCGATGCGCGCCATTTTTGACGCGATGGGTGTACGCAACGTATCGGCCAAGGTTCATGGTTCGACCAACCCGTACAACGTGGTTCGCGCCACGCTGGATGGCCTGAACAAGATCTGCGTACCGTCTCAGATCGCCGCCAAGCGCGGTCTGACCGTTGAGCAAATCCTGGGGGTGGATCATGAGTGACGCCAAGACCGTAAAAGTGACTCTGGTGAAAAGCCTGATCGGCCGACTGGAGTCGCACAAGGCTTGCGCCCGCGGTCTGGGTCTGAAGAAGATCAACCAGACTGTCGAAGTGCTCGATACGCCTGCTAACCGTGGCATGATCAACAAGATCAGCTACCTCTTGAAATTCTGAGGGCTAAGTGATGCAGCTTAATACCATCAAACCCGCCGAGGGCGCCAAGCATGCGAAGCGTCGCGTCGGCCGTGGCATTGGTAGCGGTCTGGGCAAGACTGGTGGCCGTGGCCACAAAGGTCAGAAGAGCCGTGCCGGTGGCTTCCACAAGGTAGGCTTCGAAGGCGGTCAGATGCCTCTGCAGCGTCGTCTGCCGAAGCGTGGCTTCAAGTCCCTGTCCGCTGGCAAAACGGCTGAAGTTCGCCTGTCCGAACTGAACCTGCTGCCGGTTGACGAAATCGATCTGCTGACCCTGAAGCAAGCCGGTATCGTGCCGGCCCTGGCCCTGCAGGCCAAGGTCGTCCTGTCCGGCAAGGTCGAGCGCGCTCTGAAACTGCATGGTGTTCTGGCTACTGCCGGCGCCCGCGCAGCCATCGAAGCCGCTGGTGGCAGTATTGTTGAATAAGGCACACGTACGTGGCGAATACTTCGATAATGGCGAATGCCAATAAGTTTGGTGATCTGAAGAACCGTATCTGGTTCCTGATCGGAGCGTTGATTGTTTACCGTATCGGTGCGCATATCCCCGTTCCCGGGATCAATCCTGCCGAACTGGCGAAGTTGTTCCACACGTCGCAAACGGGGCTCCTCGACATGTTCAACATGTTTTCGGGGGGCGCCCTTTCCAGATTTACGGTCTTTGCCCTTGGCATCATGCCGTACATCTCGGCCTCCATCATTCTCCAGCTCGCCGGCGAGGTCATCCCCCGCCTGAAAGAGCTGAAGAAGGAGGGCGACGCGGGACGTCGCAAGGTAACCCAGTACACACGTTACGCCACCGTGGCGCTGGCCTCTTTCCAGAGTTTCGGCATCGCGGTAATGCTTTACAAGCAGCCCAACCTGGTAGTGACTCCCCAGTGGGAGTTTTACCTGACCACAGTGGTCACCCTGGTGACCGGCACGATGTTCTTGATGTGGCTTGGTGAGCAGATCACCGAGCGTGGTATCGGTAACGGTATCTCCCTCATCATTTGTGCCGGTATCGCCGCAGGCGTTCCAGCTGCGATCGGTAAGACCCTGACTCTGACGAGTCAAAATTCGCTGCCTATCCCGGTTACCATTTTGCTGTTCCTCGCGGTGATCGCCGTGACCTTCCTCGTTATCTATGCCGAGCGTGGACAACGGAAAGTTCTCGTCAATTACGCGAAGCGGCAGGTTGGCAATCGTGTCATGCAGGGCCAGAGCACGCATCTGCCGCTCAAGCTCAACATGGCAGGAGTGATTCCGCCGATTTTTGCGTCCAGCATCATCCTGTTCCCGGCCACCGCTCTTGGCTGGTTCGGAAACACGGAAGGCCTGGGTTGGTTGAAGGGCGTAGCCGACAAGCTGCACCCCGGACAGCCGATCTATGTGCTGCTGTATGCGGCGGCCATCATCTTCTTCTGCTATTTCTACACGGCGTTGATGTTTAACCCGAAGGAAACGGCTGACAACCTGAAGAAGAGTGGTGCGTTCATTCCGGGCATCCGTCCAGGCGAGCAGACTTCCCGTTATATCGAGAAGATCACTCTGCGGCTGACGCTGATCGGTGCGCTGTACATCACGCTGGTTTGTCTGTTGCCGGAATTCCTTGTGCTGAAATGGAACGTTCCGTTCTATTTTGGCGGTACGTCACTGCTGATTATCGTCGTGGTGACCATGGACTTCATGTCGCAGGTTCAATCCTACGTGTTGTCGCACCAGTACGAGAGTCTGCTCAAGAAGGCAAACTTCAAGGGCAACACTCTTTCCCGCTGATACACGAGTTCACACTGGGTTATATGGCTAAGGAAGATACCATCCAGATGCAGGGCGAAGTCCTGGAAACGCTGCCTAACGCAACGTTCCGGGTCAAGCTCGAAAATGGACACGTCGTGCTCGGGCATATCTCCGGGAAGATGCGGATGCACTACATCCGCATCTTGCCTGGCGACAAGGTTACGGTGGAGCTGACTCCATACGATTTGACCCGTGCCCGAATCGTGTTCCGTGCGAAATAAAGCACACGTTCTTTAGAGATAGAAAGGAACTGACATGCGAGTACAGCCTTCGGTAAAGAAAATTTGCCGTAACTGCAAAATCATTCGTCGCAATCGCGTAGTTCGCGTGATTTGCACGGATCCGCGTCACAAGCAAAAACAGGGCTAACATTTGTTAGTCCTGCCATTGCGTGATACAATCGCAAACTTTTCAGAGTCTTAAGGCTTAAGGAAAGAGTATGGCCCGTATTGCAGGGGTAAACATCCCCAATCATGCGCATGCCGTGATCGGCCTGCAAGCCATTTACGGTGTCGGTCAGACCCGCGCGCGGCAGATTTGCGCCGCCGCTGGCGTTACCCCCTCCACGAAAGTGAAGGATCTGACGGATGCTGAAATGGAAGCTCTTCGTGACGAAGTGGCAAAGTTCACTGTTGAAGGTGACCTGCGCCGTGAAATCACCATGAGCATCAAACGACTGATGGACATGGGCTGCTACCGCGGCATGCGTCATCGTCGTGGCTTGCCGTGCCGCGGTCAACGTACCCGCACCAATGCCCGTACCCGCAAGGGTCCGCGCAAGGCGATCGCCGGCAAGAAGTAAACTCAAGGAACACAGATAATGGCTAAAGCAAACACAGCTGTCCGTGTACGTAAAAAAGTGCGCAAGAGTGTTAGCGAAGGCATCGTGCATGTACACGCTTCCTTCAACAACACGATCATCACCATCACCGACCGTCAAGGCAATGCTTTGTCTTGGGCTACCTCTGGCGGCGCGGGTTTCAAGGGTTCGCGCAAGAGTACACCCTTTGCCGCTCAGGTAGCGGCAGAGCACGCTGGTAAAGTTGCCCAAGAATACGGTGTGAAGAACCTCGAAGTTCGAATCAAGGGCCCGGGACCGGGTCGTGAGTCCGCCGTGCGTGCTCTTAACGCGCTTGGTTTCAAGATTACCAGCATCTCCGACGTGACGCCGGTGCCGCACAACGGCTGCCGCCCGCCCAAGAAACGTCGTATCTAATTCGGAGAGGTTGAGAACATGGCACGTTACATCGGCCCCAAGTGTAAACTCGCGCGTCGCGAAGGTACGGATCTTTTCCTGAAGAGCGCGCGTCGTGCACTGGATTCCAAGTGCAAACTGGATAGCGTTCCTGGCCAGCATGGCGCCCGTAAAGGCCGCCTGTCTGACTATGGCGTCCAGCTGCGTGAGAAACAAAAAATTCGCCGTATTTACGGCGTGCTCGAGCGTCAGTTCCGCAACTATTTCGCGGAAGCTGTCCGTCGCAAGGGCTCCACGGGTGAAAACCTGCTGAAGCTGCTCGAGTCCCGTCTGGATAACGTTGTATATCGCATGGGCTTTGGCTCCACGCGCGCCGAAGCGCGTCAGTTGGTCAGCCACAAGGCCATCGTTGTTAACGGCCAGGTCGTGAACATCCCGTCCTTCCAGGTAAAAGCGGGCGACATCGTTGCCGTTCGCGAGAAGGCCAAGAAACAGGTACGTGTTGCCGAAGCTCTGGCACTGGCCGAGCAAATCGGCTTCCCGTCCTGGGTTTCGGTTGATCCGAAGAAAATGGAAGGCGTTTTCAAGGTCGCCCCGGAACGTTCCGAACTGTCTAGCGATATCAACGAACAACTCGTTGTGGAATTCTACTCCAAGTAATCGCTAGCTCTTAGGGAATGACTATGCAAAACAGCGCTTCGGAATTTCTGAAACCTCGTCTTATCGATGTACAGCCGGTAACCGCTACGCATGCTCGCGTCTCCATGGAGCCGTTCGAGCGTGGGTATGCCCATACCTTGGGCAATTCCCTGCGTCGCATTCTTCTGTCGTCGATGCCGGGCTACGCTCCTACCGAAGTGACCATCGCTGGCGTTTTGCATGAGTATTCCGCACTTGACGGTGTACGGGAGGATGTCGTCGACATTCTCCTGAACCTCAAGGGCGTAGTGCTTAAGCTGCATGGTCGTGACAGCGTCGTTCTCTCTTTGAAGAAAGAGGGCGAAGGCGCTGTTCTGGCTGGCGATATCGAGCTTCCGCACGACGTGGAAGTGATCAATCCGGATCATGTGATTGCTCACCTCTCCGCCGGCGGCAAGATCGAGATGGAGATCAAGGTTGAAAAGGGCCGCGGTTACCAGCCGGTATCCGTGCGCAGCAGTCATGAGGATAACCGTTCCATTGGTACCATCCAGCTGGATGCTTCCTTCTCGCCGGTTCGCCGCGTGAGCTATGCAGTGGAAAGCGCCCGCGTGGAACAGCGTACCGACCTCGACCGTCTGGTTCTCGATATCGAGACCAATGGCGTGATCGAGCCGGAGCAGGCCGTGCGCAATGCTGCACGCATCCTTATCGACCAGCTGTCCATTTTCGCCGATCTTCAGGGTACAGCGGTTGAAGAAGTCGTTGAAAAGGCGCCGCCGATCGATCCGATCCTGCTGCGCCCGGTTGACGATCTTGAACTGACGGTTCGTTCGGCGAACTGCCTGAAAGCCGAGAACATCTACTACATCGGCGATCTGATTCAGCGTACTGAGACCGAATTGCTCAAGACGCCGAACCTGGGTCGTAAATCTCTGAACGAGATCAAGGAAGTTCTCGCCTCGAAAGGCCTGACTCTGGGCATGAAGCTGGAGAACTGGCCGCCGGCAGGCCTCGAAAAACCGTAAGGTTTGAGACTAAAGGACATTAACAATGCGTCATCGTTACAGTAATCGTAAACTGAACCGCACGACCAGCCACCGTCTGGCTATGTTGCGTAACATGGCTAACTCTCTGCTGCGCCACGAAGTTATCGTGACCACGCTGCCGAAAGCCAAGGAACTGCGTCGTGTCGCCGAGCCGCTCATCACGCTCGGCAAAAAGCCTTCTCTGGCCAACCGTCGTCTGGCCTTCGATCGCACCCGCGATCGCGAGATGGTCGTTAAACTCTTCGACGTACTCGGACCGCGCTACGCTGCCCGTAATGGTGGCTACGTTCGTATCCTGAAGTACGGCTTCCGCAAGGGCGACAATGCCCCGCTGGCTCTGGTCGAGCTGGTTGACCGTCCTGAAGAGGCGGTAGCGGTAGAAGAAACCGGCGAGTAATCGCCGATGAGAAAGCCAGCCTTCGGGCTGGCTTTTTTATTTACATTTGTTTCTCATTACAAATACATATCCCTTTCTTTTTCAAACTGTTCCCGCCTTTTCTTCGTTGTTTCGTTGTTTTTTCCTAACAAAATCTACCGAGTCGGTATTTTTGCATGTTGGAGTTTCTTTAAATTCCCTCTACAACGAGAGTTGTAGCAGTGGAAGTGCTGTGCTTGGGGAATAGATCTGATAATTATTCTAAATTCGGGGAGTTTCTGATGAAATCCATGAAGGCAAAGCTGATTGCCCTGACAGCTGCGTTTTTGATTCTGTTCGGTACGGTGTTCACCGTTATCGCCTATACAAAAATGCGCGCGGAACTGGTCGAGGATGTGGCCAATGAGCTAACAAGTACCACAACAGGTTACGTAACTTTTGTAAAAAATTGGTATTCCAGCAAACTGCAGCAAGCTTTGGCAGGCATGGAATTGGTGAAAAACCCGGAGCCGATCCCGTTTCTGACGAGACTGGCGCAAGGGGCCGGCTACGATCTGATGTATATCGGAACGGCCGATCATCGCATGCTGCGAAGCGACAACAAACCGCAACCGCAAGGTTATGATCCGGTGGCTCGCCCCTGGTATCAGATGGCGGCCAAGTCGGGTAAACCCGGGGTTTCCGATCCCTATGTCGATTTCGATACCAAGAAACTGGTGGTGACGTTCGTGGCGCCGGTCAGCGAAGGCGGGTCGGTCAAAGCGGTGGTTGGTGGCGACATCTTCATCGACGGTCTGGTCAAAACCGTTCTTGACATCAAGTTGCGCGGAAACGGTTTCGCATTCCTGGTGGATCAGTCCGGTAAAGTCATCGCCCACCCCAATCAGGCCTTGACCCTCAAACCGCTCTCCGAGACGGTTCCGGCATTGACCGCCGAGAAACTGAATAGTGCGGCGGCCAGCAAAGAACTGCTGGAAGTGGACATTGACGGTACGCCTCACTTTGTTCAAGTCATGCAGGTCGAAGGCACTCCCTGGATTCTGGGGATCGTGGTGGACAAGAATATTGTCCTGGAGCCGTTGGGGAAATTACTGATCACGATTGTCGGTCTGGGCCTTTTGGTCATGGTGGTACTGGTGCCGGTGGTCAGCATGATTCTGGGTTCGATGCTGGCCGGGCTTGGCCGGCTCAGCCGCGCCATGAGGGAGATCGCCCAGGGTGAAGGCGATCTGACGCGGCGCATGGATGTCAGCGGGCAGGACGAAATTGCCGACACGGCCCGGTCATTCAACCTCTTTGTCGAGCATTTGCAGCAGATGTTCCTCAGTGTCCGCAGCGAGGCCTCCAGTGTCATTAGCGGTGTCGAAGAAGTCAGCTCGACCGTTGAGAAGGTGGCGGACGATTCGCGTTCGATTTCCGATGTGTCCAGCTCGAATGCCGCCACGCTGGAAGAAATTACGGTTAGCATCTCCCATATCGCCGATGCGGCTAGAGAAGCGGATGGCCTGGTGACGAAGACCGGCGACTATTCACATGCCAGCGCCAAGGACATGGAGCAGATCTCCCGTGAAATGAATCGCACCGTGGATGCGGTGAAGGGGCTGTCGAGCATGCTGGCAACGCTGGACAACCGCTCGCAACAGATCACGGGTATTACCAATGTGATCAAGGACATCGCCGACCAGACCAACTTGCTGGCGTTGAATGCCGCGATCGAAGCGGCCCGGGCCGGGGAAATGGGGCGCGGCTTCGCTGTCGTGGCCGATGAGGTGCGGAAGCTGGCGGAGCGCACCGCCCAGGCGACGGTCGAAATCACGGCCATGGTGAATACGATCCGCGAGGAAACCAGTCAGGCGGTCGCCAATATGCAGAACACGGTGACCTCGGTGGACGATGGGGTCGTGCTGACCCGCGATGCGGTGGAGCGGATTTCCAAGATCCAGGATGCGATGGAGGAAGTGGTGGCGAAGATGAACGAAATCAATCTGTCGACCACCGAACAGCACAAGGCCACCACCATGATTGCCCAGAGTACCGAGCGCATCAATGGCCGGATTCTGGACAGCGACACGGCCTTGCAGGGCGTTCATGACACGCTGCTGTCGCTGAAAACGGCGGCGTCGAGCATGAGGCAGACGTTCTCACGCTTTAAAGTGTGAAATGTTGTGACGGAAAGCGCGGTGTTTTTCACCGCGCTTTCTTTCATTTGGCTGTATGACATTATCTAATTTGTTAAGTTAAACTGGACGTGTTGTGGAGAACTATGTCAAGAAAATAACAGTGTGTGGGGATAATCGATGGAGAAGTCAGCTGCATTGTCGTTGAAGGGACGCTTGACCGGTTTATTGGGGCTGGTCGCGTTACTGGTCGTGGTTGTCGGCTTGATCGCGGTATTTACGCAACGCTCGACAATGATTCAGGATCGCAAGGACAAGATCCGCAATATCGTGGAGTCGGCGTCGAGCGTGGTCGGCTACTACGAAGAGCAGGCGGCGAACGGAAAGATGAGCGAGGCGGCGGCTAAGGCGCAGGCCGTCGCGGCATTGAATAAGGCGCGTTACGACACCAAAGAATACATTTTCGCTTTCGACGCCAATCTTCGCTATGTCGCGCATGGTGTCAAACCGCAAATCGCCGGCAAGGACCTGCATGACTTCAAAGATCCTACCGGGGTGAATATGGGCGAGCTGTTTTCCCGGGCGTTATCGGAAGGCGGCGGAAAGGGGTTTGTCGAGTATGTCTGGGACAAACCCGGCTTCGATAGCCCGCAACCCAAGATCTCCTTCATTACCACGACTTCCGGATGGAAATGGATTATCGGTACGGGCATCTATATGGATGACGTGAACCGGGCTTTTTTCCACGATTTGATGATCCTGGTCGGCGAGGTGGTGGCGGCGCTGATCGTCGTGCTGGTCTTGATCCTATTGCTGATGCGCAGCATTCTCGGTCAGTTGGGCGCGGATCCGAGCGTTACGTTGCAGGTGGTCAAGCGCATCGCCGACAAATCGCTCGACGATCCCGTTCCGGTTGCCAAGGGCGATACGGGCAGCCTGATGGCTGCCGTGGGTCACATGCAGGATGAGCTTCGAACGCTGGTGCAGCAGATTCTTAATGGCTCGGTTCATCTTTCGGATATGAGCGCCACCGTCCATCGCAATGCCGATGTGGTGGCGAGCGGATCGGACGAGCAAAGTCAGGCCGCCACGTCGATGGCGGCCTCTGTGGAGGAGTTGACGGTCAGCATCAACCACATCGCGGATCATGCCGCGGATGCGCGCGAATTGAGCCAGACATCCGGCCGTTTGTCCCAAGAGGGCGGCGAGGTCATCGCCAGCGCGGTCGGCGAAATGCGCCGAATCAACGAGTCCGTTGACCAGGCCTCCGTCACCATCGCCGAACTGACCAACAAAACGCAGACTATTTCGGCCATCATGCAAGTCATCAAGGATATCGCCGATCAGACCAATCTATTGGCGCTGAATGCCGCGATCGAGGCCGCGCGCGCCGGAGAAATGGGCCGCGGATTCGCGGTGGTCGCCGACGAGGTGAGAAAACTGTCCGAGCGTACCGGAAGCGCGACCCAGGAAATCGCCGGGATGATTCAGGATATCCAGACCAGTTCTGAAAGCTCCCGCATCACCATGGAAGAAGCCGTCTCCCGCGTCAAGACCGGTCTTGATCTGGCAGAGCAGGGCGGCAAGGCCATCGAAGAGATCCGTAACAGCGCCAGCCGCGTGGTGACTGTGGTCAACGAGATCTCCTCCGCGCTCAAGGAGCAGGGGCAGGCCAGTCAGGATATCGCCCAACTGGTCGAACGCATTGCCCAGAGCAGCAGCGCCAACGCCGAAGCGGCGCAAACCGTGTCGTCTTCGATCGAGCAGGTCAGTTCCGAGGCGGCATCGCTCCGTTCGGTGGTATCACGCTTCCGGCTGTAATCTGCGGCGCCGGACTCCCAGCGCGAGCATTCCGGCAAACAGTAAGGCACAACCGGCGATCACGGGAAGATTGCCGGTTTTCATGTACGGGGTCATGCCCGTGCGGCCTTGGGCATAACCAGTCAGAATCTGCTCGGTGAACGGCGCCGCGATGCTCCCCACCTCCCCGTCCGGTCGGATAATCGCGGTCATGCCGGTATTGGTCGCCCTTAGCATGTAACGCCCGGTTTCCATCGATCGTGCCTGCGAAAGCTGCAGCTGTTGGCTGGCGGCGTTCGAGCGGCCGAACCAGGCCAGATTGCTCACGTTGGCGAGCACGGTGGCGTTTTTGGCGCTGCCGATCAGCTCCTCTCCGAAACCATCCTCGTAACAGACGTTGAAGGCGATTTTCTGGCCGGCGAGGGCGAGCGGCGTCTGGCTTTGTCCGCCGGGGGTGAAATCCGCCAGCGGCATGTTCATGAACTGGTAGATCCCGCCGATCAGCCAGCGTAGCGGAATGAATTCGCTGAACGGGACCAAGTGGTCCTTGGCATAATACGGCATGCCTTCCGTTGTGATCGCCACCACGGCATTAAGATAGCCCCGATTGTCCGGCGTGCGCCGCGGGATGCCGGTTGCCAGGGCCATGCCCTGCCGATCGGCGCTGCCTTTGAGCATGGTCAGGTAACCGGAAGGCAGGTCATCGAGAAACAGCGGCAAAGCCGTCTCGGGCAGCAGCATCAAATCGGCGCGGGTAGTCGCGGCCTGGGTGTAATACAGACGCAGTGTGTGAGCGAAGTTGGCGGGATCCCATTTCATCTCCTGCGGGATATTGCCCTGGGCAAGCGCGACCGAGAACGGCTTGCCGACGGGGCTTGTCCAGTCAACCGTCTTGAGGAAGGCGCCGCTGCTCCAGACCGCCAGCGCCGCCGTCAGAAGGGTGAGCCGGCCGCGGTTTGCCAGGCGCGGCATCAGCACGAGGGCTCCGGCGCTGAGCGCGACAAGCGCCGTAACGGCATAGATGCCGCCGACCGATGTGTAACCGGCCAGGGGACTTTCGGTGATTTGCGAATAGCCGGCCTGTCCCCAGGGAAAACCGGTGAAGACCCAGCTGCGCAACCATTCGGTCAGAGTCCAGACACAGGGAAAGGTCACCAGCCATCGCAAGGCGCGGGGCAGTGCGAGTCTGACCGTGATCCAGGCGGCGAGGCCGGGGTAGAGAGCCAGGTAGGCCGGCAGCAAAGCGGTGATCGGCAGCGCCATGGGCGCGGGCATGCCGGCGATGTCGTGCAGGCTGTGATAGATCCAGTAGAAATTGGCCAGGTAAGCCGCGAGTCCCCAGGCGTAACCGATCCAGAACGCCCGTTTTTCAAAGCGGACCGAAAGCTCCGCCAGTGCGGCCAGCGCAAGCGGCATGAGCCAGAAAAGGCGATAGGGAGCGAAGCTGTACACCGTCGACGCGCCGGCAAATATCGCGGTCAGAAGACCGAAAAGAAAACGCATGGATCAGGATCCGTGGGTTGGAGTGAATTTTTCTACAAGCAAGGTGAAGAGGCGGCGGCTGTCGGCCTTGAGCACCGTGAAGCGCAGTGGGCCGTCTTCGTGCACATCGCCGCGCTTGGGCACGAAGCCCAGCCGGGACACCACCAGGCCGCCGATGGTGTCGATATCGTCCTCCGCCAGCTTGCAATCGAAATAACGGTTGAAGTCGGTCAGCGACGTCAGCGCATTGACACGGTAGCGCTGCCCTTTCACCGGGATGATATCGTCTTCGCCTTCCGGATCGAATTCATCTTCGATGTCGCCGACAATCTGTTCGATGACATCTTCGATGGTGGCGAGGCCCGCGACGCTACCGTACTCATCGACCACCAGAGCCAGATGGTTGTGGCTGGCACGGAACTCGCGCAGCAACAGGTTGAGCGGTTTGCTCTCGGGAACGAACAGGGCGGGACGCAGCACTTCGTCGAGTCTGAAATGTCCCGGATTGAGGAAATAGCGCAGCAGATCCTTGGCCAGCAGAATGCCTTTCACGTCGTCCTTGTCTTCGCCCACCACAGGGAAACGCGAATGACCGCTGGCGATGATCGGGGGCAGCACCTGCTCGATCGGGTCGGTATGGCGGATCACGTTCATCTGGCTGCGGGGAATCATGACATCGCGGACCGTCAGCTCGCTGACGGAGAGCACGCCCTCGATCATGCCGAGCGCTTCGGCATCGAGGAGATTGCGCTCGAAGGCGGCATGCAGCTGCTCGACCAGCTCCCTGCGGTCTTCCGGCTCCCGCAGCAGGAAGGCCGAGAGCCGGTCGAGCCAGCTTGATCGGGGTTTGCCGGGGTCATCCATGGGTCAGGCCTTCTCCTCGCCGTAGGGATCCGGGAAGCCCAGGGCGGCCAGCAGCGAGGTTTCGAGGTTTTCCATTTCCCGGGCCTCGTCGTCGTCCTCGTGATCGAATCCCTGCAAATGCAGCATCCCGTGCACGGTCAGATGAGCATAGTGCGCCAGCAGGGGCTTGCCTTGCTCGGCCGCTTCGCGCTCCACCACCGGCGCGCACAGCACGATATCGCCGATCAGCGGCATGCCTTGCGGGGTATCGTCGCCTTCGTGCAGCGCGAAGGTCAGCACATTGGTCGCGTAATCCTTGCCGCGGTAGTCGCGGTTCATCGTCCGTCCTTCCTCCTCGCCAACCACGCGCAAGGTGACCAGCACATCCCGCCCGCGCAGTTTGGCCTTTTCCGCCCAGCGGGAGAGCAGCCGGCCGCGCGGCACGTTGTCGTTCCTGACCGCGTAGTGCAGGGTCAGATGGAAGGCGCCGGTTTTATTCTTGAACCGGCAGGTCCGTTTTGCGGATTTCATTTTTATTCTGCCATTTGTCGTAGGCGTCGACGATTTTCTGGACCAGGGGGTGGCGGACCACGTCGTCGCTCATGAAATGATGGAAGTGGATGCCGCGTATGCCGCCGAGGATACGCTCGATTTCCACGAGGCCGCTTTTCTGGTTGCGGGCCAGGTCGATCTGGGTGACGTCGCCGGTGACCACGGCGCGCGAGCCGAAGCCTATCCGCGTCAGGAACATCTTCATCTGCTCGGGCGTGGTGTTCTGCGCCTCGTCGAGAATGATGAACGCGTTGTTGAGCGTGCGCCCGCGCATGTAGGCCAGCGGAGCGATCTCGATCAGGTTCTTTTCGAACAGGCGGGCCACCCGGTCAAAACCCATCAAGTCGTACAGGGCGTCGTACAGCGGTCTCAGATAGGGGTCGACCTTCTGGGCGAGGTCGCCCGGCAGAAAACCCAGTTTTTCGCCGGCCTCGACCGCCGGGCGGACGAGGACGATGCGTTTGACCGCGTCCCGTTCCATGGCGTCGACCGCGCAGGCCACCGCGAGATAGGTCTTGCCGGTACCGGCCGGACCGATGCCGAACGTCACGTCGTGTTCGAGAATGGCCCGGATGTAGGTGTTCTGGCGGGGCGTCCTGCCGCGCAGATCTCCGCGGCGCGTATAGAGCTCGGGCGCCGATTCGTCGGTGACGTCTGCCGGCGGCTGGCGCACCTCGACAAGGCCGAGCTGGATATCGTCGATTTCCAGCGTGCGTTTTTCCGCGGACAGGTAGCAGCGCGTCAGTACATCCGCCGCCTGGCGCGCTTTGTCGCCCTTGATGCGGAATTGCTCGCCGCGGCGGACGATGCTGACGTCAAGACCGGTTTCGATCTGCCTCAGATTCTCGTCCAGCGGGCCGCACAGGCGCAGCAGCCGGTCATTGTCGACGGGGTTGAAACTCAATTGTTCTGACTGCAAGAGGTGAGTGCTCCCGGTTCAGTTGGATTCCGTCGTCACTGCCTCGCCCTTGAGCGAATGGGCGAAGGCCTCGGTGATGATCACATCGACCATCTGTCTGCTCAGGCGGGGGTGGCCCTCGAAGTTTACCACGCGATTGTTCATGGTTCGTGCGGCCAGCATGGTTTCGTCGCGTTTGGACACTCCTTCGACCAGAACTTTTTGCACCGTGCCGACCATCGACCGGTTGATGCTGAAGGCCTGGGCTTCGATCACCTCGTTGAGGGCTTCCAGGCGCCGCACCTTTTCGGCGTGGGGCGTATCGTCGGCGAGATTGGCCGCCGGCGTGCCCGGGCGGGGGCTGTAAATGAACACGTAGGAGAGGTCGAACTCCAGATCCCGCGCCAGCTTGAGCGTCGCTTCGAAATCCGCTTCCGTCTCCCCGGGAAAACCCACGATGAAGTCCGAAGAGAGGCACAGGTCGGGCCGGACCGCGCGCAGCTTGCGGATGATCGATTTGAATTCCAGGCTGGTGTAGCCGCGCTTCATCGCGGCGAGCACCCGGTCGGAGCCGCTTTGCACCGGCAGGTGCAGGTGCGAGACCAGTTTCGGCAGTTTTTCGTAGCAGGCGATCAGGCGATCGGTGAATTCACGCGGGTGGCTGGTGGTGAAGCGCAGGCGTTCGATACCGGGGATCTCGTGCACGTATTCGAGGAGCAAGGCGAAGTCGGCGATTTCCCCGTCGGCCATCGGTCCGCGATAGGCGTTGACATTCTGTCCGAGCAAGGTGATTTCCCTGACCCCCTGCTGGGCAAGGTTGGCGACTTCGACCAGCACATCCTCGAAAGGACGGGACACTTCTTCGCCGCGGGTATAAGGCACCACGCAGAACGAGCAGTATTTCGAACAGCCTTCCATGATGGAGACGAAAGCGGCGCCGCCTTCGACCCGCGCCGGCGGCAGGTGGTCGAACTTCTCGATTTCCGGGAAGCTGATGTCGACCTGGGCGTGTCCGCTCGCCCTGCGCGAGCGGATCAGCTCCGGCAACCGGTGCAGGGTTTGCGGGCCGAACACCACATCGACGTAGGGCGCGCGCTTGATGATCGTTTCGCCTTCCTGGGAGGCGACGCACCCTCCGACCCCGATCACCAGGTCCGGCCGCGTCTCTTTGAGGTGGCGGATGCGTCCCAGGTCGGAAAAGACTTTTTCCTGGGCCTTTTCCCGCACCGAACAGGTGTTGAACAGAATGACATCGGCCTCTTCCGGGGAGTCTGTCTTGATCATGCCTTCCGCATCGCCCAGTACGTCGACCATTTTGTCGGAGTCGTACTCGTTCATTTGGCAGCCGAAGGTCTTGATATAAACCTTTTTCATGTATCGCAGCGTTTCCAGCGTGAATCGTGAAGATGCAAAAGGCCCGTTGAGCCGGGTCAACGGGCCGTGGCGGGATGGTTCCGGCGTGTCCGGAGCCTGCGCCGATAATCAATTGCCTGATTATACGATAAAAAATCGCCACGGGGGTCGGGCCGGTCGCGGGCCCGGATGCATTTCTTGCCTGGTCGATGACATCGGTATTAGGATCGCAAGGTTGTCAAGAACAACATCAGCACAAAGGAAACCCTAATGAGACACTGGAAACGACCGGCGCTGTTCCTCGCCCTCCTGTCCGGCGCCGCCGTGGCGCAGGCCGAGGTGAGAGCTCCGGATTACGGGCGCTATGGCATCGACCTTGCCGGTATCGACCACACGGTCCGACCTCAGGACAATATTTCCCTCCATGCCAACGGCGCATGGCTGAAAACAGCGGTCATTCCTCCCGAGCGCTCGTCCACCGGCATCGCCGAAGCGCTGTTCGATCTGAACGAGGAGCGGGTGCGCAAAATCATCGAGGACGCCGGCGCGCGCCGGGCCGTGTCGGATGAGGCGCGCAAGATCGCCGACCTGTACAGCAGCTTCATGGACGAGGAGTCCATCGCCAGGCGCGGCCTCGCGCCTGTCGCGCCGAAACTCGCGGCCATCCGCGCGCTCGCTTCGTTACCGGATGTGCAACGGTATATCGGCGAAGCCCATTTCACCCCGGTTGATACGCCGTTGCGTTTTTACGTGTCGCAGGATGCCAAAAATTCCCAGGCCTATTTGACCGGGGTCGGGCAGTCAGGGCTGGTCATGGACCGCGATTACTACCTCGACAAGGCGCCGGCGATGGCGGAGGTGCGCAAGGCTTACCTTGGCTACCTGACCCGGCTTTTCAGCTTGTCCGGCCAAAGCGATCCGGCCGCGCGCGCGAAAAACGCGCTGGATTTCGAGATCCGGATTGCCCGCATTCAATGGAGCAATGTCGATAATCGCGATCTTGACAAAACCTACAACAAAAAGACGCGCGATGAAGCGAAGCAGGCCGTCCCCGGACTGGATTGGGATTTGCTGCTGTCGGCCTCCGGTTTGTCGGCGGCGGACGCCATCACTCTTGACCAGCCAAGCTATCTTTCCGCCCTGGCCGGGTTGCTCAACACAACGCCGGTACCGGTTCTGCAGGACTATCTGGCCGCGCGCACTCTCGATGCTTATGCGCCGCAACTGACACAGGATTTCGTGGCGGCCAATTTTGCGTTTCACGGCAAGGCGCTGCAGGGCCGCACCGCGGACCGGCCTCGCTGGAAAAAGGCCGTGCGCGGAGTGCAGGCGGCGCTTGGCGAGGCGGTGGGTAAATTGTATGTCGCTCAATATTTCCCGGCGGATGCCAAGACGCGCGCCGAGGAGCTGGTGCGCAACATTTTCAAGGCCTATGACCAGAGCATTGACGGTCTGGCCTGGATGAGTGCCGAAACCCGCCGTCAGGCTCACGCCAAACTGGCCAAGTACACGGTCAAGATCGGTTATCCCGACAAATGGCGCGATTATGGCGGACTTGAGGTCAAGCCCGACGACCTGGTCGGCAATACCGACCGGGCCGCCGCCTTCGCCTATCGCTTCCAGATCGGCCATCTGGGGCGTCCTGTCGACCGAAGCGAATGGTCGATGACGCCGCAAACCGTCAATGCCTACTACAACCCGTCCAATAACGAGATCGTGTTTCCCGCCGCGATTTTGCAGGCCCCCTATTTCGATGCGAAGTACGACGATGCGGTCAATTACGGCAGTATCGGCGCGACTATCGGCCATGAAATCAGTCATGGTTTCGACGATGAAGGCAGCCGGTTCGACGGTGACGGCAATATGCGCAACTGGTGGACGACCGCCGATCATGCCCACTTCAAGAAATTGACCGCCAAACTGGTGAGCCAGTATTCGCGCTATGAGCCGGTGAAGGGCAAACGCGTGAACGGCAAGCTGACGCTGGGAGAAAACATCGCCGATAACGCGGGACTCGAGATCGCGTACAAGGCCTACCGGATCGCGCTTGGCGGGAAAGAGGCGCCGGTACTGGACGGCATGACGGGCGATCAGCGTTTCTTCATCGCGTTCGCCCAGTCGTGGCGCAGCAAGGCGCGCAAAGCCGCCATCCTTCAGCAGCTGATTTCGGATCCGCACACGCCCGATCTGTATCGCCCGATCGGCACGGTCAGCAATCTCGAACCGTTTTATACGGCGTTTGACGTGAAGCCGGGCGACAAGATGTATCTGCCGCCATCCCGGCGCTTCCACCTTTGGTGGTAAGGAAAGCGCGCGGCCCGGAAGGGCCGCGCTGCCGTCCGGCCTGAGTAAATTTTCATGAAAACGCCAGAAGTTGCCATGACGGCTTGCTATGCTTCTCTATATCTTTCTTGTCATTTTGCGCTGCCATGGCCTCCCTGATTACCGACGAAAACCGCGATCAACTGCTGAAGAACCTGGTGATTCCGCCACGCCCCGATGTGCTCGACCAATTGACCGCGTTGCGCAACGATCCGGATATCAACCTTGTCAAAGTGGCGAGAGTCATTGGGGATGATGTCGCCCTCTCCGCCGCCATGATGAAAGCGGCCAATACGCCGGTGTTCAGCCGTGGAAGAAAGGTGACTTCCGTCAGTCAGGCGATCAGTCTGCTCGGGGTCAAGAATGTCGTCAGCCTGATCGGCGGCATTGTGCTGCGGACCCGGCTGACCGGTGATGCGCCCGCCTGTCTGGAGGGGTTCTGGGAGCAGGCGATGATGGTGGCGATGATCAGCTCGGCGCTGTGCGATCACATTGCCCATGTTCCCGAGGACGCGCGCAGTTTCGCTCTGTTCCACAACTGCGGCGTGGCGCTGATGCTGATGCGCTACCCGGGTTATGAACGGACCCTGGCGATGATCGAACATGCGCCCGACGAACGTATCAGCCAGATCGAGCACGAATTGCACGAGACCAGCCACGATGTGGTGGGCTTCCTGGTGGCGCGTGCCTGGAATATGCCGGAAGCTTTTTGCCAGGCGATCCTTCTGCAATACGATCCGAAAGTCTATCAGCCGGCCCAAAGCCTGCCGATTTCCCACGAGGGCCGCATGATGATCGCCATTGTGCGTGCCGCGACCCATGTCTGGCGGACCCGTTCTCCCGACCGCCAGGATCCCGGCTGGAGTCATCGCCAGCAAGCGGTGCTGGCTTATCTGGGATTGGATGCCACCGAGTACGAGGACTGGCGCGACGCCATGCACCAGCGGTTGCTGGACGAGTCATAAGGCGTGTTCGCCCGCCGTTGTCGCCTCGTGCCGCTTTTCATGCCCGTCAAGGGTGCCGCGCCGATGGCCGCGCAAGACGGTCGCGCGCGTTTCCCCTGAAAAAAAACCGCCCCGGCGCGACGTCTTCACGGCGGGGCGGATGCCGGCATTATGGCGCCGCGGGCGCGTCGCGCGTCAACCACCGGTTCAGGCTGCCTTGCTGGGCTCCTCGCCAGGCGGCGCAAAGCCGGATGGTTTCCAGTGATTGCGCCAGGTGGGTCGGGCCACCGTCAAAATGTTCAATGCCGGGACGGAACTGCCGGTCGACGGCATCGGCCGATTCCTCGCTGCAATAGCCGTTGAACGAGCGGGGAAACCCGCCCGGCGAGTCTTTGGGCAGCCGGTTCACCAAATCGTCGAAGTGACGCTTGACGAATGCCAGCGACCCATCCCTTAGCGTGTCCTCCTCATTCTGGATACGCAGGACATAAATGGATTCGCGTGGATCGAGCGCCGGATCGAGCATCAGCCCCCGTGCCCGTTCGGCCAGTGACGCCGGACGGAAGCGGGCCAGCGCATTGAGCAACTGCGAGCGCTCGAGACGGTCGCCGGTGCGGCGCAGCTTACCCGCCATGGCGTCGAACAGAGCCGGGTCGCCGTTCAGCGCCGCGATGGCGAACACGGTCTCGCGCATCGAGGGTGCAATGGCGTCCGGTTTGCGCAACCAGCGATGGACAAGCGTTTCGGCCTCCCTGCGCAGTCCGGCATCGTCGCCCTTGTCGGCGACATTGAAGGCCAGGACTTCGCGGATGCGATGGTCGTCGTTACTGTCGGCGGGTTTCGGGGTCAGACCCAGAGTCCTGAGCCGCTGCCCGTAGGCGCGCTGCCAGAGCGCGGTGTAGGCGGCCTTCTTGTCCGGGGCGACCGCTTTGCCCGCCTTGAGCAGGATGTCGCCGGCACGAATCGCCACCTCCTGACGGGGATGGGCGGCATAGCGCACCGCCAGGTCGAGCGCATCGGCCATCGGTACGTCGCCCGTTTCGGTCAGCGCCAGCGCATCGTTGAGTCCGGCCAGAATTTCGTTCACGGACAGATCGTCGCGCTGCATCAGCGCGGTCAGGCGGCCCGCTTCGTATACCGGGCGGTAATAACCGCTGCCGTCGGCGTTGGCCTGGATCCAGGCCGGGCAGGCGGCATCGGGCAGGGTGACCGAACCGGTTTTGTCTTTCAGCAGATAACGGGTGACGCCGCCGGGAGTACGGATCGTCACCGGCACGCTCCAGTGCGCGTCACCGGTTTGTGCCGCGCTGCCCAAGGGCAGGAAGCGCGATTGCGCGAGCACGGCTCTGGGCGTGGCCGAGCAATCCAGCCGGACATGCAACTTCGGTATGCCGGGTTGTTCGGTGAAGCTCGCGAAGGCCTCGGCGAGCGCAGTGTCGCCATCACTGAGCGCGGCGATGAAGTCGCGCCCGGTCGCGTTGCCCCAGGCATGGCGGGCCATATAGCGCCGCACGCCATTGCGGAAACGCTCGGCGCCAAGCCAGGTCTCGAACATGCCGAGCATCGCCTGACCCTTCTGATAGGTGATGTCGTCGAAGGCGCCACTCAGATCTTCCGGCGTGTCCACCGGTTGGTGAATGCGCCGCGCGCTGGCCAGACGATCGGTCTTCATGGCCCGGGCCCTGGCTCTTTCGAGGCTGGTGTCCCAGTGCCATTCTGGCATGACCTGGTCGGTGATCTTGTCGCCCATCCATGAGGCGAAGGATTCGTTGAGCCACAGGTCATCCCACCAGACCATGGTGACGTAATCGCCGAACCACTGGTGGGCCAGTTCATGCGCCGCGACCGATACGAAACCGCGCTTGAAGTTGTCCGTTTCGTTGTCGGGTTTGGCGATCAAGAGGCCGGATTCGAAGGTGATCAGCCCGGGATTCTCCATGGCGCCGAAGCCGACCGTGATCGGCAGCACCATCAGATCGAGTTTTTCATAGGGATAATCCATGCCGAAATAGTTTTCCAGCCTGGAGACAATGGCTGGCGTCATCTTTGCTGCATAGCGCGCTTCATGGGCGCGACCGCGTGGCGTAATGATGCGCAACGGCGCCTTGCCGGCCATGCCGCCATCCAGAATGGAGAACGGACCGACGCCGAAGGCGACCAGATAACTGGGCAACGGGCGGGTGGTTTGGAACTCGACGCGTTTGAGGCCTCCCGGCAAGCGCACTTCACGGCGGACCGGCGTGTTGGCCACGGCGGTCAATTTCTGCGGCACGGTCAGAGAAATGCTCCAGGGCACTTTCCAGCGCGGCTCGTCGAAGGACGGGAACGCTTGACGCGCGCTGGTCGATTCGAACTGGGTAAAGGCATACCAGTCGTGGCCTTCCTTCTGGCGGAACAGGCCTTCCACATCCTTGTCGTTGATCTTGCCGCGGAAGGCGATGTCAAGCTCGCCGCGCCCGGCCGGCAGCGGGGCCGGAAACACCAGATCGATCATGTCGTCGTCGGCCTTGTTGGTCCGGGCGGCAAGCCGCCGGCCGCCGATCGACAGCCGCGCCGATCGTATCGTGATATCGGTGGCGTTGAGCCGCAGAACTGTGGTGGGCCGCTTGATCTCAATATCGATGCGTACCGTGCCCGAGTGGGTCGGTTTCTCGGGATCGACGCTCAGATCCAGATGGTAGGCGAGCGGCGCGGCGGTATCGGGCAGACGCATCGGCGTTGCCGGCGCCGCCAGGATGGCATGCGCCATGCCCGCGAACAGGATCGCGCAGATGATTTTCCTCATTATCAATATTTCTCCGGGACAGACAAAATTGATGGTGTGTCGAATGGGTCATGTTACATGACATGTGGGTTTTTCGCAGCCGGTACACAGTGCGTGTCAACCAGTGCACCGCTTGCGTCAACTGGCCGGACTGGCGTCGCGCACCGGGATTGAGCGGGTGTAGTTTGCCGATTATTCTATTTGCAAGAGGCAAACCATGGGCATGACTTTTTTGTCCCTTCCCGTGCGGGCGGCCATCGGGCTTTTTCTGGCGGTGGGTGCGCAGGCGCAGGCGGGCGATGCTTTCGGCGCGCCGGGCGGCGATCCTGTGCACGGGCCTGCGCTCAAGTCCTTCATCGGCACGGCGACCGAGCCGGCATCGAACGTGTATTTCACCGGCTATCGCGGCATCGTGTCGGAAATCTACTACCCCGCGGCCGACACACTCGCCAGCGTCGATCTGCAGTTTCTGGTCGGTGACCGGGGGGCCACATTCGTGGATGAGGAAAAACGCCAGCCGTACCGGGTGACCCGGCCTGACGCGCGGTCACTGCGCTGGCTCGCGACGACTTCGTCGCCGGAGCACGGCTGGCGGCTGGACAAGGAAATCTTCACCGATCCCGCGCGCGACGCGCTGATCCAGAGGGTGACGTTCACGGCGCTCGATGGCCGGCGTGTCAGCGATTTTCGCCTTTACCTGCTCTTCAAGCCTTACTTGTCGGCCAATGGCCGGGACGACACCGCGTTTGTCCTGCGGCGCCGGGACAGCGGGATGGCGCTTGTCGCGCAAGGCGGTCGCTCCGCATCGGCCATCGCGCTGTCCCGCCCCTGGTCGATGGTGGCCGGACAACCCGCCATTTCCAATGGTTATGCCGGACGCAGCGACGGCTGGACCGATCTTCTGGGGGGCGCTGCCGACAAGCGCATGGACTGGCGCTTCGAGCGCGCCGGGCCCGGCAATGTCGCGCAGATGGGGCAAGTCGCCACGGAGCAGGAAACGGGGCAGAGCATGACCTTCGACGTGGTACTGGCGTTCGGCGCCACGGCGCAGGCGGCCGGAGAGACGGCCTCGGCCGCACTGTCCGGGCCGATGGACGATACGCGCCGGCGTTTCGATGCCGGCTGGCGGCGGTATGCGGCGTCGCTGTCGACTCAGCGGGGACTCGCGGACGATCGTTACTACCTCTATGCCATGACCCTCAAAACCCTGCAGGACAAGGCGAGCGGGGCGATGGTCGCGGGATTGGGCACGCCGTGGGGGGAGTCGCAAAACGATGCCAATGCCGGTGGCTACCACCTTGTCTGGCCGCGCGATCTGGCCAAGTACGCCAATGCGCTGATCAGCGCGGGAGATTCGGCGTCGGCGGCGCGGGTTGTCCGGTACCTGTTCACCCGACTGCAGCAGCAGACCGATTGCGGCGACCCGGCATTCCGGGCCGAGGCGTGTCCCGGCGGATTCAGCCGGATCGGACGTTTTCCGCAAAATGCCTGGATCGACGGGCGCCCTTACTGGAACGCCACCCAGATGGACGAGCAGGCGATGCCGCTGGTGCTGGCCTGGCGTCTTGGCGCATCCGTTTACGCGCCGTTGTGGCCGCGCATCCGTCAAACCGCGGATTACCTGCTGGCCAACGGCCCGCGCACGCAGCAGGAGCGCTGGGAGGAAAACGACGGCTATTCGCCCTCGACCCTGGCGGCCGGCATTGCCGGCCTGGTCTGCGCCGCGGACATGGCGCGCGCGCAGGGCGACCTCGCCCGCGCCGGGCGTTATCTCGCCGCAGCGGACCGCTGGCAGCGGAATGTCGAGCGCTGGACCATGACGACAACCGGCCCGTATGGCAACGGCCGGTACTTCCTGCGGCTCAATCCGTCCCCGTCCGCGCCGGACGGTTCGCCGCGCTTCGGTCCGGACTCGCCGCAACGCCTGGAGGTGAAAAACGGCGGCGGCTCGCGCGATGCGCGTGAAGTGGTGGACGGCGGGTTTCTCGAACTGGTGCGTTTTGGCGTGAAAGGCGCGAACGACCCGGTGATCGGCGAATCGCTCGCCGTGCTGGACCGGGTGCTGGGACAGAGTCCGGGGAGCGGACTGCCGGCATTGGCCTGGTTCCGCTATGCCTTCGACGGCTACGGGGAGCATAACGATGGCCGTCCCTATGACGGCACCGGAGTCGGGCGCTTATGGCCGATTCTCACCGCCGAACGCGCCATGGCGGAGATAGCTCGCACCGGTCGCGGTTCGGCCGGAGCCCCCTATCTGGCTCAGCTTGGACGCTTCACGACACCGGAAGGCTTTTTGCCTGAGCAAGTCTGGTCGCTGGCGACGCGCGTGGCCGGCTCCTGGCCGGTTCTCAATCCGGCCGGCGCGGCGCCGGGTTCCCCCACCGGCAGCATCGCGCCTCTGGGGTGGGCGCTCGGCGAATACATGACGCTGATCGCCTCGATGGCGGCCGGGCGCATCGTCGACATGCCGCAGGCCGTGTGCCAGCGCTACGGCAACTGCGTGGTTCCCCCCGCGCCGGGAGACGCGGCCGCGGAGCTGGCATTCACGGCGCAGACCCGCCCGGGCCAACATGTCTACCTGACCGGAAACCTCCCGGCGCTCGGCGGCTGGCATACCGATCTTGGCATTCCTCTGGACGCGAAGACTTATCCTGTCTGGCGCGGCCGGGTCAATTTGCCGGCGGGTAAAACGGTCGAGTACAAGATTTACCGCAAGAACGAGGACGGCTCTGTTGTCTGGGAGGCCGGCCCCAACCGGCGCACGGCGATTCCCGTCTCGGGCGGGACGGTTCTGGGGGGAAGCGTGGTCTGGGAGTCCGTGTCGCGCCGGTGAGGATGATTCAGTTGGCCGGTTGCAGCCATTGCTGGCGCGTTTCCAGAAAAAAGCTGTCCATGCCGTAACTGTGCCAGACCGGCAGGGTTTCCGCGGCGAATACCCCCTCGCGCAAGGCGCGGCGGAGCATGGCGAGGGTGGCTGGCGCCATGGCGGCATGGCAGGCGACCCATCGTTCTGCCCGGGCGAGGGTGAAGGCCTTGACCGGCCTGCCCCTGCCGCCGATGAACTGCACATCCGGGCGGGTATCGCTGATGAAGGCGTCAAAGCGCCCGGCGTTGAGCATGGGTATGCCCAGCGCGGGTCTGTCGACCGGGGTGAACGCGATGCCGGCCGTACCCAGCAGATCGCGAATTTCGGCGATATTGATCGCACCGACCGGGCGCGAGCGGAGTTGCTCGATGTTGGTGATCGGCTCGCTTTGCGTTTGCCGGACATAGACCGTCAAGGTAATGGGCGCGACCTTGCCGACGTAGATCAACGTTTCCGCTTCTCCGGGAGCGTAGTTCACCGCCAGCGCGCAGGTGCCCGGCTGCATGGCGACCTGCTGGAAGACGCGTTTCATGGGGAGGGTCTGATAATTGACCTCGACTCCCTGGCGACGCATCAGCAGGCGGAATGCGTCGGCGTAAGGACCCGTCAGGCCCTTCCCCGTGTCGCGCAGGAAAGGCGGATAGTCCTCGGCCACGATGCGCAGGGGCGTGGCGGCGATACCGACGGCGGGCACCAGCAGAATGGCCAGCGCGGCTGCGCGAGGCCGGACGGAGTGGCGCATGGATCATGCCTTTGTGACGAGTTGGACGGGGGTCTGGACAATGGAAGGCATATCGGGTTGCAAGAGCCGCTGCCGGACAGCATTGAGCGCCAGATCGATCGCATAGGCCGCCTGCAGTTCAGGGTGCTGATCCGCCGTGGCGATGACCTTTCGGGAGGCGAGCAATGGCCGGATGGCGGGGATGTTGTCGTAGCCGCCGATCAGGATTTTGCCGGTCAGATTGCGGGACTGAACCGCCTGGGCCGCGCCGATGGCCATGTTGTCGTTGCCGCACAGCAAGGCGGCGAGGCCCGGCGCGGCGTCAATCAATTCCAGGGCGGCCTGTTTGCCCCGCAAGGTATCCCAATAGCCCCAGCGCATGCCGGCGACCGCTATGTCCGCCGCGCGCAGCGCCTCGCGGAAGCCATCGCTGCGCGCCTTGGCATTGATGGATCCGGGCGCGCCTTCGATGAGTCCTGCCTTGCTGCCCGGTTTCAGTTGCCGGGCGACATATTCGGCGACGCTGCGCGCTCCCATGAAGTTGCTCGGCCCGACAAAGGGGATATTGACGCCGGCGCCGGCCAACGTCCTGTCATCGAGCTTGTTGTCCATGTTGATCACCAGCACGCCGGCCGCCATGGCTTTGAGCAGTGGAGGAACCATTGTCGTGGAGTCGGCCGGCACGATGATCAGGACATCGGCACGGCGCGTCAGCGCCTTGTGGATGAGAACCTCCTGCCCGCGCGTATCGGTCTCCTCCTGCACTCCATCCACTGTCAGCGTGTAGTCGGCTGTGCGCCTGGCATGGTGTCTGCGCGCGCCTTCGGCCATCAGCACGAAGAATTCGTTTTTCATTGACTTGAGAATCAGGGCGATGGAAGGCGCCTGTCCTGCCGGGCTGCGGCCCGACAGGGCCAGCAATCCGCTGGCGGCGGAACAGAGAAACAGTCTGCGATTCATCACGCTCTCCAGTCGGTCATGTCACAGCCTGTTTCACTATAGGACAGCACCGGAAAGGAGGCGGAGCCGTCGTGCTTCTGTGAAGAATCATGAAATTCCGGAAAAACGGACAAGTATTTCCGGAATGACGGACGTAGTGACTGGCGAATCCATGGACGTCTGGCTTGCCGCCTTGGCTGGTTGACCGGGCGATCGGACACTTTTCCCGGGATGAATCATTTGAAACCGGCATTCTTTCAGCTTTATTGAAATCATTGTTCAATGAATTCAATGGATTGAGTGTTTTTCGATGACGTTGGCACGGGGTTTGCAAGAAAGAGGGCGGTCAATGCCGGTTCCGATCCGGCAAGCACAAACAGGAGACCGTGCCAGATGGGCAATGCCTATGAACTTGGCCTCGACCGCAACCCGGCCAACTATGTTCCGCTGACTCCGATCACGTTTCTTGCGCGGGCCGCCCAGATCTGGCCCAACCACCCGTCCGTGATCCATGGTCGCCGCCGCTATGGCTGGGGCGACACCTTCGACCGCTGTCGCAGACTGTCTTCGGCTCTCGCCGCCCGGGGGATCGGGCGCGGCGACACGGTGGCGGTGCTGGCGCCGAACATTCCAGAAATGATCGAGGCGCACTTCGCCGTACCGATGACCGGCGCGGTGCTTAATACCATGAATTACCGGCTGGATGCGCGCACCCTGGCTTTCCAGCTGGACCACGGCGCGGCGAAAGCCTGGCTGGTGGACAGCGAATTCGCGCCGTTGGCGAAAGAGGCGTTGCAATTGGCCCGTTCCCGGCCCTTGCTGGTCGACATTGTCGACAGCGAGTACGACACGGGCGAGAGGCTTGGCGATCTGCTGTACGACGACCTTCTGGCCGAAGGAAGCCGCGATGCGCCATGGCTCAACCCGCGTGACGAATGGGATGCCATTTCGCTCAATTACACCTCGGGCACCACCGGCAATCCCAAAGGCGTGGTGTATCACCACCGGGGCGCTTATCTGAACGCCTTGTCCAATGCCCTGGCAACCGGCCTGACCCACGATACCGTCAAGCTGTGGTCCCTGCCGATGTTCCACTGCAACGGCTGGTGCTTTGTCTGGACGCTGGCCGCGGTGGGCGGAACGTCGGTTTGCCTGCGCAAGGTCGAGGCCGCCGCCATGTACCCGATGATCGCCGAGCATGGCGTCAATCTGATGTGCGGCGCCGCCGTAGTGCTGTCGATGTTCATCAACGCGCCCGCCGAGCTGCGACGCTTGTTTCCCCGTCCGGTGCACTTCAATGCCGCCGCCGCTCCGGTGCCGGTGCCGGTGATCCGCGCGGCCGAGGCGCTGGGCTTCAGGGTTCAGCACATGTACGGGCTGACCGAAACGTACGGCCCCTCCACGCTTTGTGTGTGGAAGCCGGAGTTCGACGGGCTGGACGAGGAGGCCAAGGCGAGCATTCTCAAGCGCCAGGGGGTGCGCTATCCAGTGCTCGAGGCGGTGAGTGTGCTCGATCCCGACTCCATGCAGCCGGTGGATGCGGATGGCGAAACGCTGGGGGAAGTGATGTTCCGCGGCAATATCGTCATGAAAGGCTATCTGAAAAACGAGCGGGCCACCGCCGAGGCGTTCGCCGGCGGCTGGTTCCACTCCGGCGATCTTGGGGTGCTGCATCCGGACGGATACATCGAGTTGAAGGACCGTTCCAAGGACATCATCATTTCCGGGGGCGAGAACATCCCGAGCCTCGAGATCGAGAGCGTGCTCTATCAGCACCCCGCAGTTCTGGAGGTGGCCGTGGTGGCCAAACCCGACTCGAAGTGGGGGGAGGTTCCGTGCGCTTACGTGTCCCTGAAAGACGGCGCGGCGCCGGTGACGGAAGCCGAACTGATCGCGTTCTGCCGCGAACGGTTGGCCGGTTACATGACCCCGAAGCAGGTGGTGTTCGGCGCCTTGCCGAAAACCTCCACCGGCAAGATCCAGAAATTCCTGCTGCGCGAAAAGTCGCGGCAGGGCGGCCAGTGACCGGAGCGCCCATGAACGAAAACATCATTCTCGAAACCCGCGACCTGGGCAAGTCGTTTCTCGGCTTTGCCGCCGTGAGCGGCGTCAATCTCACCGTCAGGCGCGGCAGTATCCATGCGTTGATCGGGCCGAATGGCGCGGGCAAGACCACGGTTTTCAATCTGTTGACCAAGTTCCTGCCCCCGAGCCAGGGCCGGGTCATTTACGACGGGGAAGACATCACTTCGCTCAAGCCCGCCGAGGTGGCGCTCAAGGGGTTGATCCGGTCCTTTCAGATCAGCGCGGTGTTTCCCGAGATGAGCGCGCTGGACAACGTGCGCGTGGCGCTGTTGAGGCTGGCCGGAGGAGGCCACCGTTTCTGGCGATCCGAGCGGGAGCTTGATGCGTTAACCGACGAGGCCATGGCGCTGCTCGACGACGTGGGCCTCGCGGATTTCTCTCATGTGCTGGCCGGCGAGCTGGCCTACGGCCGCAAGCGGGCGCTGGAAATCGCCACGACGCTCGCCTTGCGCCCGAAGCTGATGCTGCTTGACGAGCCGACCCAGGGCATGGGGATCGAAGACGTGGATCGGGTCACGGCGCTGATCCGCAAGGCGGCGCAAGGCCGCACCATCCTGATGGTGGAGCATAACCTGAAAGTCGTGTCGACCCTGGCCGACCGCATCACGGTGCTGGCGCGCGGCCAGGTGCTCAGCGAAGGCGACTACGCAACCGTATCCGCCGATCCCAAAGTCCGCGAAGCCTATCTTGGTGTGACGGCCGGCGAGGAGACCGCTCATGCGTGATGTGATCGATCATCAGGGCGAAATGCTGCGCGTGACGGGGCTGCACGCGTTTTACGGCGAGTCCCACATTCTGCACGGGATTGATCTTGCCGTGCATCGCGGCGAGATGGTGACTTTGCTCGGACGCAACGGGGCGGGACGGACGACGACGCTCAAGGCCATTCTCGGCCTGACCGGACGACGTTCCGGTTCGGTGATGATCAACGGCCGCGAGGCGGTCGGTCTGCCGACCCACAAAATCGCCCATCTTGGCGTGGGCTGGTGTCCGGAGGAGCGGGCGATTTTCGCGAGTCTGTCCGTCGAGGAAAACCTGCTGCTGCCGCCCCGGGTGCGCAGCGATGGCATGACGCTCGAGGAAATCTACGCCTTGTTCCCCAATCTGTGGGAACGGCGCGCGAGCCCCGGCACGCGTCTGTCCGGGGGCGAACAGCAGATGCTCGCGATGGCGCGCATCCTGCGCACCGGCGCCCGCCTGCTGCTGCTTGACGAAATCACCGAGGGACTCGCGCCCGTCATCGTCAAGAAGCTCGGCGAAAGCGTCCGTCTTCTCAAGGAGCGCGGTTACACC
This sequence comes from Paludibacterium paludis, assembly GCF_018802605.1. Lineage (NCBI taxonomy): Bacteria > Pseudomonadati > Pseudomonadota > Betaproteobacteria > Neisseriales > Chromobacteriaceae > Paludibacterium > Paludibacterium paludis. The sequence goes on along the minus strand of NZ_CP069161.1, from coordinate 3,806,013 downwards.
ATCGTGCTCGTCGAACAGAACTTCCACTTCGCCGCGACCATCGCCGACCGCCATTACGTGATCGAGCACGGGCAGGTGGTCGATGTGGTGGAAGCCGCCGACTTGTCGGCTAGCCAGGCGCGGCTGGACCGCTATCTCGGCGTATAGCCGGGGTTCCGCGTTTTTTGTCATGTATCGCATCACAACAACGGAGAGACACACCATGCATGCACGATTGACAACTCTGGCCCTTGCCTGCGCCATGACGGCCCCCGCTTTGGCTTCGGCGGCCGGCGGTCCTCTCAAGATCGGCATTCTGACCGACATGTCGGGAGTCTATGCCGGCGTCGGCGGCAAGGGATCGGTGATCGCCGCCGAGATGGCCGCGGCCGATTTTGGTGGCAAAGTGCTCGGACGCCCGATCCAGATCGTATTCGCCGACCACCAGAACAAGGCCGATATCGGGGTGGGCAAGGCGCGCGAATGGTTCGATACCCAGGGCGTGGCGATGATCAACGACCTGACCAACTCGGGTGTCGGTATCGCCGTGCAGCGCCTCGGCACCGAGAAAAAGCGCGTGACCATCAATAACGGCGCCGGTTCCACCGCGCTGACCAACAAGGAGTGCGGCCCCTACGGTGTGCATTACGCCTATGACACCTACGCGCTGGCCAAGGGCACGGCCACGGCCCTGATGAAGCAGGGGCAGGGGTCGTGGTTTTTCCTGCAGGCCGATTACGCGTTCGGGCAATCCTTGCAAAATGACGCCGCGAACATCGTTACCGCGATGGGCGGCAAGGTACTCGGTACCGTCAAGCACCCGTTGTCCACCACCGATTTTTCATCCTACCTCTTGCAGGCCCAGAACTCCGGTGCCCGGGTCGTGGGTCTTGCCAACGCCGGCGGCGATTTTGTCAACGCGGTGAAGCAGGCCAAGGAATTCGGACTGAAGCAGACACTGGTCGGGCTGCTGGTGTTCGATACCGATGTCAAGGCGCTGGGACTCGCCACGGCGCAGGGCATGAAGTTCACCACCGCCTATTCCTGGGAGCTCAATCCCGAAATGGAGGCGTTCGGCAAGAAATTCTTCGCCAAGGCCGGCTTCATGCCGAACATGACCCAGGCCGGGGTGTATTCGTCGACGATGCATTACCTGAACTCGGTGAAGGCGGCGGGTACGGACGAGGCGGATGCCGTGATGAAGAAAATGCGCGCCATGCCGATCAACGACTTTTTCGCGAAAAAAGGGGTGATCCGGGCCGACGGGCGCATGGTGCACGACATGTACCTGGTCGAGGTGATCAAGCCGTCCGAATCCAAGGGGCCGTGGGATCAGCTCAAGCTCGTGGCGACCATCTCCGGCGATACGGCGTTCAAGCCGCTGTCGGCCAGCGAGTGTCCGCTGATCAAGAAGTAAGGATGCGTTCCGTTTCCCCCTTTCGCGCAAAGGGGGAATCCGATTTGCCTTGCCGTTTTTTTAAGGTCGAGACATGGATATCTCCCTTTCGTCCGTGCTGTCGCAGATCATGCTCGGGCTCAATAACGGGGCGTTCTACGCCTTGCTCAGCCTCGGACTCGCCGTGATTTTCGGTATGCTCAATGTGGTCAATTTCGCTCATGGCGCGTTTTACATGCTGGGAGCTTTCGTGGCGCTGATCGGGCTGGATTATCTGCCCAGGCTGTTGGGCAGCGAAGCGTTCGGACTGGGATTCTGGCCGGCGCTCGTCGTCGCTCCGGTGCTGGTCGGCCTCATCGGCGTCGCGGTCGAAAAAACCATGCTGCGGCGTTTGTATCAGGTCGATCATCTGTACGGATTGCTGCTGACATTCGGCCTCGCGCTGATTTTCGAGGGGGTGTTCACCAACTACTTCAATGTGGCGGGCGAACCCTATGGCGGCAAGCCCCCCATTCTGGACGGCGCCGTCAATCTTGGTTTCATGTTCTTTCCGCGTTACCGGCTGTTTTCCATCGCGCTGTCGCTCGCGGTGTGCCTCGCCGTATGGTTCGTGATTGAACGCACCCGGCTTGGCAGCTACCTGCGCGCCGGCACGGAAAACCCCGATGTGGCGCGCGCTTTCGGCATCGATGTGCCGATGTTGCGCAGCCTGACGTATTTTCTCGGGGTGGCGCTGGCGGGACTGGCCGGGGTGGTCGCGGCGCCGATCTACTCGGTCAGCCCGAAAATGGGCGCCGATCTGATCATCGTGGTCTTTGCCGTGGTGGTGATCGGCGGCATGGGATCCATCATGGGCGCTATCCTGACCGGCTTGGCGCTGGGCTTGATCGAAGGTACGGTGAAAGTCTTTTACCCGCCTCTGGCCAATACGGTGATCTTCATTGTCATGGCGCTGGTGCTGCTGTGGCGTCCGACCGGCCTTTTCGGCAAGGAGATTTGACCATGGCCATCGTGGTTTCCGACAAACCTCCCCGCCAGGATCCGAAAGTGAACACACTGAACTCCCCCTATCTGCCGTGCTTCCTTGCCTTGGCTCTGGGCGTCGTGGCACCCTTTTTCCTGTACCCCGTCTTTGTCATGGAATTGATGTGCTTCGCGCTGTTCGCGGGGGCCTTCAATCTCTTGTTGGGGTTCGGCGGACTGCTCAGTTTCGGCCACGCCTGCTTCTTTGGCAGCGCGGCCTATCTGTGCGGTCATGCGCTCAAGGTCTGGGGCTTTCCTCCGGAGGCCGGCATTCTTCTTGGCACCGCCGGGGCGGGGGTGCTGGGGCTGGCCATCGGAGCGGTCGCCATCCGCCGCCAGGGCATCTATTTCGCCATGGTGACGCTGGCGCTCGCCCAGATCGTGTTTTTCACCTGCCTGCAGTTGCCGCAAAGCGGCGGGGAAGACGGTTTGCAGGGAATTCCTCGCGGCAGTCTGTTCGGTGTGGTGGATTTGGCGGCCACAGTGGATCTGGGCTACGGGCCGATGCCGCTCGCGCTTTACGCCTTTGTGCTCGCGGTGACCTGCGCCGGACACTGGCTGATCTGGCGCACGGTGCATTCCCCTTTCGGCAAGGCGCTCAAGGCCATCCGGGAAAATGAAGCGCGCGCCCTGTCGCTGGGTTACCGGGTGGACGCCTACAAGCTGACCGCTTTCGTGCTCTCCGCGGCGCTGTCGGGCCTCGCCGGCTCGACCAAGGCTCTGGTCGTCGGGCTTGCATCGCTGAGCGACGTGTCCTGGCACATGTCCGGCGAAGTCGTTTTGATGACCTTGCTGGGTGGCATGGGGACGCTGCTCGGTCCGGTGGTGGGGGCGGTGCTTGTCGTGACCCTGCACCACGAGCTGTCCTCTCTGGGGTCCTGGGTGACCGTGACCATCGGCACCATTTTCGTGTTGTGCGTGATGGCGTTCCGTCGCGGCATCGTCGGCGAGATCGTCCATCGTATGAAACGCAGTTTCTGATCGCCGGGACGTGGGCCGTTCCGGCCAACCTTCCATCGCAAGGATCAGGAGACGAAACTCATGCTTATTTTGACGAAACAGGCGGGACCCCTGCTGTTCTGGCCGGCGGCGCTGACGGCGGCGGGACTGCTGTCGGCGTGCGGCAGTTCCGGCGCGTCCAATAGCACGGAAAATACCAAGCCTTCCTGGTTGGGTACCGTGACGCAGAAATCCTATGACGGCCGCAGCGACGATCTGCTGACCGCGGGCCTTGGCAAAAGTGGGCTGAGCGGAACGGTGCCGACATACGCCGATCCGCTCAATCCCACTGCGGCCGAATTGCGCCGCACGGCGATTTATTACAATTACCGGGCGTTGGTCGACATGACGACGACCGGTGGATATGGAAGTCTGTACGGTCCCAATATCGATATCAACGGCCAGGACACGCTGGGAGAGGGAATGGTCGCCGGCGAGGAGTATCTCGCTTTCGCGGATGACGGATCCGGACAGCAGAATGTGACGTTGATGGTGCAGTTGCCGGCGAGCTTCAACCGGGCGTCGCCTTGCGTTGTCACGGCGACGTCGCCGGGTTCCCGGGGTGTCTACGGAGCGATTGCCGCGTCGGGCGAATGGGGCCTCAAGCATGGCTGCGCGGTGGCTTATACCGACAAGGGCGGCGGCGTCGGTGTGCATGACCTGATGTCCGATACGGTCAACCTGATCGACGGGACCCGTTCCGCGCGGCAGACGGCGGGAAAAAAGGCCAATTTCGCCAGTGCGCTGGCCGGCGCCGATCTTGCGGCGTTCAACGCCGCGTACCCCGGCCGTCAGGCCGTCAAGCACGCGCACTCCGGCCAAAACCCGGAAAAAAACTGGGGCCGGGATACCCTGCGCGCGGTCGAGTTCGCCTTCTGGGTGCTCAACGAAAAATACGGCGGCAAAACCGCCAGCGGCAAACGGCTGGCGGATTATGCGCTGCCCGGCAAGGTGCTGGTGATCGCCTCCAGCGTATCCAACGGAGCGGGATCCGCGTTAAGAGCGGTCGAAGCGGACACCAAAGGGTTGATCAGCGCGGTGGCGGTCAGTGAACCGCAAATTCAGCCGGATGACATGACGGGACTGGCGATCGTTCAGGGGGGGCGCCCACAGAGTGCCATCGGCAAGTCTCTGATCGATTACTTCACCGCGGCGAATCTGTATCAGCCTTGCGCCGCGCAATCCCCGAACCTTGCCGGCTCGGGTTCCGCCTATCCTGTCGCCCTGAACACGGCGACGGCGACCGATCGCTGCGCCAGCCTCGCCGCCAAGGGCCTGGTCAGCGGTGCGACGCTTTCCGATCGGTCGACCGATGCCTACAACAAGCTGCTCGCCGCCGGCTGGACACCCGATGCCGATGCGCTGCATGCCAGTCATTACGGACTGGGCGCGACACTGGGCGTGGCGCTGACCTATGCCAATGCCTACGGACGCTTCGCGGTGAGCGACAATCTGTGCGGTTACAGTTTTGCGTTCACGGGCACCGGCGGCGTGGTCATCGCGCCGCCGGCGGACCGGTTGGCGGGCATATACGGTACGGCGAATGGCGTGCCGCCGACCGGCGGGATTTCTGTTATCAACAATCTGTCCTATGGCGGGGCGTTGGCCGATCCTGTTTCGGTGTCCCCGTCGACGCAACTGGCCGACTACAACATCGACGGCGCGATCTGCCTGCGCAAGCTCGCCACGGGCGTCGACCCGGTCACGGGCGCGGCGTTGACCGGTAACGAGAAACTGCTGGCGGACCGGGTGGCGCAAGGCGTGAGCGAAGTCAAGGCGACAGGGCGGCTGCACGGAGTGCCGGGCATCATCGTGGCCGGCCGTTCCGATGCGCTGATTCCCGTCAACCATGGCGCGCGCGCCTATTACGCGCTCAATCAGCAACGGGACGGCGCCGCCAGCAGGCTGCGTTATATCGAGGTGACGCACGCCCAGCATTTCGACGGGTTTTTGTCCTTGCCGGGTTTTCCTACGCGCTTCATCCCACTGCATGTTTACGGTCAACGCGCGCTGGATGCGGTATGGGCGTTCATGAAGAACGGCGCGCCCTTGCCGCAGAGCCAGGTGGTGCGCACCACGGTTCGCTCGAGCTCCGGCGAGACCCTGACGGCCGCCAACCTGCCCGCGCCGGTCGCCTCTCCGGCGGCCGCGGAGGCCATCGTGTTCCGGAATGGGCGGTTGAACGTTCCTGATTGACGGTTAGCGGAGGCCATGCGCCGCCAGTTTCTCGTACAGGGTGGCGCGTCCGAGTCCCAGCAGGCGCGCCGCTTCGGTCTTGTTGCCCGAAGCGGCCGCCAGCGCGTCGATCAATGCCTCGCGCTCGGCCCGGGCCAGGGTGTCGGCGAGCGGGCGGACTGGCTGCGCGCGCCGCGCCCCTGGAGCGAAGTCGGCGAGCGTCAGTTCGTTGTGGTCGGATAGCATCGATGCCTGCTCCAGCGCATTGCGCAACTGGCGGATATTTCCCGGCCAAGGCTGCTGTGTCAGCCAGTCGAGCGCCGGGGGGCTGAGGCTGCGGCGCGGATAGCCGCAACGTTTGCCGATTTCTTCGAGCATGGTTCTGGCGAGGAGCGGAATGTCCCCGATGCGTTGCCTGAGCGGCGGCAATTCGATGGGCAGGACATTGAGGCGGTAATACAGATCGGCCCGGAACTGCCCGGCCTCCACCATGGCCCCCAGATCACGGCTGGTGGCCGCGATCACCCTCACGTCGATTTTCTCCAGAGCATTGCTGCCCAGCGGTTCGATCTCCTGTTCCTGCAACACCCTCAACAACTTGGCCTGCAACGCCAAGGGCATGTCCCCGATCTCGTCGAGGAACAGCGTGCCGCCGTGGGCAACCTTGAATTTGCCCTCCCTGCCGCGCCGGTCGGCTCCGGTGTACGCTCCCGGCGCCGCCCCGAAAAACTCCGCTTCGAGCAGCGTCTCAGGAATGGCGGCGACATTGAGCGCGACGAAAGGCTTGTTGGTGCGCAGACTGTCGGCATGAATGGCCTGGGCCAGCAATTCCTTGCCGGTGCCGGTTTCTCCCAGCAGCAGAACGGTGGTGTCAAGATCGGCCGCGCGCCGCGCCAGGGTTTTCATGCGCAGGCAGGCCGGGCTTTGTCCGATGATGTCTTTCAAGGTGTAGCGGGCCTGGCGCTGCTGGTTGCGGGGTTGCCGACTCTTGCCCAGTGTCGCCTGCAACAGATCGAACTTGTCGACCATCGGTTTGAGCGGCTCCCACGTTTCGTACAGCAGGATGCCCGCCGCGCCCTGGATCTGGCCATCCTCATTGAGGATCGGCAGCCGGGTCACGACAAATGTTTTATCCCGGTAACGCATGAAATCGAGCAGCAGGGGCTGGCCGGTGCCGATGACTTCCGGCAGACGGGTTTCCGGGAGTAATTGCCGCACGTCCTGGCCGATGGCTTCCAGTGGAGTGGCAAGACCCAGTAATTGGGCGTAACTGCGGCTCAGCCAGACCACGCGGGCATCGCGGTTGATCACGATAGCGCCGGGCAACTGCTTTTCGAAGAGATCGAAGCATACCTGGCGCAGGACGCTTTCCAGCTCTTCGCCACGGGCCGGGCTGATGGCCAGACCGCCTGGAAGCGAGGAAGAAGTGATCATGGGTGCTTAATGCCGATGGGATGATTGAATCTATGACAAAACGCAGTGCAGCAGCAAGGCTTGCCGCGTCGGACCGTGGAAGGGGGGTCGGGACGGCTGTCCGCGCCACGGGCTTCTGGCAGGTTTGCACGATCATGATTAGAAATCTTTACATAAAGAGACTACAGAACACGCTGTCAGTTTGGGGGAAACCCGGGTTTTGGGATGGAATCGATGAGGATTTGTCGTATTTTAATCTCTTCACGTAGTGCATAAATTACAAAATTTGGCGTATTTCCTTGGCCGCAGACCCCGTCCTCTGATATAAGTTGCGCAGTGCTGATTACGTTTTAGCTAACGATTCGGATCTGTCCCGGCCTGTGCCGGGGCATGGAAGGAGGAAAACCATGACCCGTGTACTGGTAGTGGGCAGCATCAATATGGATCTGGTCGTCAGGACCGGGAGCTTTCCACGGCTCGGCGAAACCTTGCTGGGCGAGGCGTTCGCGACGTATCCGGGCGGCAAGGGCGCCAACCAGGCCGTGGCCGCCGCCCGGCTCGGGGCGAGTGTCAGTCTGATCGGTTGCGTGGGCAACGATGCCTTTGGCGACACCTTGCTCGCCGGACTTGCCAGCGAGGGCGTCGATACGCGCTGGATCAGCCGTGTGACCGAAGCGACCGGGGTGGCCATGATCACCGTCTGCGGCGCGGACAACGCGATCATCGTGGTTCCCGGCGCCAATCATGCCCTGACGCCGGCGCACCTTGATGCCGCCGGGCAGGCGTTCGCCGATGCGGATATCGTTCTTGCCCAACTGGAAGTCCCGAGGGAGACGGTCGAGCATGCGGCGCGGCTGGCTGAGAAATACGGCAAGCCGTTTGTTCTGAACCCGGCGCCGGCCATGCCGCTGTCCGAGGCGCTGCTGTCGCGCGTGAGTCTGCTGACCCCCAATGAATATGAGCTGTCCGTGGCGCTGGGCGGGGCGGAAGACGACTGGCCGGCGTTGCTGGCGCGTCTGCCCGGACGGGCCGTCATGACCCGTGGCAAGGAGGGCGCCTGTTTCGTTGCGAGCGACGGAACGCTGCGCCACCAGCCGGGGTATGAGGTCACCGCAGTGGACAGCACCGGCGCCGGCGACACTTTCAATGGCGCGCTGGCCACCTTCCTGCCGCTCGGCCTTGCCGAGGCGGTGCGCAGGGCCAATGCCGCCGGCGCGTTGTCCGTTACCCGGCCAGGCGCGCAAGGCGGCATGCCCGAGCTCGATCAATTGACAGGTTTTCTGGAGCGGCAACCATGAAAAAATTGGGTCATCTGAATCGCGATATCGCGCGCGTCCTCGCCGGTATGGGACATACCGACAGTCTGGTGATCGCCGATTGCGGTCTGCCCATTCCGCCGGGCGTCGAATGCATCGACCTTTCCTTCGGTCGGGGAAATCCGGGGTTTCCGGAGGTGCTGGACAGTATCCTCGCCGATTTTCAGTGCGAACGAGCACTGTTCGCCGAGGAGTGCCGGGGCAGTAACCCGGCGGTGACGGGACTGGCGGAAGATCTTGGGAACGACGGTGTGCAGGTTGAGTATGTGAGTCACGAGCTGTTCAAGGAGCGGTGCCGGCAGGCCCGGGTGGTTATTCGCACCGGCGAATGTACTCCGTATGCCAATGTTATTTTATACTCTGGTGTGATTTTCTGAGGAGGCGTCGATGAATGTCCAGATGCGAGGCATCAGCAAGGCCTTCGGCCCGGTGCATGTCCTCGAGACCGTGGATTTTTCCATCAAAGGCGGGGAAATTCATGCCTTGATGGGAGAGAACGGCGCCGGCAAATCGACCTTGATGAAAATTCTCAGCGGCGTGTACCGCGCCGATGCCGGCGAGATTCTGGTCGATGGCGAGGCGGCCACGATCCGTTCCACGCGGCAGGCGGAACAACGCGGTATTGCCATCATTCATCAGGAATTGAACCTGATCCCGCAGTTGTCCGTGATGGAGAATCTGTTCCTTGGTCGCGAGCCGGCACGCTTTGGGGTGATCGACCGCAAGGCGATGCGCAAGGCGGCGCAGAGCCGGCTCAACGCCCTTGGTGTGGGGCATATCGATCCGGAAACCGAAGCCGGGCTGTTGTCGATCGGCCAGCAGCAGATGGTGGAAATCGCCCGGGCCCTGGCCATGGATGCCCGGATCCTGATCATGGACGAGCCCACTGCGGCGCTGACCGAGAGGGAAATCGACACCCTGTTCGCGTTGATGCGGACGCTCCGGGAGCAGGGTGTGGGCATCGTCTATGTCTCGCATCGCATGGAGGAGATTTTCCGGATCTGCGATGCGATCAGCGTACTGCGCGACGGGCGTTTTGTTGGCGAGCGGCGTATCGCGGAGACGGATTTCGACGAGGTGGTGCGGCTGATGGTCGGTCGCGAGATCAAGGACCGCTTCCCCAGACGCGATACGGTGCCCCGCTCGGTGCGCCTGCGCGTCGAGGGACTGTCCGACGGTGAGCAGATTTCCGATATCTCGTTCGAAGTGAAAGCCGGCGAGGTGCTGGGGGTCGCCGGCCTGATGGGCGCCGGGCGCAGCGAAATCCTCAAGACCCTGTTTGGCGTCAAGCGACGCCGCGCCGGGCGTATCTGGCTCGACGGCGAACCGCTGGACGTGAAGCGCCCGGGCGATGCGATCACCGCGGGGTTGGCCTTCGTGACCGAGGACCGCAAAGGGCAGGGGCTGGTGCTGGGCATGTCCGTCCGGGAGAACGCGACGCTCGTGCATCTTGGCCGTTTTGCCCGCGCCGGTGTCATCGCGGCGCGCAAGGAGACGCGGGCCGTCGCCGGACTGATCGAACAGTTGCGCATCCGCACGCGGGACGCCGAGCTCGATGTCAAATCCCTTTCCGGGGGCAACCAGCAAAAGGTGGTGTTCGCCAAATGGCTGAGCGTGCCGCCCAAGGTGCTGTTGCTGGACGAGCCGACCCGCGGGGTGGACGTCGGCGGCAAAGCCGAGATCTATCACATCATCAATGAACTGGCCGCCGCGGGTGTCGCCATCGTCATGGTGTCGTCCGAATTGCCGGAGGTACTGGCCATGAGCGATCGCATTCTCGTCATTCACGAAGGCCGTGGCGCGGGCCTGTTCGAGGCCGCGGGCGCGACCCAGGAAAGCATCATGGCCGCCGCCGCGGGCGGGGCCGGCCGAAACGCGGCGTAATTGCAAGAAAGACCATCATGACTCCAAAACAGAAAGCCACGCTGCAGCGCCTCGGCCCGTTTCTCGCCCTGATCGCGGTGGCGGTAGGGCTGGCGGTGCTCAGTCCCGATTTCCTGACCATGGGAAACCTGCTCAACGTGATGCGGCAGGTCTCGATCAACGCCCTGATCGCCTTTGGCATGACCCTGGTGATCCTGCTGGGCGGCATCGACTTGTCCGTGGGCTCCATGCTCGCCCTGTCCTCGGTCGGCATCGCCAGTCTGATCCGCGCCGGTCTCGACCCGATGCTGGCCACGCTGCTCGGTGTGCTGGCCGGCGCCTTGATGGGGCTGTTCAACGGGCTGGTGATCAGCAAGGGCAAAGTGGCGCCGTTCATCGCCACGCTGGCGTCGATGACCATTTTGCGCGGCCTGTCGCTGGTGGTGTCCAACGGCAGCCCGATCACCGGTTTTGACAGCCCGGCCTTCTCGATGCTGGGTGGCGGTTATGTGGGCGGTTTCGTTCCGGTGCCGGTGGTGTGGATGCTGCTCATGTTCGCGCTGTTCTGGTTTGTCCTGAAAAAAACCGTCTTCGGTCGGCATGTGTACGCCACCGGCGGCAATGAAGAGTCCGCCCGATTGTCCGGCGTACGGGTGGATCGGATAAAGCTGTGGGTGTATACCGTTTCCGGCGCGATGTCGGCGATGGCCGGCGTGATTCTGACGTCGCGCCTCAATTCCGCGCAACCGACCGCGGGAACCGGTTATGAACTGGACGCTATCGCGGCGGTGGTGCTGGGCGGCACGAGCCTGACCGGTGGCCGCGGGTGGATTTTCGGGACGCTGGTCGGCGCGCTGCTGATCGGTGTGCTGAACAACGGTCTTAATCTGCTGGGCGTATCGTCGTTTTACCAGCAGGTCATCAAGGGTGTGGTCATTTTGCTGGCGGTGCTGATCGACCGCGGCAGCAAAAAATAAGCGGCGCTCCCGGCCAGGCCGGGAAACGCCAAAACGTTGTCCGTTAACTTGGGAGTCTTGCATGAAACGCTTTATGTCCCCGCTGCTTGCCAGTCTCGTCGCCCTGAGTCTTGCCGCGTGCTCCAAACAGGGCCCGGATTCCGCGCCGGCCGATGCCAGCGCCCCCGCCGCCGCCTCCGGCGGCATCACCGTGGGCCTGGCGGTGTCTACCCTCAACAATCCGTTCTTCGTGTCCTTGCGCGATGGCGCGGCCGAAGCGGCGAAGAAAGAAGGCGTCACCCTCATCACCGTGGATGCCCAGGATGACCCGGCCAAGCAGCAGGCCAGTGTCGAAGACCTGATCCAGAAGAAGGTCAACGTGATCCTGATCAATCCGACCGACTCGTCGGCGGTGGCCAACGTGGTGAAAGAAGCCACCGGCAAGGGCATCAAGGTGATTTCGCTCGACCGCAGCGTCAATGGCGCCGAAGTGAGCGCCCATATCGCCTCCGACAATGTGGCCGGCGGCAAGATGGCCGGCGAGTTCCTGTTGGAGAAGCTGGGCGGCAAGGGCCGTATCGTCGAGCTTGAAGGGATCGCCGGCTCCTCCGCGGCTCGCGAGCGCGGCGAGGGATTCCACAAGGTGGTCGACGGCAAGGCCGACGTCAAGCTCGTGGCCAAGCAGCCCGCCGATTTCGATCGCGCCAAGGGTCTGTCCGTGATGGAAAACATCATCCAGGGTAACAAGGACATCCAGGGCGTGTTCGCGCACAACGACGAAATGGCGCTGGGCGCGCTCAAGGCCATCCAGGCGGCCGGACTGAAGAATGTTGTGGTCGTGGGCTTCGATGCCACCCAGGACGCCGTCGCCGCGGTCAAATCCGGTTCGCTGGCCGCGACCGTGCAGCAGCAGCCGCAACTGATCGGCCGTTACGGTGTGGAAACCGCCAAGAAACTGGTCGAAGGCAAGACCGTGGACAAGTTCATCCCGGTTCCGCTCAATCTGGTCAAGCAGTAAGCCGTATGAAATACTGACGCCGTTTTGGACTATCCGGCGCGGCCTTTCGGCTGCGCCGGGCCGGCCCGGGCTCGTCCCGCTCCGGTTCACGGAGTGATTGTGTGACAGCTTTCAAGCGTCTGACCATCGACGATATCGCGCGTCTGGCTCAAGTGTCGCGCACGACGGCCAGCATGGTGCTCAACGGACATGCCGAGCGTTACCGCATTTCCCGCGCGACGGTGGAGCGTGTCGAGCGCATCGCCCGCGAACAGCATTTCAACCCTTCCCAGTCGGCCCGTTCGCTGCGCAGCCGACGCAGCAATTCGATCGGCCTTGTCATCCCGGATCTGACCAACTCGGCGCATGCCGCCCTGGCCCAGTCCATGGAGTCCTTGTGCCGTGAATGCGATCATCAACTGGTACTGGTGACCAGCGACGAGGATCCCGTCCGGGAAACCGAGGGCATGGCCCATCTGGTTTCGCGCCAGGTCGACGGCATGGTCGTCGTGCCGTGCAGCGGCGACGCCGGGCAGTACCAGCCATGGCTCAAGCGTTTGCCGCTGGTGTTCGCCGACCGGCGGATCGATGCCCAGCCGGTTCCTTCCGCGGTGACCGACGCCACGGGGATCGTCGCCGAGCTGATCGGTGAAAAGCTGGCTTCCGGCGTGAGCGAAGTGGTGTTTTTCGGTGGGCAGCCGGATCTGTCCGCCAGTGGCGATCGTCTCGCCGGTTATCGTCAGGCGTTGGCGGCCCACGGCATCGCCGAGCGCGGCGACTGGGTATTCCAGCACGATTTCCAGCGCGAGTCCGGTTATGCCATGATGAAAAACTGGTACCAGTCTCACGGGCGTTATCCGGAAGCCCTGTTCACGGCGTCCATCACCCTGCTCGAGGGGGCTCTCGCGTTTATCAGCGATACGCACGCGCTACGGGAGGCGCCCGGTTGCCTGATGACATTCGACGATCATCCTTTGCTCGACTGCCTACCGCTGCGGATCGATGCCATCGTGCAGGACAGCATGGCGCTCGCGCGCGCGTCGCTCGATCAGGTGTTCGCCCTGCTCGCAGGAATCGAGCTGGGCGATGGCGCCGTACGGGTTCCCGCCAGCCTGCACCGGCGCCAGTGACCGTCATGCCAGAGCCGGGCGCAGCACTTCGCCGATCCAGTCCATGAATACCCGGACGCGGCGCGGAAGATGGCGCCGGTGGGTAAAGACCAGCGCGACGGGGATGGGGGCGGGCCGCCACTCGCGCATGACTTCGACCAGTTGCCCCGACCTGAGCCAGTGCGCGACGCCGGCTTCCGGTGCCTGGATCAGGCCCAATCCGGCAAGGCAGGCGGCATCGTAGGCATCGGTGCTGTTGACGGTCAGAGCGCCGGGAACCGGGTGCGTTTTTTCTTCCGCGCCTTCCGTGTATTCCCAGCCGGACGGCCTGGCGCCCAACGACGCGGTGTAATGCACCATGCGGTGCCGCGAGAGATCCGCAAGGTGCGTGGGCGTGCCATACCGTTCCAAGTAGGCGGGGCTCGCGCAGTTTATCTGGCGGAAAGCGCCGAGCTGGCGCGCGGCAAGGCTCGAATCGGCGAGTTTCCCCACCCGCAGCACGCAATCGAAACCTTCCCGGACGATATCCACTTTGCGGTCGGCGCATCCTAGCTCCAGCGCCAGCCGCGGATGCGCCTCCAGAAAGTCCGGCAGTTTGGGGATGACGAGATTTCGCGCCACCCCGGCCGGCATGTCCACGCGCAATCGTCCGCTCAGCGAGGCGTCGGCATGCTGGAAAAGCGTCATCAAGTCGTCCAGATCGGCCAAAAGATCCTTGCCGCGTTCGTAGCATGCCTGGCCATCCGGGGTCAGCTCCACTCTCCGCGTTGTCCGGAAAAACAGGCGTGTTCCCAACTGGCTTTCCAGCGCCCGCACCGCCGACGAGACACTGGCCTTGGGCAGTCCAAGACTGTCCGCGGCCTGGGTGAAGCTCGACAATTCCGCCACCCGCGTGAAAATCCGCAGCGTCTCCGTCGTATTCATGGCGAACACTCCTGATGATTGTTTGTCAATTATGAACAGTGTAATCGCAATACTGATATTTGTTTGTTGATTTCTATTCAATAGACTGCAGGCACTTACCCAATACATCAGCAAGGAGAATGCCATGAGCAGCAAAATCGTCATCATTACGGGAGGGGGGCGGGGGTTGGGCAAGAGCGCGGCCCTGCAGGCGGCCGGACAGGGCATCGATGTGATACTGACCTGGCAGAGCCGTCGCGATGAAGCCGAAGCGGTGGCCGGAACCATCCGGGCGATGGGGCGCAAGGCCGTGGCATTGCCGCTCGATGTGAGCGACATCCGGACGTTCGCGACGTTCGCCGATGAGGTCCGCGCGGCTCTGGCCGGGCACTGGGGCAGGGAGACGTTCGATTTTCTGGTGAACAATGCCGGTATCGGCATTCATGTTCCTTTTGCCGATACCACCGAAGAACAGTTCGACCGGTTGATGAACATTCATCTGAAAGGCGTGTTCTTCCTGACCCAGCACCTGTTGCCGTTGATCGCCGATCAGGGCCGCATTGTTAATGTCGCTACCGGATTGACGCGTTTCGCTCTTCCTGGATATTCCGCCTATGCCATGATGAAAGGCGGCATCGAGGTGCTGACCCGCTATCTGGCCCGGGAGCTCGGAGAGCGCGGCATCGCCGTGAATACGGTGGCGCCAGGGGCGATCGAGACCGATTTCGGCGGCGGCGCGGTGCGCGACAATGCGGCGATCAACCAGTATATCGCCTCGCAGACCGCGCTTGGGCGGGCCGGACAGCCCGACGATATCGGAGGGGTGGTGGCGGCTTTGCTGACGGAGGACACGCGCTGGATCAATGCGCAGCGTATCGAAGCTTCCGGCGGCATGTTCATTTGATTAGATGGCCGAGCCGGCGAGTTTGGCCAGAAAACGGGCCATGTGCGGATCGCTGTTCTGCAGTGGCACCTCGTGGAAGCCGAACCAGCGGATTTCGTTGAACTCTTCCTCGCAGGGTGTCAACGGAATGTCGCGGCGGGTTTTGACGACATACCACAAGGACACATCGGTATGGCCCGCTGTCAGCCCCACCGTGTCGGCGATGCTGATCATCACGGGAGGGCCGACCGGTTGATCGGCGCGCACTCCCAATTCTTCCTGCAATTCCCGGCGCACCGTCTCGCGGGGGTGCTCGTCAGGGTCGACATGGCCGCCGGGCGGCAGCCATAATCGGGCGTTCTTGTGATCCACAAGCAGGATATGGCCGCTGTCGACCAGGGCGAAGTAGGCGACCAGATGGGTGGGCGGTGTCGCCGGCTTTTCTGTCCGGCAAAGCGGCGCGCCCGAATCGATCCACGCGAGAGCCTGGGCGATGTCCGCGCGCTCCGGCAGGTCAAGAGGCACAATCCGGGCGATTTCCTGGCGGATACGTTGGCGCATCGGTTGGAATCGTGTTTAATTGAACGTCATTACTTTATCGTGGTTAGTTCGTGATGGTCAAAGACGGTCGGGTTCCGGCGCGGTGACCGGCAAAGGAGAGGACATGATTCGGATTCTTGGCAGGCTTTCATCGATCAATGTGCGCAAGGTGCTCTGGACCTGCCACGAGATCGGTCTGGATTACGAGCGCGAGGATTGGGGCCGGGGGTTCCGCCCGACGGCGAGCGACGAATTCATGGCGCTCAACCCGCATGCGCTGGTGCCGGTGCTGATCGATGGCCCGACCGTGTTGTGGGAGTCCAACACGATCTGCCGTTATCTGGCGGCTTCGCGGGGGAGGGACGATCTGCTGCCGTCCGCGCCGGCGGCCCGGGCCGAAGTCGAAAAATGGATGGACTGGCAGGCCACCGGACCGGGGCAGTCCTCGTCGTACGCCTTCCACGCCTTGTCCCGGCGGACGCCGGGCTATGACGATCCTGCCAGGATCGGCGAGAGCCAGGCGAACTGGACCCGCCACATGACCATCCTCGATGCGTATCTTGCCGGGCGGGGGGCGTTCATCGCGGGTGACGCCTTTTCTCTGGCGGACATTGTGCTCGGACTGATGGCGCAGCGCTGGTTTCTGACTCCGTTCGACAAGCCGCGGCTTGAGCGGCTGCATGCCTACTATTCCGGATTGTGCGCCCGGCCGGCGTTTGTCGGCCATGGCGGCGCGGGCGTTCCCTGACCGGGGTGTACGGCTACGCCATGGACTCGAGAGACGCGGCGATGGCCGGGAAGGCCGGCCGGCAACCGGGGTCCGGATGAGCGCAATGTTCGACAAGGCGCTGGAGCGCGGCAAACCGCGCCGTGTCGGCGGTTAGCGGCGAGGTGCGCGCGAGCAACTCTCCGGCGAGGCAGGCAAAGGCCTTGACTTCGAGCCGCGTGAGCGCCGAGGCGAACGCCGGATTGGCCGAAGGCAGGCGCGATGCCGCGCCGAAATCCCCCAGCCGGGCATCTCCCGCGTGGTTGTGCAGAATGTTGTGGGCGTAAAGGTCGCCGTGCAGCATGCCCTGTTGGTGCAAATGGCGGACGGCCGACGCGATGCGCTGCAATATCGACACTGTCGCGGCGAAAGCGAAGCACAGATCCGGAGGATACACATCGCGCGTGCAGGTATCGAAATCCGGCGGAGCGGCCAGCGCTACGAAATCCTCCGCGATCAGCGGCATGACCAGCCCCGGCGCGCCGTCCGGGGGCGACTCTAGCCGTCCCAGGGCTCCGATCAATGCATTGTGCTGTCCGGCCGCGAGGCAGGCGGCCATTTCATCCATGGGCAGACCGTCGCTGGTGACCGATCCCTTGAACAGCTTCACCGCCACATCGCGGTTTTCGCCATTGTGGCGCCAGACCGCCCGATGGATCACGCCGGAGGCGCCCTCGCCGAGGCGCCTGCCCAGGGTCAGCGCCCGCCAGGGGATCCGGACGGCATCGCTGTTGCCGGGCGGGGGAGCCGCGTCATGGAACGGGTTTCCGGAAAACGCCAGCCAGGCCAGATTCGGCAATCCGGCGAGCCAGGCGGGCAACCCGGAAAACCGGTTGGCGGACAGGCGCAGAAGCTCCAGGCGTTCGAGCGCCGCCATGCTGTCCGGCAGGTGCTCGAGCCGGTTGCCGGCCAGCATGAGTTTTTGCATGCCGCGGCAGCGGCCCAGGGTTTCGGGCAAGGCGGCAAGATGATTATCGGTCAGGATCAGCCAGCGCAAGCCGGGGGACAGGGCATTTTCAGGAATTCGGGCGATCCGGTTGGCCTTGACGCCGAGCATGCTCAGCGACGCGCAGCGGCCAAGGCCGCTTGGCAGGGATTCCAGGCGGTTCCCGGAGCAGAACAGGATACGCAGCTTGCCCAGCCGCCACAGGTCGTCCGGCAATTCCGCAAGCCGGTTGCCCGACAGGTCCAGCACTTCCAGGGTGTCCGCCAGACGGAAAATCGCCTCCGGGAAGCGCTCCAGCCCTTCCGACAGCTTCAGGCTGCGGGCACCCGCAAGACGGCCGGCTTCAAGTTGTTCGAGAGTATGCATGCGCCGGTTCAGAAGCGTTCGTTGGCAAGAAGGCCGCGCCACTGGCCCGGCGCGAGACGGCCGATCGCGATGCGTCCGATACGGATGCAGCGAACCGAGCGCGGCGCGAGTCCGGCTTGTTCGCACCAGCGCAGCAACTGTCCTTCCCGCACTCCATGGGCGGTCAGGCGCACCTGGCGGTCGCTCTGGCGTGTCGCCTTGACGCCGGGGGCAGGGTGTTCTTCCCGTGCGATCTGTGCGAACCGGTTCGCCAATTCGGCGGCGGGCGGCGCGCGATCCACGCCGATCAGGAATTCGGTTTCGCATTCGGCAAGCTTGCCGGCCAGCCGCTTGTCGCGTGTCAGCGCGACCAGCCCCTCCGCGAATGCGTCCACCGCTCCCGTGCACGCCGGGTTCTGCAATAGCGCGCGCCATGCTCCGGTGTCGGGGGCTTCCGGACTGCGGGTCTGCTGACGGATCAACGCTCTGGGGTCGAGGATCACGTTCGCCGGTTTGTGCAGTAGTAGAACCCCGGGCGCGTCGCTCGCGCCACATACCCGCGGGTTTAGCACGATCTGCTGAAGGTGCGTGACCCGGCTGCCCAGCGTTGTGACCGGCAGGCCGTCCACCAGCACGAGACCTTGTTCGATCGCTTCGTCGGCTTCCCGGCGCGAGGCGCAAAGTCCGAGTTCCACTAGGCGCTTGGATAACCGTATTTCCTGATCGCTCATGCCTGTCCTTCTTGTTGACGCGATCGATTGTACTGGATTCCCGGATCGGCGCATGCTCCTCTTTCCTTGCGCAGGCGACAAATTCCGGCGGCATGGCCAAAGCCCGGTACAATTTCAGCCTCTTCAATCCCGCATGCTCCGGCCGGCGAGCGAGTCAGCGCCGACCAGGATGGAATCGCCATGAAACAACGCATCGCCGTCATCGACTTCGAGACCAACGGTATCACCCCCGGCGCCGATTGCCGCGCCACCGAGATCGGCATCGCGGTGCTCGAGAACGGCAACATCGTCGACCGTTTCCAGAGCCTGATGAATGCGGGTGTGCGCGTTCCGCCGATGATCGAGCAATTGACCGGCATCAGTAATGCCATGCTGGCTTCGGCCCCGGCGGCGGATGCCGTGATGCGCGAGGCCGCCCGGTTCGTCGGGGCCATGCCTCTGGCCGCCCACAATGCGGGTTTTGACCGGAAGTTCTGGGATTATGAACTGTCCTTGCTGGGGTTGACGCGAACGCAGGATTTCGCCTGCACGCTGCTGCTTTCCCGGCGCCTGTTGCCCGAGGCGCCCAATCACAAGCTGGGTACGTTGACGCGGGTATGCCGTCTGCCCGATACCGGGTGTGCCCACCGCGCGCTCGCCGACGCCGAAATGGCGGCCAACCTGATGCAGCATCTTGCGGATACGTTGCGTCGCCGGTTTCGGGTGGGGGATGTGGACCACGCCCTGCTGTGCCGTCTGCAGAAAGTGGCCGCCGCCAAGGTAGGCCTGTTTCTCGGCGTCATTTCCTGACGGCAGTTTCCCGCTTTTCGTGACGACGCCGTCCGGCACGGACGGCGTCGTCCTTCGCGCGTGGCGGGGTTCGCCGCCGCGCGAGCGTTGTCGACGTCGTTCAACGACGAGCCGGCCAGGGCATCGCGTCCCTGGGACGCCGGGCGGGACGGATTCGTGATGGGCAAGGGCAGCGGCATCGTGGTGCTGGAGGAGTACGGGCACGCCCGGGCGCGAAGTGCGCCGATCTACGCGGAAGTGCTGGGATACGGGCTGTCCGGCGATGCGCACCATATCGTTGCGCCGCCCGAGGATGGCGATGGCGCGGCGCGCGCGATGGCCGCCGCGATCAAACGCGCACGACTTGATCCTTCTGCGATCGACTATGTGAACGCGCACGCAACCTCGACGCCGGCCGGGGATCTCGCCGAAATCTGCGCGATCCGGCGCGTGTTCGGGGAGCATGCCCGCGGGGGACTGTCGGTTTCCTCGACCAAATCGGCGATGGGGCATCTGCTCGGCGCGGCGGGCAGTGTCGAGGCCATTCTGTCAATTCTGGCGATGCGCGATCAGATCGTGCCGCCGACGCTCAACCTCGAGTCGCCGTCGCCGCAGTGCGAGGGAATCGATCTTGTTCCCTTCGAGGCGAAACAGCGGCGGGTACGGTACGCGCTGTCCAACTCGTTCGGGTTCGGCGGCACGAACGCGGCGCTGGTGTTCGGTCCGGCCGACCGCTGACCTCTCCCTTGCCGTGGCGAGGGAGAGGCCGGCGTCAGCCTCGGTTGCCCTCTCCCTGCGGCGGGGGGGGAAGGAACCCTTGGGCAATCTGGGTCCGCAGGGTTTTCCACAGGGTGTCCCACTCCAGCGGCGGCACGGGGGATCCCAGCTCCTCCAGCCGCTGTCGGGTGCGCGAGGCCTCCAGCCGGAAAAAGCACGGGTATTCGCGCCATGTGTCGCCGATCAGCGGCAGCACCGCCTGCCACGCCGGATCCCGGCTCAGGGCCGGCGCGTGGCGCCGGAACGTTTTCGACCACTCGGGGCCCGACAGAATCCGCAGCGGATAGCCCGCGGCGCGCAAGCGCTCTCCCACTTCCCTCCAGGTCCAGCGGCGCGGATTGGACACGTGCCAGACGTGCCCCAGCGAGGCCGGGGACCGTGCCAGGGCGATGGCCGCCTCAACGGCGGTGTCGACCGGAACGAGATCGATCGGACGGGGGCTGTCCGGCACCGCGCCGAGGGTCACCGCCAATTTGATCAGTTGCCACATCATGTCCTGCGGATTGGCCCGGTGATCCAAGGTATCGCCGCTGACGGTGGTCATGCGGATGACCGAACCGGGCAAGCCGCGCGCCATTGCACGGCGCATCAGGGTGTCGCTGACCCAGCGGGCCTGCAAATAGCCGTTGGGCAGTCCGCGCCAATGCGGCAGCGGATCGTCTTCGGCGATCGGCGCGCTGTCCGGACGGGCGTGCGTCTGATCGACAATGCTCTGGCTCCCCACAAAATGCAGCGGTTTGGCACGTCCCGCGACAGCCAGCTCCACCATCGTGGCGGCGGCCAGGGCGTTGGTGGCGCGCAGTTGCTGGTAGGGGGCGATGAAATTGATGTCGACGCCGGTGTGGAACAGGACATCGCTGTCCGCCAGCCTCGCCCAGGTCCGGGCATCCAGTCCGAAGCGCTCGGCGCCCAGGTCGCCGGCGACGGCGTCGAGCCGTGCGGCGCGTTCCGGTGTCCACAGGCCGAACCCCTCCAGATGGCGGGCCAGCCAGTCGCGCGCCTGGTCCTCGTGCTTGCCTGGCGCAAGGCAAGTCACGCGCGCACCGGCGTCGTCCAGCAAGCGGGCCAGCAACCAGGCATTGATGAACCCCTGAGCGCCGGAGAGAAAGAGCCGTTTCGCCCCCGGCCGACCGGAGGTTTCCGGCAAGACGGTCCGTGGCCGGATGGCATCGGCGCGGGCCGCGTCGGCGTCCAGATCGTAGCCGATGTCGCCGCTGCCATGACTGTCGTCTTCCGGCTTGGCGCCGGCACGCAGCGCATCCAGCCATTGCGCTTGCTGGCGCAGGCTTGGCACCTCGAAAATCGCCCGGATCGGGAACGCCACCCCGAACTGTTTGCGGATAGCGAAGCACAGCTGGGTCATGCGTATCGAATTGCCGCCAGCGTCAAAGAATGAATCGTCGATATCGGCCACGTCCACCCCCAGCGTCTGACGCCACAATTCGGCCAATTGCCGCTGGGTATCGGTTTGCGGCGGGGTGAGGTTCGTCCGCGTTGGCGCGCCGGGGCGATAGCGCAACGCCCGCCGGTCGAGCTTGCCGCTGGCATTGCGCGGCAATTCGGCATCGCACTGCCAGTGCCGGGGCATCAGGGCCGATGAGAGCTGTCTGGCCAGCGCCGCGCGCAATCGGGTGATCAGCGCCGCGGGGTCCGCGCAGTGATCCGGGCTGGCGATATGGGCGGTCAGCACCCGCAATCCGCGCTCGTTGTCGTGGCAGGCGACGGCGGCATCGGCCACCCCCTCCTGGGCCTTGAGCAAGGCTTCGATTTCGCCCGGCTCGATACGGATTCCGTTGATCTTGATCTGGGCGTCGGCGCGGCCGTGGCAGCGCAATTCGCCATCCGGACCGATCGAGGCCAGATCGCCGGTCGCGTACATCCGTGGTTGTCCCGGCAGATGCGTCAGATGACGGAACTTCGCGGCAGTCGCCGCCTCGTCGCCCAGATAGCCCGACGCGAGGCAGACGCCGCCCAGATAGAGTTCGCCGATCGCGCCAGGCGGCAACGGCCGCTGACATTCATCGAGAATCATCCCCCGGATGCCCGGCAGCAGTTTGCCCAGTGGCACATCGGCGCCGTTGAACGCGCGCCGGTCCGCGTCTTCGCCGGCATCGAAGACACTGGCGTCGGCCATCACTTCGGCGGAGCCGTAGACATTGAGAATGCGCGCCCGGGGCCAGCGCCGCGCGGCTCGCCCGAACAGCTCCGCGCCGAAACGTTCGCCGCTCACTTGCAACAGGCGCAGGGCGGGCCGCGGTTCGGCAGGCAGGGCGAGCAAACCGTCCAGCACCGACGGCGTGACCACCAGGCGGGTAATGGCATGGTCCGACACGAGGCGCGTCAGTTCGGCCAGATCCAGCACCGGCTCCGGCCCGGGCGAGACCACCGGGTAGCCGCAGAGCAGCGGGCCGAGCAGTTCGCAGACCGCATCCACGAAAACCGGCGAGGTCTTGAGGAGCATGCGCTCGTCGGGGCCTGGCGGATAGGCCTGCTCCATCCAGGCAAGACGGTGCCTGAGCGCCCGATGCGGAAGTCGCACACATTTGGGCACACCGGTCGAGCCGGAGGTCAGGACCATGAAGGCGCAGTCGTCCGGGGCGGGGGGCGGCCTGTCGGCAAGCGGCGGCGGGTCCGGATCGGGCGCGGCAAGATCGGTCAATGTCAGGCCGTCCCAGCGCGAAGGATCCGGCCACAACGCCGGCTGCGTCAGCAGGGCGGCGGGGCGATGCTGCTCGAGCAGGGCGGCCAGACCGTCCGGCGGCTTGCGCGGATCGAGCGCCAGCCACGGGCGCCCCAGGCACAGGGAGGCAAGAATGGCGCTCGCGTAGTCGCTGTCGGGCCACAATAGCAGCGCCAGCGGCGCCGTGCGGTCCGCGGGCAGCCGGGGCGCCAGCCGCGCGGCGAGCGCGCGGGCACGCGCGAGCAGCTGGCCGCGGGTAAGGGACAGGGGCGGGCTGATCTGAATCCACTGCAGCGCCTCGGGGTCGACGCGAGCCTGCTCGGTGAAGCGCTGCCACGGATCGGTCGCCACGAGGCCGCTATCCTGGCCGCCCGGCAGGGCGGGCAGGGCCAGGACGCCTTCGCAGGGAGCCAGATCGGCGAGGGTCAGCGTTCCCGGCTCTGCAAGGGTCGTCATCAGGGCGGCCGTCTGCCTGAGCAGGCTATGCGCGGCCTCGCCGGGGAGCGCGTCCTCCCGGAATGTCAGTCGCAGGCGGATGCGGCGTTCCGGATAACCGGCCAGCATCAGTGGATAGTCGTTGCGTTCGTAGGCTTCGTCGTGCTCGACGCGCAGCCCGTTTTCCCCGGAGGAGGCCATGTTCGCGCCCGGCTGGTTTTCCCATACCAGCAAGCTGCCGAACAGCGCGGTTTCCGCCGCGGAGCCGGCCAGATCCTGCATCTCGTGCAAGGGCAGCCAGTCGTACTGGCGGTCGGCGAACAACTGCCGCTGGAACCCCTGCAGCCAGTCGGCCAGGGCGCGATCCGGCTCGATCGTCGCGGTGACCGGCAACACATTCAGCAGCAGTCCCAGCATCCGTTCGATGCCGGCGATACCTGGCGGCCGGGTGGACACCACGCAGCCGAACACGACATGCTCCTGGCGCAAATAGCGCGCCATCAGCAGGGCCCATGCCGCGCAAAATAGCGTGCTTTCCGTCACGCCCTGGCGGCGGCACCCCTCGCGCAGCCGGCCACTGTCGGTTTCGTCAAGGACCTGCTCGGCGAACACGCTGGCGCCGCCCGCCCGCGGGTCGGCCAACGGAGCCTGGCCGGCCAGTCCCCGGCCCGTCAGGCGTTCGCGCCACCATTGCCGCGCGCGTTCGCTGTCCTGGCGCGCCAGCCAGTCGCAATAATGCCGCAACGGCACGGCCGCCGGGCGTGGCGCATCCGGCGCGCGGTAGCGCTCCGCCACTTCGGCCAGGATCAGGGACAGCGACCAGCCGTCGGCCAGTGCGTGATGCAGTGTCAGCCAGACCTTGTAGTGCTCCTGTCCGAGCCGGATCACGGTGACGGCGAATAGCGGTCCCCGGTCCGGCGCGAATCCGGCCTGGCGCTTTTCCTGGCGCAGCGCCTCCAGACGCGCGGCTTGCCGCGACGGATCGTCGCCGCTCAAGTCGGCTGTCTCGAAGGGCAGGACCAGATGGCGGTGCACGACTTGGTATGCCTTGCCAAGCCCTTCCCAGTGAAAGGTGGTGCGCAGCGCGGGCTGGTAATCGAGCGTGGCCTGCCAGGCGGCCCGGTAGCGCTCGGTGTCGACGGCGCCGCGCACGGTGAACCCGTATTGCTCGAGGTACATGCCCGGATCGTTGCCGGCCAGCGCCTGATAGAGCATGCCTTGCTGCGAAGCGGTGGCGGGCAGGATGTCCGCTACGCCGGAGTGATCGATACTCATGCTGATTCCGTGTTTTCCAGTCGTTGCAACAGGACGGCCAGATCGGCCGGATCGATATCGGCGCGCGCGGGCGCCGGGTGGGGCGCTGCGGCCGCCGCGTCGTCCAGATGCCGGCACAACGCGGCGACCGTGCGGGACTGGAACACCTCGGCAGGCGTCAGTGTCCAGCCGCGGCTGCGTGCTTCCTGGCACAGGCGCAGCGCCAGGATGGAGTTGCCCCCGAGCGCGAAAAAATCATCGTCCAGGCCGATGTCGTCGATGAACAGCAAGTCCTGCCACAGCGCCGCCATGAGGCGCTCCGCATCCGAAACGGGAGCCCGGAACGGGTGCGGTTGCGCAGGCCTTGGCTGGTGGCGTATCCCGGCCGGTACGGGCCGTTCGGCGGCCGGATCCGCCGCCGGCTCGGCGGCGGGTACGTCGCGGTTTGCCAGCGCCTTGGCGAGAACGGGCAGCGAGGAGGGCAGCCAATGGCGTTCCCTGGCGAAGGGATAACCGGGCAGGGCGACCTTGCGGCGTGGCAGATGGTCGCGGTTGAACGCCGGCCATGCCAGCGGCGCGCCGGCTTGCCACAGTTGGCCGAGCGTACCGAGAAAATGGCGGTAACGTTCGGAGTCGGCAAGGTGACGGCTGCCGCACAGCTCGAAAGCGGGCGCCTCGCCGCCCACGGTGTCCCGGTAAAACCCGATCAGGCCGCCGCCCGGTCCGATTTCCAGAGGCAGGGCGCGCGGCAGTTCGCGTGTTCTGAGCAAGGCCAGATCGAAGCGGACCGGCTGGCGCAATTGCCGTGCCCAGTAGCCGGGATCGCAGGCCCGCCGCGCATCGAGGCACTGCCCGTCCTCCGCGGAAATCATCGGCCAGCGCGGCGCCGACAGCGTGATGGTCGTCAGCCGTTCGCGCCAGACGGCCAGCGCCGGCTCCATCATGCGGCTGTGAAAGGCCCGGGAGACCCGCAGTCTGCGCGCGGGCCAGCCCTGTTTTTCCGCATCGGCGAGCGCGGCGCCGAGCGCGCTTTCGGGCCCTCCCACGACGCAGCAGCGGGGGGCATTGACGACCACCCTTTCCAGGCCCGGGTGGTGCGTTTCGAGCCAGGCTTGCACGTCGTCGGCGTCCGCCCAGAGCGCCGCCATGCCGCCAGGTTCGGCGCCGGCCATCAGTTCGCCGCGCAGGCAGACCAGATCGCAGGCGTCGTCCGATCCGAAAACCCCCGCCAGGCACGCGGCGCTCAATTCGCCAAGACTGTGCCCCAGCAAGGCGGCAGGCTCCAGGCCCAGGGCAAGAAGGTACCGCCCCAGGGCGACTTCGAAGGCGAACAGCGCCGGCTGAACGATGGCGGTATCGTCGGTCGCGCCGTCGGCGTCCAGCAGCAGGGCGCGGATGGCCGGTGCGTGGCGGTGCGCCGCCATTCGGCCGAGCAGGTGTTCCAGTTCGCTCCGGAACAACGGCTCTTCGCGATATAGCGCGGCGGCCATGCCCGGATGGTGGGAACCCTGTCCGGGGAACAGCCACAGGGCCCGCCATGGCTGGTCGAGGGTGGCCTCGCTGCCGCGCATCCGGCGCAGGGCGGCGCTGGCCTGCTCTATGTCGGCCGCCACCACGACAGCGCGGTGCGACAGGGCTTTCCTCCCGGTTTGCAGGGTAAAGGCGACGTCGGCCAGATCGTGGCCGTGATCGTTATCCAGCCAGTCGGCCAGATTTTCGGCCTGACGCCGCAAGGCGGGGCCGTCGGCGGCGCTCAGCGGCAGGCAATGCTGGGTGCGGGCAGGTCCGGTTGCCGGCGGCGCCGGCGGCGCGGCGAGAATCAGATGGGCATTGGTTCCGCCGAACCCGAAGGCGCTCACCCCGGCCAGACGGGGCCGATCCGCCGGCCAAGGCATGCGCCGGTCGACCACGCGGAACGGTGTGGCGTCCAGTTCCAGGCGCGGATTGGGACGGCGGTAATGCAGGGTCGGAGGAATGACCCCCTCGCGCAGGCTGCAGGCCGTCTTGATCAGCCCGGCCAGTCCGGCGCAGGCATCCAGATGGCCGATATTGCTTTTTACCGAGCCGACCAGGCAGTGGGCGGGCGGCAGTGGCGCGCGGCTGCAGGCGCGCAGAGCCTGGGAGAGCGCGTCGATTTCCACCGGATCCCCCAGTTGGGTGCCGGTGCCATGACATTCCACGTAACCGATGTCGGCCGCATCCAGTTCCGCCATTTGCAGCGCCTCGGCGATGACATCGATTTGTCCTTGCAGTCCAGGCGCCGTGAAGCCGACACGGGCGGCGGCATCGTTGTTGACGGCGCTGGCGCGGATCACGGCGAGCGGGGTATCTCCGTCGGCCAGCGCGTCGTCCAGGCGTCGAAGCAGAACACCGGCGACACCCGACCCGAAGACCGTGCCGTTGCTGTCCGCGTCGAACGGGCGGCAATGGCCGTCCGGTGAACGGATACCCGATTCTTCGGCCAGGTAGCCGGTTTCGGCGGGTACGGCCAGGGAGGCCGAGGCCACCAGGGCGCGGTCGGCTTCGAACGCCAGCAGGCTCTGCACGGCAAGGTGAACGGCGACCAGCGATGACGAGCAGGCCGTCTGCACACTGAGGGCCGGCCCGGAGAGATTGAGTTTGTAGGCGATGCGGGTGGCCGCGTAATCCTTGTCGTTGCCGATCAGCACATCGAGCATGTCGGCTTGGCCTGCGAGTACCCGGGGGAGGGCATGCAAGGGCAGATAGCCGTTGGCGCCGACGCTGGCGAACACGGCGGTGCGCATGCCGTCGCGGTCCTCGGGAATGTGTCCCGCCTGCTCGAACACATGCCAGGCACACTCCAGCAGCAGACGCTGCTGGGGATCCATGAAGGCGGCCTCGCGCGGCGAGTAGCCGAAAAAGCCGGCATCGAAGCAGTCGTAATCGTCCGGAAGCCGGGCAAGGGGCACATAACGCGGCGAGCGGGCGAGCTCGGCGTGGCCGGCGGCGGCCAGTTGTTCGGGACCGAGGATCCGGTAGGGCTCCTTGCCTTCGAGAAGCAGACGCCAGAGCGCGGCGACCGAGTCCGCGCCGGGGAACCGTCCCGCGGCGCCGATGATGGCGATGTCAGTGGATGCGTGAGTCATGATCTGCCTGTCGGTATTTTAAGAGCGGGTATGACCGCGCGCCGCCCGGCGCGCGGCTGCCCGCTGTTGAACGGCCTGTCGTGGAGCGTCCGCCCCCTGATCCGTGCCGAGGCGTTCGGCCAGCGCGTGGATCGTGGGGTACCGGAACAACAGCGTCAGCGGCACGTGCGTGTTCAGCGCGTGCGCCAGTTTCTGCTGCACCTGGGTCAGCAGCAGCGAGTTGCCGCCCATTTCGAAGAAATTGTCGTGGATGCCGATCCGTTCCTCGTTCAACAGGCCGCGCCACAGCCCGGCAATGGTTTCCTGCAGGGGAGTGGACGCGGCAAGGAAGTGCCGCCGGTCCGCCGCCGTGAACAATCCGTGCCGCGGCAGACGGCGGCGGTCCACTTTGCCGGTCGCCGTGTGGGGCCAGTCATGGGCGAGACTCCAGTGACCGGGCAAGAGCGAGGCGGGCAGGACGTGCGCCAGATGTTCGCGCAACTGGCGGCAGTCGGCTGCGGCATCCTGACGCAGAAGAACATGAGCGACGAGGCGTTGCGCGGCGCCTTCACCCTGCACATCGATGAGCGCGTCGCGGACCGCCGGGTGCGAGCGAAGGTGATGCTCGATTTCTCCGGCCTCGACGCGCATGCCGCGCAGTTTCAATTGATGGTCGCGCCGGCCAAGGCAGACCAGGCGTCCCGACGCATCGCGGGTGGCGATATCGCCGGTGGCGTAAAGCCGGACGGCGGGTCCGTCGGGGGGTGTCCACTCGCGGAACGCGGTAGCGCTGCTTCCAGAGTCGCCGCGGTAACCGCTGGCGAGATTCTGGCCGCTGACATGGATCTCGCCGGCCATGCCCGGCGGCGCAAGACGGCCCTGCCGGTCAAGAAGCCAGATCCGGCTGCCGGGCAGGGGCAGGCCGACCGGCACCTGCCGTCCCCGCCGCGTGAGGTCGTCGCGGGTAATCGCGTGCCAGGCGCCATCCGAGGTCAGTTCCGTGGAACCGTAGTAATTCAGCAGCAGGGCGCGCTCCGGCAGGGCGTCGAGGCAGCGCTGCGCCAGTTCCGTTCCGACCTTTTCTCCGCCGAGCACCAGCACGCGCAGCGGCAAGGGGCGCGCGTCGGGCACCGCGAGCAGCGCGTCGGCCAGGGATGGCGTCAACACAAGCCGGGTGAGACGATGGCGCCGCATCAGTTGCGCCAGTTCCAGCGGACTGCGCGCCTGGTCGGGATCCGGCACGATAAGGGTCATGCCGGCCAGCAGGCTGTCCAGCAGTTCGCCGACGGCATCGACGAACGCCGGCGACGTCTTGAGGCAGCCGACATCCGTTTCGCCGAGCGGGGCTGTCGTTTGCCCCCAGGCGAGGCGCCGGCGCAGGTTGCCGTAGCTGATTTCCACGGCCTTGGGTTGTCCTTCCGAGCCGGATGTATGCTGGATCAGGGCCGGCGCGGTATCCGGCGCCGGCCGGTACGCGGGCGGCGTTTCCCGCATCAGGGTGTCCGGCGCATCGGCGTAATGCACCGGCGGCATATCGGCGATGCCGGTTTCCCACAGCGCATGCTCGGTCACCAGGCAGCCGGCGCCGGCGCGCTCGAGCATGTCGCGGACGGTCCTCTCCGGGCGGCGCGGATCCAGCGGCATCCAGGCGCGTCCCAATCGCAGCGCGGCCAGTATGGCCGCGGTGTAGTCGTGGCCGGGGTGCAGCCGGACCGCCACCGGCGTGTCCGGCCCGCTGTGTTTGTCGATCCAGCCGGCAAGACGTTCCGTCGCGGTCATCAGGTCCGCCCAGCGCCAACTGCGGCCGTCGTCATGGCGCAGGACTGTCGAATCGGGACGGCTGGCCGCGATCCGGGCGAGGCGGGGCCAGGGGTCGAGGCCTTCGAGCGCCTCGCCGCCGTCCAGGCAGGCCCAGCGCAGCGTGTCCTCCAGGCTCGCGACGGGCAGGTCATCGATGACGGCAAGAGGGTTGGCGAGCGCGGCGCGCAGCGCACACTCGAATGCCTGGTGAAAGCGTTCCACGCTTTCCGCATCGAAGAGGTCGGTGGCGTAGATCCATGTCAGCAGCAACTCCTCTCCATGCGGCATGGCCAGGATTTCCAGGTCCATATGCGTGCTGTCCGGCGCCAGCGGCAGGCTGCTCAGGGAAAGGTTTCCGGTCGTTCCTTCCGGCAAGCCGGCCGGCTGGTAGGTGAAGGACACCTGGTGCAGCGGGTTGCGGCTCAGGTCCGCGCCCGCGTTCAGCCGCTGAACCAGCGCCTGCAGGGGATAGTGCTGCTCCGCTTGCGCGCCGAGAAATTCGTCGCGCACCCGGCGCAACAACTCCGCGAAACTCGGCGAGCCGGCCAGATCGCCGCGCAGCGACACGGCATGGATGAACAGGCCGATCATGGCGGCGGTGGCCGGATGGCTGCGTCCGGACACCACGCTGCCGATGACGAACCGCTCCTGGCCGGCCAGCCGTCCCAGGGCGATCTG
Organism: Paludibacterium paludis; assembly: GCF_018802605.1. Classification (NCBI taxonomy): domain Bacteria; kingdom Pseudomonadati; phylum Pseudomonadota; class Betaproteobacteria; order Neisseriales; family Chromobacteriaceae; genus Paludibacterium; species Paludibacterium paludis. The sequence goes on along the minus strand of NZ_CP069161.1, from coordinate 3,776,195 downwards.
CATGGCGCACAGCAGAATCATGAACGGTGTGGTGTCGTAGCGCCGGGAGAGATCGGTCAGGCTTCGGGTCAGCGCGCTGTCGAGCCGATGGTGCAGCAGGGCGCCGCGGAAACGCTGCACCGGGGGGCGGGGCCGGTCGGACGGCAGCGCCAGAGGGGGGACGCCCTCGAGCCTGCGTTGCCAGAAATCCAGGGTGGCGGCGAGTTTGGTGGGCGGCGTGTCGCGCTGCCATTGCGCGAATCCGGCGTAATGTCCGATGTCGGGCAGCAGGGCCGGTGTGCCGTCCGCTTCTTCGCGGTACAGCGCGAAAAGTTCGTGCGTGAACAGCTCGGCCGACCAGCCGTCGAAAACGAGGTGGTGCAGTGTGTAGAACAGCGTGTGATTGTCCTTGCCGAGGCGGAACAGGCTGGCGCGCCACAGCGGGCCGTTTTCCAGATCGAAGCCGGTGCGCTTTTCCCGCTCGGCCCAGGCCTCCAGCCGCTCTTGCTGTGCGCCGTGAGCCAGCGCGCTCAGATCGGTCAGGCCGGGTAGGTCGTCCGGCGCGTCGCCGATGACGCAGGTACCGGCCGGCGCCGATGCCGGAAAACGGCTGCGCAGCGGTTCGTGGCGTTCGGCAAGGCGCCGGAAGGCGCGGCCGAGCGCGGCAACCTGCAGCGGACCTGTCAGCCGCAGGCCGTAGCAGAGGTTGAAGAACGGGCTGTCCGGAGCCAGTTGCGTCATGAACCACAGGCGCTCCTGGGCCCAGGACAGGGGGGGATGCCGGAGGTCCGCCAGCGGCAGCGCGGTGTCGGCGTGCGTCGGCGTCGCCTGTTCGGCGAGCCATTTGGCCATGGCCCGCAAGCTGGCATGGGTGAACACCATGGACAGCGGCGGACGGATACCGAACGCTTCCTCCAGTTGCAGAAGAAGACGCGTGGCGATCAGCGAGTCGCCGCCCAGCGCGAAAAAGTTGGCGTTGGCATCATTGACCGGCGCGCCCAGCAGCCGGCTCCAGATATCCGCCAACCGCCGTTCGATGCCGTCCCCGGGTACCGCGCCCGGCCCGCTGCCTTGCCAGCGCTGCTCGGCCCATTGCGTCAGCCGGCGCCGGTCGGTTTTGCCGTTGGCGGTCAAAGGAACGTCGTCAATGGCCAGAAACAGCCTGGGCACGGCCGCCGCGGGCAGGCGCTCCGCGGCGAGGCGGCGCAGCGCCTCTTCATCGCAGGAAGACGTCTTGTCCGGCTGGTAGCACACCGCCAGCATGGCGGCGCCGCCGCCCGGCTGGATTTCCAGCGCGATGGCCCGCCGCACGCCCGGGTGGGCCAGGATCGCGCTTTCGATTTCCAGCGGATCGCAACGGAAGCCGCCGGCGTTGATCTGGAAATCCGTGCGTCCCAGGATCATCAGTGAGCCGTCGCCGCGGCGCAGTCCCTTGTCGCCGGTCCGGTACAGGCGCTCGCCGCTGCGCGGGTGGGTAATGAAGCGCTCGTCCGTCAATTCCGGTGCGCCAAGATACCCTCGCGCGAGACTGATGCCGCCGCAATACAGTTCGCCCGCCACCCAGTCCGGGCATTCTTCGGCCTGCTCGTTGAGCACGTAATAGCGGCAGTTGGCGATGGGCTTGCCATAGGGAATGGACGGCTGGCGGGTGTCTTCCGGCGTGACGCGATGGGCGATATTCCACAAGGTGGTTTCGGTGGGGCCGCCCACGCTGTAAAGCCCGAGTCCGGGAAGGGCCTCCATCAGCCCGGCGGCGAGCGCCGGCGCGATCCAGTCGCCGCCAAGCAGCGCGAGGCGCAGACTGTCCGGTATCGGCAGGCCGGGCGCTTCAGCGGCCATGACCAGCATCTCCATGAAACGCGGCACGCTGTTCCATACCGTGACCCGGTGTTCGCGCATCAGCGCGAGCCAGTGACGCGGATCCGCATCACGCCCCGCCTCCGGCACCACCAGCGCGGCGCCGGCGCAGAACGTGGCCAGATGGTCGAAAAGGGCCATGTCGTGATGCAGGGCGGTGATGGCCAGGGTGGTGTCGCCGGCGTTCAGCCTGAATTCGTCAACACTCCATTGCAGGGCGTTGGCCAACGCGTCCTGGCGAATTTCCACGCCCTTGGGGCGGCCTGTCGTGCCGGAAGTGAAAATCACGCAGCTTACGGCGTCGGCCCGATAGGGCGCTGGCGGCATCGCCGGAGGATTTTCCGGGAGCGGTTGTGCGTCGAGTTCCAGCATCGCCCACGGATGCAGGGGCGCGGGATCCTGTCCCGGATCGACAAGTACCCGGCGCGGTTCGACCTGGCGCAGCAGGTCGCCCAGGCGGGCCATGGGAGCATGGCGGTCGATCGGCACGGCGACAGCGCCCAGCCACTGGCAGGCCAGCAACGCGACGCTCTGGCGCCAACCGCGCGCCAGCAGCAGCGTGATCCGGTCGCCGGGGCGCACACCATCGGCGGCGAGGCGGGCGGCGAGCGCTCCGGCCAGGGAGGCCAGTTGCGCATAATCGAGGCGCGTGCCGTCTGCGCCGATCAGGGCCGGAGCCGCCGGTGTTTCCCGGGCGCGGGCCAGCAGTATTTGCGCCGGGGTGGCTTCGCGCACGTTTCGGGAGCGCTCCGCCGCGCGCCGCGCCGCTTCCTGCCCGGCCGGCAGCGGAACCGGCAAGTCGCCGTCCCAGGCGGAGTCGTCATCGGCAAGACGGGCCAGCTGCCCGGAAAACGCGTCGAACAGGGTATCGAGCAAGCCGTCGGGGAAGGCGCCGGGCATGGCGTCCCAATTGAACTGCAGCGCGCGCGCATCGACCAGGTACTGGCAATCGATCAGCACCTGGGGGGTGCGGCTGACCCGGTGCAGGGTTTCTCCGAACACGGAGGCGATCTCTTCCGTGGTCAGGACCGCCGACTCGCGCAATGGCGGTGTGGTGGTGAATACGACGGGCATTGCCGCCACCTCCGCGAGTCCCTGAAGACGGGCCAGTTCGCGCAACTGGCGCACCCCCGACACGTCCTGATGATCGAGCGCTTCCCACAGATCGGCCTGCACCCGCGCGGCCTGAGCGGCGAAGCTCGCCGGCTTGCGCAGATCCACTTCCAGCAGGCTGAACGACGCGAATTCGCCGATCACATTGCCGATATCGGGATGCCAGTCGGGACGATTGAAGCGTGGCACATTCAGTGTGAAGTGCCGCGATGCGCTCCACTTGGCGAGCGTCCTGGCGTAGACAGTCAGCATTACGGACGCGAGCGACAGCCCACGGCGCCGGCAGGCGTCATTCAGGCCGGCGAACCGATCCTCAGCCAGACGGCCCTGCCAGCGGACGAAACGCAGGTCGGTGTCCTGGCCTCCCGGACGGCGCGGCAATTCCGGCGCCGGCGGCAGGGTGGCGAGGCGGCTTTGCCACCAGGCGAGCGAGCGCTGGTAGCGCGGGCCGGCCGTCTGCCGTTCCAGGGCGTCGATATAGTCGCAAAACTGCATGGTCAGGGCGGGGAGGTCGGCCTGCGGGTCGAGGTAAAGCCTCACCCATTCATCGAACAGGATGTGCAGGCTGCGTCCGTCGATATTCCACAGGTCAAGCTTGATGTGCAGGTAGCCGTGACCGTCGTCCAGTTCATCGAAGAGAACGCGGGATTGCGGCCAGTGCTCCAGCGGTACGCATTCATCCTGCAGCGCCCGGCGGGTAGCGTCGAGCAGGGCCTGACGCCGGTCGGCGTCAAGCCCGGCCAGGTGGCGGCGTTCGATGCGCTGGTATGGCACCTCTGGAGCCACCACCTGCATGCCGTCGGCGCCGACGGTGGCGCGCAGCATGTCGTGCCGGGCAATCAGCCGGTTCCAGGCCGCTTCCAGACGCGCCACGTCAAGATCGCGGCAGCGGAACTGGGTATAGAACTGGATCGCGCCGGAATGGGAAAAGGCTGTCTGCCGCCCCATCCAGTAGGCATGCTGCATGTCGGCGAGCGGGAAAGGACGGAAACGGCGCGCCGGATCCGGTTCGATCACGATTCGCTCGGCCCGCGTGCTCTGCAAGCGGGTTTTCAGTCGACTGGCAAGGCGTTCGGAGCCGGAAGGAGGCAATGTGGCGGTGCTCATGTCATCTCGGTCGCAAAGGGTAACGAAGGTCGGTTTTGCGCCGATACTGAACTCAAACGATATTGATAGTCAATATCATTAGCGAGAAAAAAGAACGAGAGAATGATGCGCCAGAATCGGCGAATCGACGCCGTGCCTGGTTTGCGAGGGTATTTCGATGGTATGAAAAAAAAACGCCTGCCGCAGGGCGCGTCGCGCCCCGGAAGCGGTCAGCGCCGGCGCAGTTCGCTAGGTGGAAGGCCGAATTCGCGTTTGAAGGCGGTGGCGAAGTTCGCCGGCGAATCGTACCCGGCCTGATAGGCGACTTGCGTGACCGATTGGCCTTGTTCCAGCTGGCCACGGGCCAGTTCCAGCCTGCGTTTGCGCACATAGGCGGCGACCGGCAGTCCGAAAGCGGCCTTGAAGTCCTTGCGCAGGGCGCTGACGCTGGTGCCGGCCAGACGCGCCAGTTCATCCAGGCCGGGCGGCGTTTCCAGGCGGCTCTCCAGAATGTCGCGGGCGCGGCTCATGCGCATGAGCCCCGGTACCGACGGCGCGGCGGCGGTGTGGCCGGGACGCGCGAAGCTTTCGATCAGGCCGAGCAGCAGGTCGTGAGCCCGGGCCGCCAGGAAAAGGCGCCCCATTTCGCCATGATGCGGATTGCGCAAGAGCCGCATGGCATGGCTGCGCAAGGCCGCGGGCAATTCGCCCTGCGCCGGACCGCCCGCGCCGCAGTGCGCGCACAGCCGCGTGAGCGTCTCGTCGCCCTTGCGCCGGAGGGCGAGCCATCCTTCGCTGAGAAAAAAACTGATGCCGGCGATCCGCGTGCCCGCCGGATACCGGCCTTCGAGCTGGTTGTGCCGGCTGACCGGCAAGGCCCAGCAGCGGCCGGGTAACACGGTGAAACGCCGGCAGGGGCCGTCCGGCATCCCCGACTCGGCCTGACCATACAGGGTCAGGCCCAGCAGCAGGCCATCGTCGGGCATGGTGGTGTGCAGGATGGCGTCGCCCAGCGCGACCAGTTCGCTGCCCATCATGCTCACCCCTTCTTCGGCCTGCCAGCTCAATTGCCTGGCGATATGCAAACGTCCGTCCATGTCCCGTCGATTCCTGAAGCGTCAGTCGGCGGCTTCCTGATTGAGAATGAGAACCATTGTATTAATTACGAGGTCATTTCTCAAACGGTTTTTGCGCATTCCGGAAAACCTGTCCTGTTTGCCAAACAATACAATTGATAACCGTTCTCAATTGAGTGTCCGGGCATGAGCCGGACAAGATGATTTTCATGAGCGCAAGCCTGAATCCGGCCGCCGGACACGCGGCCGACACACCGTCCGCGGGCATCCGTCCCGCGACGCTGCTGCTGCATCTGGCACTCCTCTACCTTGCTCAGGGCATGTATGGGGGATTTCTGGCCGTTGCGGTGCCCGCCGTGGTCCGCGACCGGGGGTACGACCTGAATGTGATCGGGCTTCTTTACCTGAGCATGCTGCCTTGGGTCATCAAATTCCTGTGGGCGCCGTTGGTTGACCGGCGTGGTTCGCGCCGCGCCTGGATTCTGCCCATCCAGGGCGCCTATGCGCTGATGTTTTTCGGATTGGCGCTGCTGGACGGGCTGTCCGGCCCGGCATTCGTTCAGGCGCTGGCGGTCATCCTGTTCGCCGGCTCCTGGCTGATGTCCACCCAGGACATCGCGGTCGACGGTTTCGCCGTGGAAAACAGTTCGCCTCGGCTTTATGGCGCGATCAATGCCGCCCAGGTCGGCGGCGCCAGCCTGGGTGCCCTGATCGGGGGCGGCTTTTTGCTGGTGCTGATTCCGCGCTGGGGCTGGGCCGCCGCGCAGTGCCTGCTCGGCGCGGCAATGTTGGCGTGTCTGGCGGCGACATGGCGCGTCGGCCGTCTCGGCTCCGCCACCGCGGCGAAGGCGCATTCGGCGAGCCTGCGCCATTTCGTGCGCCGTGCGGGGGCGGGGCGCCGCCTGGCGGTGGCCGCGCTCTTCATGTTGGCCGTGCGGCTGGCGGTGTCGATGATCGGCCCTTCGCTGATCGACCGGGGCGTCGATCTGGCGACGGTCGGCTGGCTGCAGGGCGTGGCCGGAACGGGCGCGAGTCTTGCCGGCGCCCTGTCCTGGGCGTGGATCATCCGGCGTTTTGGCGCACGCGCCGCGCTGGCCGCCGCCTGCCTGCTCCAGGCCGCGGCATGGATCGGACTGGCCTGGGCCGCCTCGCGCCCCGGCGCGTTGCCACTGGCGCTTGCCGTGCCGTTGGTGCTGATCCTGTCCCTGTCGGTCTCGGCGGCATTCGTGTCGTTTTACGCCTTGGTCATGGGGTGGTGCAGCCCGGCTCAGCCGGGCACCGACTTCACCGTTTTTCAAAGCCTGGACAGCGCACTGGCGATCGGGGGCGCGCTCGCGGGCGCCACCCTCGCGAAGCTGGCCGGTTACCCGGCGGTATTCGCTGTCAGCGCGGCGTTGCTGCTGCTTGGCATGCTGCCCGTCGCGCGCTGGTTGCGGCAACTGGAGCGCCTGGACGCGACGGCCGTGCCGCAAACCTGACTGTCCGAACTGCCCGAACGGGCGAATTTCAATGCCGCACATTGGAGACTTACATGTCGTACCCGGTTAAAACAGCGTTTCCCCTGACCGTGATGGCTTGCGCGCTCGCCGCGCCGGCGTGCGCATCCGTCGAGCCCGTTTCGCTCGGGGTGGTGGAGGTGACCGCCCAGAAAATCAGGCAAAACATCCTGGAAGTGCCGGCCACGGTCGACGTGGTCGGCGCGGAAGAGCTCGCGCTGCGCAAGGTGGACAGCCTGGAGGGGCTGGGCAAGCTGGTCAACGGATTGAACGTTTCCAGTTATACGGGCGGGCAGCCGCGGATTTATCTGCGCGGGATCGGCGATGCCTTCGATCTGAAAAACAAGCGGGTGGCCGTGTATGTGGATGGCGTACCGCAGCTGGATTCGGTGCTGCAGGATCCGATGCTGCTCAACAACGTCGAACGCGTCGAAGTGCTCAAGGGGCCGCAGGGTACGCTGTATGGCCGCAATGCCGCCTCGGGTGTGATCAATATCATCACGCGCCGTCCGGAAGGCAGTGGCGTCAGCGGCTTCGCCGGTGTCGGCAGCCGCAGCGAACGCAGACTGGGACTGGATGCGCATTCGAGCTTTTACGATGATGCGCTCCGGCTCGGGCTTTCCACGACCTGGCTGAAGGGCAAGGGCGAGCTGACCAATATCGCCAACGGCTCCAGGGGGGACATCGACAAGTACGACCGGCGCAATGTATCGCTCAAGGCCGACTTCATTCCGTCCTCGCGCACTCGCGTGGAGATGGGTTTCAATCACTTCGACGACAAGAGCGCGCCCTACCTGCAGACATTCATCGATTCGGCGACCTTGCGCCCGATTCATCGCCAGCGCGCCGGCATGGGATTCGAGCCCTCGAAGTTTTACGAGATCGACCGCGACCTGCAAGGTTATACCCGCACCCGCGGCAGTGGCGCCACCGTGAAAATCAGCCACGACTTCGGTCCGTTCCGGCTCAACGCCACCACCGGCTACCAAAAGGACAAGCTCTACACCGTCAGTGATGCCGATTACAGCAGCAATCCGCTGGTGCGCTGGGACTTCGACCCTTATATCAACGATCACCGGCAACTGAGCCAGGAAATCCAGCTGGTGGGCAAAACCGACGCCCTCTACTGGCAAAGCGGGGTGTTCCTGTACCGCGACCGCACCGACAACAGCAACGTTTTCAAGACCAGCTTCGGCAATATCCTGAGCCATTCCCGCTACCGCACGTCCGGCTGGGCGGTCTATGGTCAGGCCGATTACAAGCTGACGCCGGAGTGGACGCTGACCGGCGGCGGCCGTTTCCAGCATGACAAGCAACAGTTGAGGGACGTGCAGAAAGGCCTGGCCGAGCAATCCCGCTCGGATGGCTCGGGCAGCTACAAGGTGGCGCTCGCTTACGAATTCCGTCCCGACAATACCAGCTTCATCAGTTATGGCACCGGCTATACCCCGGGCGGCGTCAATACCAATCCGCAGATGGTCGGTGGATTGCCGGTCGGACCCTACCTCGGCTATTCCCCGGAAAAAACCGCCAGCCTGGAGTGGGGGCTGAAAGGCCGCCTGAAAGACCTGGGACTGGGGTACTCGCTCTCGGTGTACCAGACCATGCTGCGCGATCAGCAAATCCTGGATATGTCGGATACCCAGATCAAGAACCTCGGTAAAACCCGTTACCGCGGAATCGAGCTGTCCGCCCAGTACCGTTTCGCGCCGTCGTGGTCGGTCAATGCCGGTTACAGCCGCAACGACAGTCGGGTCGACAAGAGCGACCTGGCGGCGGCCGTCGGCAAGCGGGTGCCGTTCGTGCCGCGCGACACCGGCCGCCTTGGCCTTGAGTATAACGGCCGGTTGGCGCAGGCCGATCTGACCTTGCGAGCCGATGTCAATCATGTGGGGCGCATCGAAGCGGACAGCCTCAACAGCTTTGGCCAGGCCGGTTACCAGACCGTCGGCCTGAGCGCCCGCGCCGAGTTCAAGGGCTGGTGGCTGGGAGTGAACGTCGACAACCTGTTCGGCAAGGAATATTACAGCAATGTGATCGCCAATTCGCCGTTCGCCGGTACCCATACGGCGCTGTACGGGCAGCGGCGCAGTGTCCATCTGTCCGTCGGCGGCGCATTCTGAGGAAAGGACGGTCATGACCGATTTCGCCGCTTTGCCGCGCCAGGGGGGATTCGCCGCTAGCTTCGCGCTGGTGAGGCACCGCCCGCTGGCGGTGGGCGCGGCCTGCGCCGGCGCCGCCGCTTCGGGATTGTTGGGGCTGTTGCCTTATCTGGCGGCCTGGGCGCTGGCCGACCGGTGGCTGGGCGGTTCGGCGTTCGCGCTGGATGGCGCCGGTTTCGCGGCGGCTCTGGCCGGAGGGCTGGTGCTCAGGCATGCGCTGGCGTTCGCCTCGCGTGTGCTGGCGCACCGGCTGGCCTTTGACGCCATCATCGGACTCAAGCGCTGGTTGCTGGACAAGCTCGATCGTGTGCCGCTGAGCTACTTCGACCAACAGCCGGCCCTGGTCACGGCCCAGTTGATCGGCCGTCAGACCGACGAACTGGAAGACGCCATCGCGCATCTGTTGCCGGAGATGACGTCCGCGATTCTGGTGCCACTGGTCCTGTCCGTCTTGCTGTTGTGGGCGGACTGGCGGCTCGGGCTGGCGTGCCTCGCGCCCTACGCGCTGGCGATTTTTTTCAGTGTCCGCTCCATGGCGGTCGGCAAGGAGGCCGGGCAGGCGATGATGCGGGCCTGGGGACAACTGATGCGGACGCTGGGGGGGCTTGTCGGCGGCCAGTTGCTGCTGCGTATTCACGATCAGGACGGGGCGGCGTTGCGGCGCGTCGATGCCTCCCTGACCGAATTCGGCCTGCGATCCGAACAGGCGGTGCGGCAACCGCTGGGGCATTCCGTGCTGTTCATGGTCCTCGGTACTTGCGCGTTGTCCGTGGTGCTGCTGGCCGGCGGCGCCTTGTGGTATGCCGGGGATCTGAGCCTGAGCACGCTGGTGTTTTTTCTGGTGGTGTCCATCGGTCTTGGCAGTCTTTACAGCGATGTTTTCGGGTTTTTCCTGCGCCTTGGCAAACTGAACGCCATCTGGAAGCAGCTTTTCGCGCTGATGGATGCCCCCGAGCAGGCGTGGGGCGCGTCCGGCATCCGCCCCGCGGATCATGGTTTCGAGGTACGGCAACTGACGTACCTGCAAGGCGGACGGACTATTCTGGACACCATCGATCTGACCATTCCGTCCGGTTCCTCGCTGGCGCTGGTCGGTCCGAGCGGATCGGGTAAAACCACGCTCGCCCGGCTCTTCATGCGCTACGACGATCCGTCCGAGGGCGACATTCTGTTCGGCGGCCGGCCGCTCGCCGACTATGACCGCGATACCCTGTGGGGGCGGATGGCGTTCGTCAGCCAGCACACCGAACTGTTCGCGCTGAGCGTGCTGGACAACATCCGTCTCGGGCGGCCGGACGCCGGCGAGGACGAGGTCGTCGCGGCGTCGCGCGCGACGCTGTGCCACGACTTCATCATGGCCTTGCCCGACGGTTACCGGACGGTGCTGGAAGAGGGCGGACGCAATCTCTCGGGCGGACAACGGCAACGTCTTGCCCTGGCCCGCGCGCTGCTGCTCGATGCGCCGGTGCTGATCCTCGATGAAGCGCTGGCGTTCAGCGATATCGAAAACGAAGTCCTGATCCAGCGCGCGCTGAGCCGTCTTGCCAAAGGCCGCACGCTGGTGGTGATCGCGCACCGGCTGCCTTCCGTCCGCGCGCTGGACGCCATCGTCGTGCTGGACGGCGGACGCATCGCCGAACGGGGCCGGCACGATCAACTCGTGGCGGCGAATGGACGTTATGCCGCGCTGTGGCGCCGCATGATCGGACAGCCCGAACAGGAGGCGACAGTATGATGACCTGGTTTCACGCCTTGTTGCGCGACAGCGGCGCGCTCGCCGGCTTCCGCCGTTACCTTTGGCTGACTTGGCTCGATATCGCGCTGATGGCCGTGCCCCCCCTGGCCGCCGCCGAGTTTCTCCGTTATGCCATCGCCGGACACCCATTGCCCGAGGCCGCCTGGTGGTGCCTGGGCGCGGCCCTGCTGGCGCCGGTGTCGCGTCTGGCGGTGCAGTGGCGGGCGCGCATGCTGGGAGCGCAGACGGTGTTTCGCGCATTCGGCCTGTACCGCCAACAATTGGCCGCCACCTTGCTCGCCTCGCCGTTATGGAAAACCCGCGCCTGGGCGGACAGCGCCCTGATCGAACGCTTGGGCACGGATGTCCGCCTGGTGCAGGAAGGCGTGTTCATCGTGCTGGTGCGCCTGCAGGTCTCGGTCCTGCTATCGCTCGCGCTGCTGCTCTATCTGGCCTGGCGCAGTCCGCTCTTCGCCGCGGCGTTCGTCGCGGGTTTGCTGGTCTGTGCGTTGTGCGCCCGTTTCGGCATCGCCGCCCTGGACAACCGCGCCTCGGGCCTGAGCCGCGCGGCGGACGAGGTGCAGCGGGCCTTGAGCGCCACGCTGGACGGGATTCGCACCTTGCGTCTGTTCCGGGCGCTGCCGCATCGGGGATTGGGCCTCGACGCGGCATTGGATGCCCAGCATCGCGCCGTGGCCGGCTGCGTGCCGCGTTTCGCCTTGCGCGACCAGTGCGCGTCGGCGCTGCTCGATGCCGCCCTTGCCGGCGTGCTGATCCTGGCGTGGACACGGCGTCCGGACGCAGCGTTGCTGCCGGCGCTGTTGCTCGCGCCGCTGGTGTATCACCACCTGTTCTGCGCCTGGCAGGAATGGAGCCTGCTGCGCTGGAGCCGGCAGGCGCTGGAGCGGGTCGAGCCGGTGAGCCGCCTTCCTGCGCAATGCGGGGGCGGAGAGTTCGACATGCCGGGGGAGCGGACCGATCTGGTGCTCGAGGATGTCGGCTTCGGCTATGGCGGCGCGACGGTGCTGGACGGCATCCGGGCGCGGTTCGCGCCGGGCAGCCACACTGTGATCGTCGGACGCAACGGCGCAGGGAAATCCACGCTGCTTGCCCTGATCGCGCGCCTCTCGGACCCGGATCGGGGGCGGGTCCGCCTGGGAGACATCGACAGTCGGCAGATCGCGCTTGGCGCCTGGCGCGCCCGTGTGAGTGTGATATTGCAGGATATGCCGCTGTTGCCGGGCACGCTGCGCGACAACCTGTTGCTGGGAAAACCCGACGCCGGGGAGGCGGCGCTGCACGAAGCCTTGCTGGCCGCGCGTTGCGATTTTGTCGCTGACTGGCCTCAGGGGCTCGACACGCTGCTGGGCGAGGGCGGTGTCATGCTCTCCGGCGGCGAACGTCAGCGTGTGGCGATTGCCCGGGCGCTGCTCAAGGACAGCGAGATCGTGCTGCTGGACGAGATTACCTCGGGGCTGGACAGCCTCAATGCGGCGCTGGTGCAGCAGGCGATTGCCGCCTTGTCCGGTTCGCGCACGGTGATCCAGATCACTCATGCCTTGCAGCAGGCGGTGAGCGCCGACCAGGTGCTGGTCCTGGACGGCGGGCGGCTGGTCGAATCGGGGAAGCATGCCTCGCTCCTGGCGGCCGCGGGCGTTTACGCGCGACTGTGGGCGAATCATGAACACAGTCTCCGCTGGCAAGTCGTTTGACAGGAGGAACGACGATGCATGACACGGACTTGAGCCGGGGTGAGGTCGGCGCGCAGTTGCTCGGCCAGGTGGCGCCGCTGAGCCTGGGCCTCGGGCTGATGCTGCTGTTCGGGCTCGCCGACTCGTGGTTCGCCGGACGCATGGGCGAGGCGCAGCTGGCGGCTCTGGCGCTGGGCAGTACTGTGCTGTACGTGATGAGCGCGTTCAGCCACGGAATCGGCCAGGCGACCGCGGTGCTGGCCGGTCATGCCTATGCCGGCAAGGACACCGAGCGGCTGCGCCGCGTCGTCGGCCAGGCGCTTGCGCTCGGCGTGCTCTTTGCGGCAGGGCTCGCGCTGTTGACCTGGGTGGCCGCCCCCGCGCTGCTCGGGTTGCTCGGCGGACGCGACGCGGCGCTCGCCGAAGCGTCGCGCTACCTGTGGGCGGCGCTGCCCGGACTGCCGCTGTTTTACCTGTTGATGACACTTTACGGCACGCTCAACGGATTGGGGCAGTCGCGGGTGTTCGGCCGCGCGCTGCTCGCCGGATTCGCCGCCAGTCTGTGCCTGAACGGTCTGGCCAGCCTGGGAATCGGTCCGCTGGCGCCGCTTGGCGTGACAGGCCTTGCCGTGACCGGATGTCTTGTGCAGGGCGCGCTGGCGTGCTGGTTGCTGCGCGCTGCGCTGCGGCTGCCGGCCTTGCGCGGTTGGCGCGGGTCAGACCTGCGGCCGACCCTGGCCGGTTGCGCGGAGCTCGCGCGCCTGGCCCTCCCCGCAGGGTCGACCTATCTGTTCGTTGCCGCCGGCGGTTACATCCTGTTCGCGTTTGTCGGCCGTTTCGGCGACACGGCCATGGCCGGTGCGCTCCTCGGATTCCGCATCGAGCAAGTGTTCCTGGTGCCGCTGATCGCGCTGGGGTATGCCGTGCTGGGGCTGGTCGCGCAAAGCCACGGTGCCGGCCGGCGGGCGCGCGTGGCCGAAGCCTTGCGTGTGGCCACGCGGCTCGGACTGTGGCTGGCGCTGGCGCTGTCGGCGCTGCTGTACCTGTCGGCCCCCTGGCTTGCCGGCGGTTTCTCGCGCGACGCGGGACCGGCCGCCGTGGCCACGGATTATCTGCGTATCGTGTGCCTGGGCTCGTTCGGCTACGCCCTGATGATCACCGCGGGCCAGGCGCTGCAGGGCACTCAGCGTCCGGCCGCGAATTTTCTCGGGGGGGCGGGGCGCCACCTCGTCCTGCAGCCCCTGTTGCTATCAGGCGCCGTCAGCGGTGCGGGCGCGGTGCTGGACGATGTCTGGTGGAGTGTGGCGCTCGGATGCCTGATTACCGGCGCCGTTATGACGTGGAGCGCGCATCGCCGGTTGCGGCCGGTAGCGGGCCTGCCGGTCACCGATCCACGCGGATAAGGAGGCCGGCCGGTGGCCGGGCGTGTCGCGATATTTTTTTAACCTGTTGGTGATAATGAGAATCAATACATGAAAACGCTGTTGGACATGATGCGTTACCGTGCCGAAGAAAACGGCGACCTGGTGGCGTACCGCGAACTGGACAGCCGCGGACAGGAAGTCGGGCAGATCAGCTTCGCGCAATTGTGGCGGAGGGCGGGCGCCGTGGCACGAGGCTTGCTCGCCGCGCCGGAAACGGGGAATGCCATCCTGCTGCTGTTTCCTCCCGGCATCGATTTCATGGTGGCGTTCACCGGGGTCGTTCTGGCCGGCAAGATCGCGGTGCCCAGCGCACGGCCGGGCGCCGTCGGACTCAAGCGCGCTGTGCCAAGACTGGCACGGATTTGCGCCAATTGCGCGGCCGGGGCGATTCTGGCCGACGACGCCTTTCTTGCCGAGGCGCGCGATCAGGAAAACTGGTTCGGGCGCGATGACTATCACTGGCTGACCTTGTCCGGCCTCGAAAAGACGGGGTGCGCGAGCGGGGCGCCGCTGCCCGCGGCGGATCTGGACCGGCTGGCCTACCTGCAATACAGCTCGGGTTCCACGGGCGAGCCCAAGGGCGTGATGATCACTCACCGCAACATCGCCGCCAACGTCGGTGTGATGGAAGCCCAGATGGGCTATCCGGGGCGCATCGTATCGGTCGAATGGATGCCGCATTTTCACGACTACTCACTGGTCAAGGGGCTGTTGATGGCGCTCTACACCGGCGGCGAGCACGTGATCCTGCCACCGATGACCATTCTCCGGGCGCCGCATGTCTGGCTCAGGGCGGTATCGGATTACCGCGCCTGGCGCAGCGGCGGTCCCAATTTCGCCTATCAGCAGTGCCTGGACGCGGTGGAGGAGGCCGACATCGCTGGCCTTGATCTGTCTAACTGGCATTGGGCGCATTGCGGCGCGGAGCCGATCAAGTCCTCCACGGTCGCCGGATTCATGCGGCGGTTCGCCCCGGCCGGTCTGAATCCCTCGGCGTTCCGCGCCGCGTACGGGATGGCCGAGGCCACGCTTTTTCTGACCAGCAGCCGGCTTGGCGAACCGTGGAAGCCCATGCCTGTCAGGCCTGGCGACAGCGACGCGCTGACGGTGGCGTGCGGTGTGGCGGGCGCCGGTATCGGTCTGCGCATCGTGGATCCGGAGTGCCGCCACCCGCTGCCGGATGGCCAGGTCGGCGAGATCTGGGTGGCCGATGAGAGCGGCAGCGTGTCATCCGGCTACTGGAACGAACCGCAGTTGAGCCGCGAGGTGTTCCAGGCCACGCTGGCGGATGGCTCCGGGCGTTTCCTGCGCACCGGCGATCTGGGCTACCTGAACAAGGGGGAGCTGGTGATCAGCGGCCGCCTCAAGGATTTGATCATCTATCAGGGGCGCAATATCGTGCCCACGGATATCGAATGGCTCGCCCAATCCGGCCGCCCGGATCTGCGCGTGGATGCCGGTGCCGCGTTCGCCGACGGCGACGCACTGTCCCCGCGTCTCGTGCTGGTTCAGGAGGCCGACAAGCCCTGCCCGGCGGAGCGTTTGCCACAATACGCGGAGCAGATCCAGGCCTCCGTTGCCGCCTCGCTGGGGCTGGCGCTGGACGAGATCGTCTTCATCCGGGCGGGCAGTCTGCCGAAAACCTCCAGCGGCAAGATTCAGCGAAGCCTGTGCCGCACCTTGCTGCGCGAAGGCCGTTTGCCGGTATTGCTGCATCACCGGTCCGCGCCCGGCGGCGATGCCAGGCCGGGGCGGCAAACGGCCGCCGTTCTTGAAGCGCATCTTGCCGGATTGCTGGCCGATCACCTGGGCGTCGGCAGGGCCGGCGTGCAAACGGAACGCAGTCTGTTCGAACAGGGCCTCGACTCGAATGCCCTGACGGGGTTTTACGAATTGCTGCATCGCCGTCATCCGGAGTGGAAGCTGGATCTGACCGATCTTTTCCAGTATCCGTCGCTGGCCTTGCTGGCCGGCCGCATTGCCGGAGCCGGGCAGAGCGGGGCTGAGCGGGTCGATGCCGACCGCGCCCGCTCCACGCAGCAGCGCAATCGTCAGCGCATGGCCGGACTGTGACGTCCGGAACGGGAGCCTACATGGATACTTCAAAACAACTGTTAGAGCAGTACCCGGATGCGATTGCCATCGTCGGCATGGCTGGGCGTTTCTCGGGAGCGGCCGATATCGCCGCGTTCTGGGATCTGTTGCGCACGGGAAGCGAAGCCCGGCGCGAATACCGCCGCGACGAGCTCATCGCCAATGGCGCCGACCCCGCGGTCGTGGACGACCCGGCCTATGTGCGCGCGGGCATGCCGCTGGACGGCCCGGAGTGCTTCGATGCCGGTTTTTTCGGGGTCAGCGACAAGCAGGCGCACTGGATGGATCCCCAGATACGGGTGTTTCTGGAAGTCTGCTGGCATGCCATGGAAGATGCCGGCTACGACGTCTCGCGTCTGGGTACGCGCAGGGTCGGCGTGTTCGCCGGCTCCAATCCCGGCGCCTATCTGTGGCGCCACCTGATCGACAGGATGCAGGGCCACAATCTGGCGCAATGGCTGGAAATCCTTACCTACAACGACAAGGATTACCTGACCACCTGGGTTTCGTACAAGCTGGGGCTGCGAGGCCCCAGCATGAATATCCAGACCGCCTGCTCGACGTCGCTGGTGGCCGTGGCCACCGCCTGCCAGAACCTGCTCGGTTACCAGTGCGACATGGCGCTGGCCGGTGCGGCGGCGCTGTCCTTGCCTGACGGGCAAGGCTATCTGCACCAGCCGGACACCATTCTGTCGCCGGATGGCCATTGCCGGCCGTTCGATGCCGACGGGGCCGGCACGATCATGGGCAATGGCGTGGCGGCGGTGGTGCTCAAGCGGCTGGAGGACGCCATCGCCGACAACGATCGCATCGACGCGCTGATTCTTGGCGCCGCGGTGAACAACGACGCGCAGCGCAAGATGGATTTCATGGCGCCGGGTGTGGAGGGTCAGGTCGAAGTCATCCGTCTTGCGCACCGCCTGGCCGATGTTACGCCGGACAGCATCGATTACGTGGAAACCCACGGCACCGGCACACGTCTTGGCGATCCGATCGAATGGCGCGCCTTGCGGCTCGCGTTCGGCGAAGGCCGCGAGCGCGAACGGCGCTGCGCGGTCGGCGCCGTGAAAAGCAATCTTGGGCATCTGAACACCGCGGCCGGCGTGGCCGGACTGATCAAGACCGTGCTCGCGCTGCGCCACGAAATGCTGCCGGCGACGCTGCACTACCGGCGCCCCAACCCGCAACTCGAACTGGAAAACAGTCCGTTCTTCGTCAACGATGTCCTGCGCCCATGGCCGCGCGGCCCGCGCGTGCGCCGCGCCGGCGTCAGCGCCTTCGGTTTTGGCGGCACCAATGCCCACCTGGTGATTCAGGAAGGACCGGATCCGGGGCCGCAAACGGCGCCCGCGGGCGGGGCCGGGCTGTTCGTGTTGAGCGCGCGCGACGCCGCGGGACTCGAACGCTACCGCGCGGCGGTCGGCGACTGGCTAGGCAAAGCAGGACGTTCGGCGCAGCTCGCCGATCTGTGCTTCACCGCGGCCAGAGGACGAAAAGTGTTTTCCCACCGCCTTGCCGTGGTGGCCCGAAATGTGGAGGAACTGGCGGCCGGCCTGTCCGGCGCGTCAGGCGGCCGCGCCACGGTGGAGGGGGGCAAGACGGCGTGGATTTTCTCGGGGCAGGGCGGCCAGTACGACGGTATGGCGCGAACCTTGTACCTGCACGAATCCGCGTTCCGTGAGGCGTTCGACGCTTGCGTCGCCGCGCTGCCGGCGGGAGCCGAGCTGCCGCTGGCCGAATGGCTGTCCGGGCGGTTGCCGATGGGCGGCGCGCTGCAGTCGGCCGCCACCCTGCAACCCTTGCTGTTCGCGGTCCAGTACGGCCTTGCCGCGTCTTGGCGGCGTGCGGGCAGCCGACCCGATGTGCTGCTGGGCCACAGTCTTGGCGAATACGTGGCGGCCTGCCTGGCTGGAGTGATGACCCTGCCGGTCGCGATGGCCATGGTGTGCGCGCGCGGCCGCTTGCTCGACAGTCTGCCCGCCGGCGGCGGCATGCTGGCGGCCAGGCTGTCGCGCGAGGCGGCGCAAGCCTGGCTTGATCGGGGATTCGGGCTGGATATCGCCGCCGACAACGGTCCGGAACAGGTGGTGCTGTCCGGCGGGCTCTCCGAAATCGCTCGCCTCGCGGACGCGCTGACGGCGGCGGGCGTCCAGTCGGTGCGTCTGCCTGTCACGCACGCGTTTCATTCCGCGCTGCTCGATCCCGTTCTCGACCGTTTTGAAGCCGAACTGTCGGGATTCGCGTTCCGGGCGCCGACGCTGCCGCTGCTCAGTAATCTTGACGGCACGGTCATGCGCGAGGCGCCGGATGCCCGTTACTGGCGCGAGCACCTGCGCCGCTGCGTGGCGTTCCGCGCCATGACCGGCCGCCTGGCGGAGATGGGCGTCACGCGCGCGCTGGAAATCGGGCCGCGCCCCCTGCTTTCCGGGTTGGTGGGACCCGTGCTGCCGCAAGGTTGCCTTGCGGCCCTGACGGAAGGGCCGGATGCCCATGTGGCCTGGCTCGGCCAGGTCGGCCTGGCCTTCACCGAAGGGTATCTGGCCGATGTCTGCGGTGTTTGCGACACCGGGCGGCGGACGGGATTTCCCGGGTACCCGTTCGCCCGAACGCGCTTCGGGCTGACCATGGCCGTGGCGGCCGGGCAAGGAGGGACGCCTCCCGCGGAGGATGTGGCGGACTCTCCGCAGGACAGCGGCGATCCGTTGTTCGATCTGGTGGCCGGCTACTGGCGGGATGCGCTGGGCCAGGCGCGCTTGTCGCGGAGCAGCGACTTTTTCATGCTGGGGGGGAATTCCCTGGCGGCGATTCAGATCCGCGCGGCGATCCTGCGCGATCTGGATATCGATCTGCCGATGGCCGACATGATGAAAATGCGCACGCTGGGCGATGTCATCGATGCCATCGCCGCCGTACTGGAAGCCGAATCGGAGAGCGAGGTGACGTCATGACCTCCCCGTTGTCCGAAAAGGCCGGCCGATTGCTTGGCCGGCGTCTGGCGCAGCGTCGCGGCGCCGGAGAGGATCCGGTCCGGGCGGTATTGAAGGCGGATCCGGAGGCCCGGTTCGAGCCATTTCCGCTCAACGACATGCAACAGGCCTACTGGATCGGCCGCCGGGGCGACAACCAGACCGGCATGCATTATTACGTCGAACGCCATACCCGCGGTCTGGTGTTTTCCCGTCTGCGCGAGGCGTGGCAGCGTCTGCTCGAGCGGCATGACATGCTGCGCGTGGTGGTGACGGAAAACGGCGAGCAACGGATTCTGCCGTTCCTGGCGGGCGAAGGCTTGCCCGAAGCGCTTGATCTGAGCTCCCTTGACCCGGGAGCCTCCGACGACGAGCTGGCCCGTCTGCGCGAGGCGCTGATGCATCGCAAGGCGGATCTTGCCGTGTGGCCGCAGCACCGCGTGCTCTGGTGCGATCTGGGCGGCGGCGAAGGCCGCCTGCTGATGAGTCTCGACATCTGGTGCATCGACGGGCACAGCGTGCAAACCCTGATCAATGAGCTGGCCGCCTGCTACCGCGACCCGTCTTGCGCGCTGCCCGCCATCGGGCTGTCCTTCAGGGATTATGTGCTGGCGTGCCGCGAGGCGGAGCACGGGGCGGATTATGCGCGGGCGCTAGCCTACTGGCGTGCCCGCCTGCCTGACTTGCCCGCCGCTCCGGCCCTGCCCCTGGCCGCGGACTTCCGGGATTCCGATTCTCCGCGCTTTGCCCGCTACGCCATGGCGCTGCCGGTATCGCGTACCCAGGCGCTGCGCGCGCTGGTCGCGAATCAGGGCTTGACGCTGGCCACGCTGCTTGCCGCTTGCTATGCCGAGGTGTTGGCGCGCTGGTCGGGCAGCCGGCGGTTTCTGCTCAATATGCCGCGCTTCAACCGCAAGCCTTTGCATCCGGATGTCAATGCCGTACTGGGGGAATTCGCGACGTTCACCTTGCTGGCGGTGAACCACGAGCCGGGCAGCCGTTTTGGCGAGCGAAT
This sequence comes from Paludibacterium paludis, assembly GCF_018802605.1. Lineage (NCBI taxonomy): Bacteria > Pseudomonadati > Pseudomonadota > Betaproteobacteria > Neisseriales > Chromobacteriaceae > Paludibacterium > Paludibacterium paludis. The sequence goes on along the minus strand of NZ_CP069161.1, from coordinate 3,756,501 downwards.
CGCCGCCATGCAACAGCAGCTGTGGCGCGACATGGAGCACGATGCGGTCTCCGGTGTGCGCGTATTGCGCGAACTCAACCAATTGAGCGGCGGCCGCAGCCGAGCGCCGGCGCCGGTGGTGTTCACGTCGCTGCCGGAACTGGCGGCGGGCGGAACGGACAATTTCTCGGCGGATACCGCCTTGCTGGGCGAGGTGGTCGATAGCCTGACCCAGACCCCGCAAGTCTGGCTGGACTGCCAGTATTTCCAGGAAAACGGCGGTTTGCGCATCAATTGGGACTACCTCGAGGCGCGATTCCCCGCGGGGATGGTCGGCGACATGTTCTCCGCGTTCGAGGCGCTGGTCGGGAGGCTGGCCGCCCCCGGCGGCGCGGCGGTTCTGGATGAGATCAGCGTTGTGTCGTTGCCGACCGCGCAATTGGCCCGGCGCGCGGCGGTCAATGACACAGCGCGCGACTGGCTTCCCGTGCCGCTCGCGCAGCGCTTGACCGAGGCGGCCGATCGTTGGTCCGACCGCCTGGCATTGGCTGCCGACGGCCGCACCTACCGCTATGGCGATCTGTTCGCGCGGGCCGGTGCGTTGGCCGCGCAATTGCGGGAAGGCGAGGGGCGTGTCGCCATCCGCATCGGCAAGAGCGCGGAGCAGGTGATCGCCGTGCTGGCCTGCGTGCTGGCCGGGCGGTCGTATGTCCCGCTGGATATCGAACAGCCGATCGCGCGGCAGCGCGCCATTGCCGCCCAGGCGGAGGTCGGACTGGTGCTGGGCGCCGACGCCCTGGAGGCCTGGACTGGCGAGGCGCCGGTTCTGGCGGTTTCCCGCTGGCGTACCGAACCACCGGCACGAAGCGCGGCACTCCCCGCATGGCGGGCCGATAAGGAAATCTACGTGCTGTATACCTCGGGGTCGACCGGCCGTCCCAAGGGCGTGGTGGTGCGCGAAGCCGGGCTTGCGAATCTGCTCGAACACAACGGCGAGTGGTTGCGTCTTGGCGATGGCGATCGGGTGTTCGGCATTTCCGCCCTGCATCACGACATGTCGGTCTACGATCTGTTCGGCGCGCTCAGCCGCGGCGCGGCGCTGGTGCTGCCCTGCCAGTCCGGCCGGCGGGACCCGGGCCACTGGCTGGCGCGGATGAAAGAGTTCGGTGTCACTTACTGGAATTCTGTGCCGGCCCTGATGACCATGCTGCTCGATTACGCCGCCGCCCGGGGTGAAACGCTGGACAGTCTGAGGCGGGTCACACTCGGCGGTGATTGGCTGCCGAACGACATCGGTACCCGTCTTGCGGGGTTCGCGCCCGGCGTCGAGGTTCATAGTGTCGGAGGCCCCACCGAAGTCACGGTGTGGAACATCAGTCACCGTCTGACCGCTCAGGACGCCTCGCGCGACCGCATTCCTTATGGCCGGCCGATCGCCAACAGCCGCTATTACATCGTCGACGAGTCCGGCGAGGACTGCCCGGACTGGGTGACCGGAGAAATGGTGTGCGCAGGGGCGGGCGTGAGTTCCGGGTATCTCGACCCGGCCGAGCCCGGGCAGGCATCGTTCGGCCCCCTGGCGAACCGCGAGGCGCACAGCTACCGGACCGGCGATCTGGGCCGCTATTTGCCCGGCGGCGAGATCGAATTCGTCGGCCGGCGCGACAGCCAGATCAAGTTGCACGGTTACCGCATCGAGCCTGGCGAGATCGAGGCCGTCCTGCAGCGCCATCCAAGTGTGGTTCGCGCGGTGGTGCAAAGGCGCGACGAGCCGCACCCCCAATTGCTGGCCTGGGTGGAGAGCGACGCCGATGACGAGTCCTTGCGGGCGCACGCGGCATTGTCCCTGCCGGCGGCGATGGTGCCGTCGCTCTGGCTGCGCTGCGATGAATGGCCGCTGAGCGGCAACGGCAAGATCGATCGCCAGGCCTTGGCGGCCCGGCCGCTGCAGCCGCGCAACGCGGCGGGGACGGCCATCGCTCCCCGGGGGGAGCTGGAAGTGTGGCTTGCCGAGCGTTGGTCCGAGCTGCTCGGGCAAGCGGTGACCGACCGGTGCGCCAATTTCTTCCATCTGGGGGGGGATTCCCTCCTGGCCGTGCGCCTGAGCGCGGAGATCCGCCGGCGCAGCGGCCTGGAGCAGGATGTGCCGCGGATTTTCGCGGCGCCCCGGTTCGACCAGATGGCGGAGGACCTTGCGCGGCAATGGCGCGAGCGTAGCCCGGACGGCGGAAATCTGGAAGGGGGTGGTGCGGAACCCGTCGGGTTCCCGGCGCGTCCGGCGGGCGCCGCGCCCTTGTCCTGGTCGCAACGCGGTTTGTGGTTGATCGAGCAGCGCGAGCCGGGCAACACGGCGTATGCCTTGCCGATGCTGTTGCAGTTGCGCGGCGCGCTGGATGCCGACTTGCTGGTCCGCGCCGTGGATCGGGTGCTGGCGCGTCATGAGCTGCTGCGTTGCCGCTTTGTTTACGATTCGACGGAAAGCCGGCCCTGCCTGTTGCCGGATGCGGAGCCTCCGCGCACGCGCCGCGAGGCCTTGCCGGCGCCGGGCGATCTTGATGCGTGGTTGCGCGATTTCGCCTCGGCGGGGTTCGATCTGACCTCCGGCCTCAGCGCGCGCGCCATCCTGCTGAACGTGGCGCCGGACTGGCATGTACTGGCGCTCAGTTTTCACCATATCGTGTTCGACGGCTGGTCGTTCGGTGTGCTGCTCAGGCAAGTCTCCGAAACGTATGCCGCGTTGCGGGCAGGGCGGACGCTCCCGTCAGGCGAATTCCGCTATGGCGATTACGCGTACTGGCAGCAAGCCCGGCCGGATGAGGCGGAGGCCCGCGATTTCTGGCTTGGGGAACTGGCCGGTCTGCCCGTGCTGGATCTGGTGACCGACCGTCCGCGCCCGGCCCGGATGGACTGGGCCGGCGCCAGCGTCGGGCTGGCCGTGCCGGGCGAACTGGTGGCCCGGCTCGACGCCCTGGCCGGCCAGCAGGGGGCCACCTTGTTCATGGTGCTGCTCAGCGCGTTCCAGTTGTTGCTCGGCCGTTATGCGCAGCAGGAGGAGGTGGTGGTCGGGACCTATGTTGCCGGGCGGGAGCAGGAGGCCAGCCACGACATGCTGGGCTGCTTCGTGAACAATCTGGTGATGCGCGCCCGGTGGTTTCCCGATCAGTCTTTCCTCGCGTTTCTCGCGCAAAACCGCGAGCGCATCCTGGCGGCGTTCGCTCACCAGCATTATCCGTTCGAGCGTCTGGTCGCCCTGAGCGGGCAGGAGCGCGATCCGTCCCGCCATCCGTTGTATCAGGCCGGTTTCGCCATGCAGCCGCGCGAGACCTTGCCCGAACTGGATGGCGGCGTGACGCTGCGGCGCTTGCGACCCCCGCTTCGGGCGGCCCATATGGATATGGATCTGTATGCGGTGCCGGAGGGGGACGGCTTGTGGCTGGAGCTCAATTACCTCACCGGCCTGTTCGATGGGAGCCGGATGCAGCGTCTGCTGCAGCACTATGTCACCTTGCTCGGATCGATTGTTGCGGAGCCTCACCGCCCTGTCGTGTCGTTGCGCTATTGGCCGGGACAATGGCCGGCGCCGATGCCGCGCGGGGCCGACCCGGTCATCGATTTGCCACAACGGCTTTACGACGCGCTGCGTTCGGGCGGCGAGCGGTGCGCACTGGTCGAGGACGGTGTCCAGACCCGTTATTCCGAGCTTCTGGCGCTCAGTCAGCGGCTCGCCGAAGGATTGCGCCGGGAGGGCGCCGGTCCGGGGGTGGCGGTGGGGGTGTACCTGCCGCGCTCCACAGCTCAGATCGGTGTCATGCTGGCCATTCTGTTCACCGGCGCGGTGTATGTGCCGCTGGACGCGGACTATCCGGAGGCGCGCATCGCCACCATGCTGGAACTGGCCCGGCCGGTCCTCGTGATCAGCGACGAGGCTCATCGGGACCGTCTGCCCGAACCTTTCGCCGGTCGCAGCAGGGTGTGGCGCGAGATGGCGGCTGTGCCGCCCGGCGAGGCGGTGGTGTGCCGTCCGTTGGCGCGGGATTGCCTGTACCTGCTTTTCACCTCCGGCTCGACCGGGCAGCCCAAGGGAGTGCGCGGCACCTGGCTGACGGCGCAAAGCCGCACAAACTGGCTGGCCTCGGCCTATCCCCTGCAAGACGGCGATTGCTGCGCCATCCGCACCCCGCTGAACTTCATCGATGCCTTGTGGGAGGTGCTCGATCCTTTGCTGGCCGGCTGCCGCTGCGTGATCGTGCCGGGCGGTGTCGCCGCCGACAGCAGCCGTTTGCTGCCGATGATGTGCGAGGCGGGTGTGACGCGGATGGTGATCGTGCCCGCGCTGATGCGCGCCTGGCTTCAGGTTCCGGGATGGCTTGCCCGCTGGCGCTCGCTGCGGCTGTTGCTCAGCAGCGGCGAGGCGCCGCGGGTGGAGGAACTGGATGCGCTGTACCGGATAGTGCCGGAGCTGGTGTTCGTCAATTGCTATGGCAGTTCGGAAGTGGCCGATGTCACGGCGCATGCGTGGCCGCGCGAAGGACAGGGCGACCGTAGCCAGGTGGTGCTGGGCCGGCCCTTGCCCGGTTGCCGCATCGTGTTGCGCGATCGCTGGGGGCAGGCGGTGGCGCCGGGCCTCAGCGGGCAGATTCACGTGGCGGGCGACCATGTGTTCGCCGGGTATCTGAATGGGAAGAACCGTGTAGAAGCGCTCGGGGACGGCGATCCGGAATTCCCTATGGGCGACTGGGGACGCTGGCGGGATGACGGGATGCTGATTCACGAGGGACGCCGCGACGATCTCGTGAAAATTCGCGGCAACCGGGTTGAGCTGGACGAGGTGGGCCGTCAGTTGCGCCAGCTCTCCGGCACGGAATGCCTGGTGCTGGCCGTGCCCGATCCGGCCGGTGGCCTGCAGCTGGTCGCCTGGCTGGAAGGCATGGATGGCGAGGGTGTGTCGCGGGTGCGTTCGGCGCTTTTGCTGCGATTGCCGGCCTATATGGTGCCGACCCGTTTCGAAACGCCGGTCACCCTGCCCCGATTGCCCAACGGCAAGGTCGACCGCGCACGGCTGCTGGCTTCGCTGTCCGCCCGCTCGTCGGATCCGGCGCCGGCCGCGAGCGAACGGGAGCGGCAGCTTGCCGTCCTGATCGCGCCTCTGGCCGGTTGTGATCCGGGCAGCATCGATCCGCGCCGCGGACTGTACGAGATCGGACTCAACTCGCTCTCGCTGGCCAGCGTCCATGCCGTGCTGACCCGCGCTTTCCCGTCGGCCGGCCTGGCCCTGACCGAGCTGTTCCAGTTCAGTTCGCTCAGTGAGCTCGCGCGGCGCCTGGCGGGGGACGTAACGGCGGAAGCCGGCGCGCCGTTCGAGGCGCCGGTTCCGCGAAGAGAACATCAGAGCGCGCGCAAGCAGCGTTTTGTCAGGAAGGAGGGAAGCGAATGACTGAGACAGCGGATTTCATGATGTGGGACGCGTCGAGCGAACGCGAGTGGGCATCGCGCGTCGATCAGCTGATTGCCTTGCATCGTGCCGGCCGGCCAGCGATCCCGGTGACGCGCGCGGCGCCGGTCGGCGACGTGGAGTTCCCCGATCGCCCGCTGAGCGCCGATGACTATCTGGAGGTGCTGGCGGACGAGGGGCTCGAGCACTCGGCCCGCATGCACCGGCCCGATTGCCTCGGTCACATGACCTCGCCGTTGCCGGGATTCATGCCGCAGCTGGCGCGGCTGGTGACGGCGCTCAATCAAAACATGATGAAAACCGAGTCGTCCGGAGCGCTGACGCTGCTCGAGCGGCGGGTGCTGGCGGTGTTGCACCGGATGGTCTTCAACGATAGCGACGCGGTCTACCGCGCCCTGCGCGACGATCCCGGACGCATCGCCGGCGTGATCGCCACCGGCGGCACGCTGGCCAACATCGGCGCGATGTGGTGCGCACGCAAGCGCGCGCTGCCGGGAGCCGGGGCCTGGTGGCGGCAATTGCGTGATCAGGGCTATGACGACGCGGTCATCATCGGTTCACGACTGATGCATTACTCCTTCGACAAGGCGGCGGACCTTATGGGCTTGGCCAAAGGGGCGTTGCTCAAGGTCGACGTGGATGGCGCGGGTGCGATGCGGATCGATTTGCTGGACGCGCTCTTGGCGCAATGCCGGCGTGAGCGGCGCAAGGTGCTGGCGATTGTCGGCGTGGCGGGGGGCACCGATTTTGGCAGTGTCGATCCGCTTGGCGCGCTGGCCGAGCGTGCCCGGGCCGAGGGGGCGCATTTTCATGTGGATGCCGCCTGGGGCGGCCCCTTTCTGTTGTCCGGGCGTCATGCGCCTCTGCTCGCCGGCATCGGGGAAGCGGACACGGTGACGCTGGATGCGCACAAGCAGTTGCTGACACCGCTCGGATGCGGGGTGTTGCTGTACCGGGACGGTGGAGTGTCCCGCGCGGTGATGGCCTCGGCGCCGTACGCGGTGCGGCCCGGTTCGTGGGACAGCGGGCGTTTCACGCTCGAGGGGTCCCGTCCCGCCTCGGCGCTGTACTTGCACGCGGCGATGCATCTGATCGGCCGCACCGGTTACCGGCGCTTGATCGACGCAAGTTTCGAGAGAGCGCGGTCGCTGGCCGGGCGTATCGCGGCGCGGCCCGAACTGGAGTTGCTGCTGGAGCCGGTGAGCAATCTGGTGGTGTTCCGCTATCTGGGCGCGGCATGCCGGGAAAGGGAGGCCGGCCCCGAGCGGGAAAAGGAGATCAACCGGCGCAATGTCCTGCTGCACAAGCGATTGCGCGAAGCGGAAGGCGCGTTGCTGTCGCGCACCGAGCGGGTTTTGCCGGGCGAGACCGGGCCCGCGCGCGTGATGCTGCGGGCGGTGATGTACAACCCGTTGTGCGAGGACGCCCTGCTGGACCGTTTGCTGGATGACGTGATCCGGACCGGCCGGCGTATCGATGCCGAACTGGCCGCGACGCAGGAGGTCTGCCATGTCTGACGTGTTCGCCATTCCGTCGCCCAAGCCGGCGCCGGTGCGCCTGTACTGCCTGCCATGCGCTGGCGGAAGCGCCGAAATGTATCGCGGCTGGGATGCGCTGCTGCCCGATTGGCTGGGGCTCTGGCCGCTTGAGCTGCCCGGCCGCGGCAAACGGTTCGGGGAGCCGTTGCTCAACGATGCGACGGTTCTGGCGGGGCATCTGCTGGATGAGGTGCTGAACGCCGACGACCGGCCTTTCGCGCTGTTCGGTCACAGCATGGGGGCCTTGCTGGCGTATGAGATGGCGTGCCAGATGGAAGAGCGGGGAAAACCGGAGCGCCTCGCCCTGGTGACGCTTTCCGGACGCGAGCCGCCGCATTTATCGCCGGAGGCGGGACGGCAGCGGCACGCGCTGCCGGAGGCCGCCTTTCTCGACGAGGTGCGCCGCTATGGCGGGTTGCCCGCTGAACTCGAACAGAGCCGGGAGTTGCTGCAGGTGTTCATGCCGGTGCTGCGCAATGATTTTGCATTGGTGGACGGCTATCGCTTCGGCCGGGAGGCATGTCTGGCGTCGCCGCTGTTCGTGGTCGGCGGCGACGACGAGCCGGATTTCACGCCGGACGAGCTTGAGCAATGGCAAGGGTACAGCCGTCGCTGGCAGGGGACGGCGAGTTTTCCGGGGGGGCATTTTTACTTCAACGACGGTCCGGCCCGGACCGCATTGATGTCGGCTCTGCGCCGGCAAATCGCGCATCGCTGCGAGGATTTGCTGGCATGGTGAACGAAGGACGGCGCGGCGGAGTGTTCACCGCACGGGATGATTTTCCGGTTTTCCCGGCGAGGGAAAAGAGCAACAGAACGGGAACCGGGTTTTTTATGGAAAGGATTCAGAGTGATTAAAGTTGTTCGCGCAAAACTGCATGGCATCACGATTACGGGAGCGGAGCTGGATTATCACGGCTCGATCACGCTCGACCCCGAACAATGCGAAAAGGCCGGCATTTTCCCGATGGAATTTGTCGAGATCTGGAACAAGGACAGCGGCGCCCGGATTTCCACCTATGTGATTTATGGCGAGCCCGGATCGCGCTGCTGCATCCTGAATGGCGCCGCGGCACGCACCTGCCAGAAGGGCGATCGGGTAATCATCTGCGCGTCGGATTATGTCCGTCCCGACGAGTTGTACGCTATGCAGCCCGTGGTGCTGACCTTCACCCAGGATAACCATGTTGACGAGGTGATGCATTACGAAGTGAAGGAAACGGTAAACAGGAAATACGATTTCTTCATTCGCCGGGATGAGCGGCCGTTGGGCGAAAACCGGACGTTGGGCAGCGTGAATGTCGGTGAACTGGGGGATGAACTCAAATCGCGCGGGCTGGATGACCGGGCGGTCGCCGATCTCTTGTCGAAGTACCTGAGCGATTTCGCCTGATCGAGCACCCGGCCGGGGGCGCAGGCCTCCGGCAATCCCCTCCCAACTCCATGTTTCTCCTATGACAAAGCCACTATAGTGGCACAAGTACAGAACCAAAGCGGCGAGGGGAAGGGCGGACTCCAGGAGGGCATAAAAGCAAAAGGGGCTAGCTTGCGCTAACCCCTTGAATTCCGTGGTGGCGAATCAGGGACTCGAACCCCGGACCTGCGGATTATGATTCCGTCGCTCTAACCGACTGAGCTAATTCGCCACGACTTCGTCGCGTTGCTGCGTCGAAGTGGGGCGAATATTAACGTGCTGTTTTGGAGCTGTCAACACTTCGCGGGAAGATTTTTTGCTTTTTTCTCACAGCATGTGGCAGCGGTCGCCGCTGGCGAAACCGATCCAGTCGAACCCGATCTTGCGCCCGAAACCGATCACCTTGAAAAGCTCCCCCATTTCCGCCGGCGAAACCAGCCTTTGCACCGCCACCGAGTGGGGCAGATAGCGGGCGGGGTCGTTCGGGTCGAGCGCCTGAAGCTCTTCGGTGATGCCGGCGTTCACCAGGAAGTGCGCCTGGGTGGTGTAGCCGATCAGATCGAGCCCGGCTTCGGTGCCGGCCAGCGCGATGGCGGTGAAGTCGACATGACAGGTGAGATCCATCAGGCCTGGCAGGAAGAACGGATCGTCCACGGTGTGGTGGCGATAGTGTCCGATCAGTGTGCCCATGTGGCGTTGAGGGTGGTAGTACTCGCTTTCCGGGAAACCGTAATCGACGAACAGCAGGGCGCCGCGCTCGAGACGGTCGGCCAGGGTGCGGATGAAGGCGAGGTTGGCGAGGCTGATTTCCGTGGTGTAGCCGGGCAGGGGCGGGACAAGGCGCGCGGCGCGTTCTGCAAGACCCGCGTCGTCGATCGGGCGGTCTTCGAAGGCCAGCGCGCCGTCCTTGACCGTGGCGCCGCGACGCCGCCAGGTGCCCTCGTGGCGGATGAGTTCGCAGGGCATGGCGTCGAGCACTTCGTTGCCGATCACAATGCCGTCAAGCCGGTCGGGCAACGCATCCAGCCACTGGATGCGGTCGGCCAGGTGCGGGACGCGGCGCGCGAGTGTCGCTTTCTGGCGTTCGATCAGATCCGCGGACAAATCGATGATCGCATAGCGTTCGGGCAGGCTGCCGGCCGCGTCCAGCGCTTCGAGCATGTCGGCGGCGAGAATGCCCGAACCGGCGCCGAACTCGTAGATCGTTCCCGCCGTTTCGGGCAGCAGCTGGGCGACCTGTCTGGCCAGCGTGCGGCCGAACAATGGGGTCATTTCCGGCGCGGTGGTGAAATCGCCGGCACTGCCAAGCTTGTGGCTGCCCGCGGCGTAATAACCACAACCGGGCGAATATAATGCCATTTCCATATAATGAGGAAACGGGATCCAGCCGCCGGCGTCGCCGATGGTCTGTGCTATACGGCGGCACAGCGTCCGGCTGACCGCCAGGGCCTCCACGGAAGGTTCTGGGAGATGGGACATGTCTGACATCCTGCTACAATGTGTGGCGATTGTGGTCTAAACCGACCGGAAGGAGAAGAGGGTGACGCATTTTGCGCGACTGGCCGCCATGGCCCTGATGATGTCGAGCGGCCTCTTGCGGGCGCAAGACGCGCCGGCCGGATGGATCGTGACCGAACCGGTGGCCGGCAGCCCCCTGCGCCAAGCCGCGCTGACAGGCAAGGGCAAGGCGGGAAAGGCGGAGTTCTCCGCGGTCTTGACCCTGACTTGCCGTGCCGATCAGCCGGTGATGCAACTGGCGCTCGAAGTGCCGGACGCGATTCCGGGTTGGGATGTGTCGCCCTTCGAAGGGCCGCAGGGCATCGGACAGCGGCGCAGCCTGCTGACGGTTTCCATGAAGAACAGCCGTTTCACGTCGCGGCACCGTGTCAGCGGCTGGCGCAGTGGGGAGCACGCTTTCGCTTTCGGCTGGAAGCCGGATAACGCCTTTCTCGAACGTGTGCCGGTAACCGGCACGCATCTGGTGATCAAAATCGAAGCGGCGAAACGGCGCGATCCCGTGCTGGAAGCGGAGTTCGATTTCCCCGAGGACGCCAGCGCGATGCTGGGCGCTGTTTCTGCCTGCCGGGCGGAAGCCAAATGACGGCCGGCAATCTGGCCGGTAAGGCGATTCTCGTCACCGGCGCGGCGCGAAGGGTCGGCGCGGGCATCGCGCGCGAATTGCACCGGCGCGGCGCGCTGCTGATCCTTCACTACCGGGAGTCGCGGCACGAGGCCGAATCCCTGGCCGCCGCGCTGCGCCTCGAGCGGCCCGGTTCGGTCGCGCTCGCGCAGGGCGACCTGCTGGACACCCCGGGGCTGCCCGCTCTTGTCGAGCGGGCGGCGGGGGTGTTCGGGCGGCTTGATGGTCTGGTGAACAACGCCTCGAGTTTCTTTCCGACCGGGATCGGCGCGATCGACGAGGCGGTCTGGCAGGATCTGATGGGCAGCAATCTGAAAGCGCCGTTGTGGCTAGCGCAGGCGGCCGCGCCGTTCCTGACGGAAGCCTCCGGCGCGATTGTCGGCATCGTGGATATCCACGCGGAACGGCCGATGAAATCGCACGTGGTCTACAATCTCGCCAAGGCCGGGCATGCCCAGCTGATCCGTTCGTTGGCGCTGGAGCTGGCCCCGCGCGTCAGGGTCAACGGCGTGTCGCCCGGCGCGAATATCTGGCCCGAGTCGCACGATGTGCTGTCCGCTCCGGACGCGCGCGCCGCGATCGAAGCCGGTATCCCGCTGGGCCGCATCGGCACGCCGGAGGATATCGCCCGTGCCGTGGCCTTCCTGCTGTCGGCGGAGGCCTCCTACATCACCGGACAGATCCTCGCGGTCGATGGCGGGCGCAGCATTGTTCTTTAGCAAAAAAACGCCGCAAAACTTCTCCTGTCCGGGTATTTCGCGCTAAAATCGACCGTTTTTCAATCTGTTACGGCCGCCATGCAAGACGTCTCTCCCGTCTCCGACGACAAAGCCCAGAAAGCCGCTTTCGAAAGCAACAAGCTCGCCAAGCGGCTGCGCCACCACGTGGGCGACGCCATCAATGATTTCAACATGATCGAAGAGGGCGACCGCATCATGGTATGCCTGTCCGGCGGCAAGGACAGCTACGCCCTGCTGGACATCCTGCTCGGACTGCAAAAGTCCGCGCCGATCGACTTTTCCATCGTGGCGGTCAATCTCGACCAGAAACAGCCGGGTTTTCCGGAGGACGTGCTGCCGGGTTACCTCGAGAGCATAGGGGTCGAGTACCGTATCGTGGAAGAAGATACTTACTCCATCGTCAAGCGTGTTGTGCCGGAAGGCAAGACCACCTGTGCGCTGTGTTCGCGCTTGCGCCGCGGCATTCTCTACCGGGTGGCGACCGAACTGGGCGCGACCAAGATCGCCCTGGGACATCACCGGGACGACATTCTGCAGACCCTGTTCCTCAACATGTTCTATGGCGGCAAGCTCAAGGCCATGCCGCCCAAGCTGGTCTCGGACGACGGTCGTCACGTGGTGATCCGCCCCCTGGCCTATTGCCGGGAAAAGGACATCGAACGCTACGCGCAGATGCGCGCGTTCCCGATCATTCCGTGCAATCTGTGCGGCTCGCAGCCCAATCTGCAGCGCCAGGTGGTCAAGGAAATGATCAACGACTGGGACCGCCGCTTCCCGGGACGGGTGGAAACCATGTTCCGCGCACTGCGCAATGTCGTGCCCTCGCACCTGGCCGATACCGCTCTGTACGACTTCGCCACTATCGCGCCGGGCGTGGTTCCCGAAGCGGGTGGCGACACCGCCTTCGACAAGGAAGAGTTCCGCGATCCGGTCGCGCCGGCCGATGACGTCGAGGCGCCGCGCCGCACCATCAGCATCCTCGATTCCCGCCCGAAGGCTCCGGAGTGCCAATGAGCAAGGCCCGACATCCTTTCCGGCGCCGGGTTCGCCCCGGCGTCGATGCCATGCCCGAGGTCGAGATCAGCGAAGTGGACGGCATCCGCTCGCTGCACCTCGGTTCGGAAACCATCCAGAGTTCGATGGACCTTGAGGACCCGACCGATCTTGTGCTGTCGTACAGCCGGGCGATGATGGGTTTTTTGTTGTTCAATCCCGACCCCGCCCATATCCTCCAGATCGGCCTGGGCGGCGGCTCCCTGGCGCGCTATATCGATTTTTACCTGCGCGACGCCAAGAGTGTGGCGATCGACATCAATCCCCAGGTCATCGCCGTGGCCCGCTCCTTCTTCGAATTGCCGGAGGAGGGCGAGCGGTTCGAGATCGTGGAGGCCGATGGCGCGGAGTACGTGAAGATTTTCAGGGGATCGACCGATGCCATTCTGGTCGACGGTTTCGACGGTTTGCAGATCGTTGACGCGCTGACCACCGAAACCTTCTTCGAGGATTGCCGACGGGCGTTGTCGCCGCAGGGTGTGTTCGTGACCAACTGGTGGAGCGGCGACAAGCGTTATCACCAGTTTCTCGAGCGCCTGTGCGGGGTGTTCGAGGGCCGTGTGCTGGAGCTGCCCTCGGCGAGCCACGGCAATGTCGCCGTGCTGGCGTTCCGCGATACGCCATCGGTGCTGTCGTTCGCCGAGCTGGAAAAGGCCGCCGTCGCCCGCGAAGCGCGCTTCGGGCTGGAGTACCCGGAATTCGTCGAACGCCTGCGCTTGTCCAACCAGTCAAGCGGCGGCCAATTGTTGCTCTAGCGGGGCGGGCCAAGCGGCGTATAATGGCGCCCAATACCGGCTCGGTTGAGCAAGATCAGGCAGCCTGGCGGCGAAGTGCGCGAGACTGCCTTTTTCCGTTTCCCGATTATCCGGGCCGCCGTCGAAGGACGGCGACCGACGAATTTCTTTCTGTTTAGGACTGTCATCGTGATCAAGCAGCAACTGCTTAACCGCATTGCGGACAAATCCGCCGTCATCGGCATTGTCGGACTGGGCTATGTCGGCCTGCCCCTGATGCTGCGTTTCGCCGAGGTCGGCTACAAGGTGATCGGTTTCGATATCGATCAATCCAAGGTCGACGCCCTGATGGCCGGCCGCTCGTACATCGAACACATCCCGGGCGAAGCCATCGCCCAGTCCCTTGGCCGCGGATTCGAAGCGACCAGCGACTTCTCGCGCGCTCCCGAGGCCGACGCGCTGATCCTGTGCGTGCCCACGCCGCTGAACAAATACCGCGAGCCGGATCTGTCGTTCGTGCTCAACACCATCGATTCGCTGGTGCCCTTCCTGCGAGAAGGACACCTGGTGTCGCTGGAATCGACCACCTACCCGGGCACGACCGACGAAGAGCTCAAACCGCGTATCGAGTCGCGCGGTCTCACCGTCGGCGACAACGCCTTCCTGGTGTTCTCGCCCGAGCGCGAGGATCCGGGCAATCCGGACTTCACCACCCGCACCATTCCGAAAGTCTGCGGCGGCGTGACGACCGCCTGCCAGGAGATCGGCGTGGCGCTCTACTCCGCGGTGATCGACCAGGTCGTGCCGGTATCATCCACCCGCGCGGCGGAAATGACCAAGCTGCTGGAAAACATCCACCGCGCGGTGAATATCGGCCTCGTGAACGAAATGAAAATCGTCGCCGACCGCATGGGCATCGATATCCATGAGGTGATCCGCGCCGCGGCCACCAAGCCGTTCGGCTTCGTGCCCTACTATCCGGGCCCGGGCCTGGGCGGTCACTGCATCCCCATCGACCCGTTCTATCTGACCTGGAAGGCGCGCGAGTACGGTGTGAACACCCGCTTCATCGAGCTGGCCGGCGAAGTGAATTCCACTATGCCGGATTACGTGGTCAGCAAGATCGCGTCGGCGCTGAACGAACGCAAGAAAGCCATCAACGGCAGCCGCATCCTGGTGCTGGGGATCGCCTACAAGAAGAACGTCGACGACATGCGCGAAAGTCCGTCGGTGATCCTGATGGAAAAACTGCGCGATCTGGGCGCCGAGGTCAGCTATTCCGATCCGCACGTCCCGGTGTTCCCGAAAATGCGCGAGCACCGTTTCGACCTGTCGAGCGTGCCGGTGACGCCCGAAACGCTGAAGACCTACGATTGCGTGCTGCTGGCGACCGACCACGACAAGTTCGATTACGCGCAGTTGAAGGCGCACGCGCCGCTGATCGTCGATTCGCGCGGTAAATACCTGGAGCCGGCCGACCACATCGTCAAGGCCTGACCGGTTCAATGCCGAAGCGGGGCGACCATCGTGTCGCCCCTTGCCGTTCACCGACCATTGAAAATGACCATGCACACCGTCCATCACACGCCCATCACCGATCGCAAGATCCGTTTCGCCCTGGCCGGTTGCGGCCGGATCGCCGCCAACCATTTCGGTTCCCTTGAAAAGCACGCCGACCGCGCAGAGCTGGTGGATGTGTGCGACATCGACCCGGCGGCGCTCGCCGCGGCGGTCGAGCGGACCGGCGCCCGCGGCCATGCTTCTCTGACCGACATGCTGGCCGCGACCAACGCCGACATCATCATCCTCACCACGCCTTCCGGCCTGCATCCGCGCCAGTCGATCGAATGCTCCGAGGCGGGATTCCATGTGCTGACCGAAAAACCGATGGCGACACGCTGGGAGGATGGTCTGGCGATGGTGCGCGCGGCAGACGATGCCGGCAAGCGCCTGTTCGTGGTCAAGCAGAACCGCCGCAACGCCACCTTGCAACTGCTCAAGCGCGCCGTCGAGGAGAAGCGTTTCGGCCGCATCTACATGGTCAACGTCAACGTGTTCTGGACCCGCCCGCAGGAGTACTACGATTCCGCCGCCTGGCGCGGCACCTGGGAGTTCGATGGCGGCGCGTTCATGAACCAGGCGAGCCATTATGTCGATCTGCTCGACTGGCTGATCGGTCCGGTCGAGAGCGTGCAGTCCTATACCGCGACGCTGGCGCGCAACATCGAAGTGGAAGACACCGGCGTGGTGAGCATCAAGTGGCGCTCCGGCGCGCTGGGCAGCATGAACGTGACCATGCTGACCTACCCGAAAAACCTCGAAGGTTCGATCACCATCATGGGGGAAAAAGGCACCGCGCGGATCGGCGGTGTGGCGGTCAACGAAATCCAGCACTGGGAGTTCGCCGATCCGCATCCGATGGATGACACCATCGAGAACGCCAGCTACTCGACCACCAGCGTGTATGGTTTTGGACACCCGCTGTATTACGACAATGTTATCAAGGTGATGCGCGGCGAGGCCGATCCGGAAACCGACGGGCGTGAAGGTCTCAAGTCGCTGGAGCTCTTGATCGCCATGTATCTGTCGGCCCGCGACGGCCGGCGCATCAGTCTGCCGCTGGATTACTGAAAACGGAGCCCTCATGAGCGAGTACCAGGCACACCCCACGGCCATCATCGACGACGGCGCGCGCATCGGCAACGACACCCGCGTCTGGCACTGGGTGCACATCTGCGGCGGGGCCGTCATCGGCGAGCGCTGCTCGTTCGGCCAGAACGTGTTCGTCGGCAACGACGTGATCATCGGCAACAACGTCAAGGTGCAGAACAACGTGTCGATCTACGACTCGGTGACGCTGGAAGACGATGTGTTCTGCGGCCCGTCGATGGTCTTCACCAACGTGCACAATCCGCGCAGCCATGTGTCGCGCAAGAGCGAATATCGCCGCACCATCGTGCGCCATGGCGCCTCGATCGGCGCCAACGCGACCATCGTCTGCGGGCATACCATCGGTGAATTCGCCTTCATCGGCGCCGGCGCGGTGGTGACCCGCGATGTGCCGGCCCACGCCATCATGGTCGGCACCCCGGCGCGTCGTCTTGGCTGGATGTGCCGTTGCGGCGAGCGGCTGGACGACAGCATCGGTGAACACGCCTGCGCGGCGTGCGGGCTGGAATACGAAATCGGCGGCAACCACTGTACGCTGCTGTGAGACAGGATAGCGACATCATGAGCATCAATTTCATCGATCTGAAAGCGCAGTACCGGCATCTGAAGGCGGATATCGACGCCCGCATCCAGGGGGTGCTCGACCACGGGCAATACATCATGGGGCCCGAGGTCGCCGAACTGGAAGGCGAACTTGCCCGCCTTGTCGGCGTCAAGCACGCCATCGGGGTCTCCGACGGCACCACGGCCCTGCAAATCGCCATGATGGCGTTGGGCATCGGCCCCGGCGACGAGGTCATCACCACGCCGTTCACGTTCATCGCCACCGGCGAAATGATCGCCCTCCTGGGCGCGACGCCGGTCTTCGTCGATATCGATCCGGTCAGCTGGAATATGGATCCGGCCCTGATCGAGGCGGCGATCACCCCACGTACCCGGGCCATCGTTCCGGTGAGCCTTTACGGGCAATGCGCGGATTTCGACGCGATCAACGCCGTTGCCGCAAAACATGGTCTGCCGGTGATCGAAGACGCGGCGCAAAGCTTCGGCGCGACGTACCGCGGCCGCCATTCGTGCGGCGTGTCGACCATCGCCACCACCAGCTTCTTCCCCTCCAAGCCGTTGGGCTGCTACGGGGACGGCGGCGCCTGCTTCACCGACGACGACGAACTGGCGCGCAAGATGCGGCAGATCCGGCTGCATGGCCAGGACCGGCGTTACCACCATCCGGTGATCGGCCTGAACGGTCGCATCGATACCCTGCAGGCCGCCATCCTGCTGGCCAAGCTGCCGACGTTCGGCGACGAAGTGGCGGCCCGTGCCCGCATCGGCGCGCGCTATATCGAGCTGCTCAAGGACGTGGCGCGCGTGCCGGTGATCGCCGAGGGCAATACCAGTGTTTTTGCGCAGTTCACCATCGAAGTGGACAACCGCGAGGCCGTGCAGGCGGCGCTCAAGGAGGCGGGTGTGCCGACCGCCGTGCATTATCCCGTCCCGCTCAACCTGCAGCCGGCGTTCGCGCACCTGAACCAGCCGGAAGGCAGTTTCCCGCTTGCCGAGGCCGCATCGCGCCGCGTGATGAGCCTGCCGATGCATCCCTTCCTGGATGAAGCAACCCAGGACGCCATCGTCGCCGCCGTCAAGCGCGCGCTGGGGTAAGCGTGCCGGCACGACGACTGACCTCGATGTTGCGCGGGGCTTTCCTGCGCAGCGTCCTGACACTGGCCGGCGGCGCGACGCTGGCCATGGCCATCCCGCTGCTGTTTTCTCCGCTGCTGACCCGGCTCTATAGCCCGAACGAGTTCGCGCTGCTGACGCTGTTCGTGTCCTGGCTCTCCAATCTCGCCGTGGCGGCGGGGGGGCGCTACGAGCTCGCCGTCGTGCTGCCGGCCGAGGACCGCGACGCGACCCATCTTCTGGCGCTCGCCATGATCGTGTGCACGGCGTTGTCCGTCGCGGCCCTGCTGCCCGCGCTCGCCGCGCGCGAAGCGATCGCCACCTGGCTTGGCGCGGCCGAACTGGCGCCCTGGCTGCTGTTTTTGCCGGTCTCCCTGTGGTGCGCGGGCGCGGCCCAGATCTGGGTCAACCGCAACAACCGCTTGCGCCGCTACGACGCCAATGCGCAAGGCCGGGTCGCCCAGGCCCTGACGCTGACCGCCGTGCAGATCGCCGGCGGTTTCGCCGGTTTTGGTGTCGCGGCGCTGATCATCGGCCAGACGGCCGGCCAGGCCGCCGCGCTGCTGGGCGAATGGCGGCGCGACATGAACGAACGGTTCGCCTGCTTCTCGGGTGTATCGGTCGAGGGCCTCAAACGTCTGGCCTGGCAATACCGCGAGTTTCCCGCCGTCAACACGCCTCATGCGTTTGCCGTCGCCCTGCAGGACTCGTTCCTGCTGTGGTTGATCGCTCATTTCGCCGGCACGGCCGTGGTCGGGTATTACGGTCTGGTGTTGCGCGTGCTCAAACTGCCCGCCGCCATCGTCGGACAGGCGGTGTCCCAGGTCATTTACCGCGATCTGGCCGAAGCCCATACCCGGGGGCGCCCGTTGCGTCCGGTGCTGTGCAAGACCCTGAAGCTGCTCGCTGCGTTGGCCGTGCTGCCTTTCGGCCTGCTGGCAGCACGGGGCGAGTGGCTGTTTTCCCTGGTATTCGGTTCCGCCTGGGGCGAGGCCGGGCGATTGGCGGCCATTCTCGCGCCAAGCTTTTTCCTGTCTTTCGCTTGCGCTCCGGCATTCATGGTGCCCATGGTGCTCAAGCGCCAGCGCACGTCGTTCGCTCTGGCTCTGGGTTGGTTGAGCGCCAACTTGGCCGCGTTCGCGGCGGTGATTGTCATGACGCGCGATACGGTCTGGGCATTCGCCACGATGAGCGTCGTGATGTCGTTGTACCTGGCCAGTTATACGATCTGGGTGCTGCGATTGTGCCGGCGCGAAGACCGGCGTTGTCGAGGAGCCGTGCCATGCTGACCTGCAATTCCCTGATGCCGGGTGCGTTCCTGTCGGCGTTGCTGACCGCGCCGTTTCTTCGCCCCGACGGGCTTGAGGCGCGTCTCTCTCGCCTGGTCGAAGCCCAGATCGGCGAGGCATGGCAGATTCGCTGGTTCGATGCCGGACGAAGCGCGCTGGGCGCCCTGCTCGACGCCTACCGGATCGGACCCGGCGACGACGTGATCGTGCCGGCGTATACCTGTGTCGTGGTGCCCAATCAGATCGCGGCGCGCGGCGCCCGGATCGTGTTTTGCGATGTACAGGAAAGTACGCTCTCCTACGATTGGGAGGCGCTTTCGCGCGCGATGACGCCGGCTACGCGGGCGGTCATTGTTCCGCACAATTTCGGCATGGTGTCGCGGGTGCCGGATGCCGTGCGCGCGCGTTATCCCGGCGTCCGCTTCCTCGACGATGCCGCCCATGGCCTCGGCAGTCTCGATAACCGGGGGCGGTGGCTTGGCACGGGGCATGACGGCGCGTTTTTCAGTTTCGAGTACTCCAAGAATCTGACCGGCGGTGTCGGTGGACTGGCGCTCCTGCCCGCCTCCATGTCGTTTGCCGGCATGCCGGTCGAGCGGGTGAGCCGGTTCGGGCAGTGGCGTCTTGCCGTTACCCTGGCCGGGCATCTGCTGTCCATCCGGACAGCCCTCGCCGGCCGGGCATGGATGGCGCTGGCGCGGCGCACCGGTCTGATTTACCGTTCGGGTGACGACGAGGTGCGTGACGGCGCCGTGCATGCGCCAAAACGGCTGGCCACGCTGTCGGCCGCGCTGATTCTGCCCCAGTTGCGGCGCCTCGCGGCTATCCGCGAGGCCAAGGCGGTGCTGGCGGACCGCTACCGGAACGCGCTGGCGGATCTGCCCGGCGTCACCGTGTGGGAGGCCGGACCGGATGTTCACTGGGTGCGTTACCCCTTCCGCCTGGCCGCAGCCCGGGGCGACAAGATGGCGATGGCACGCCGTCTGGCGGATGCCTCGGGTTTGCCGGTGGGTATCTGGTTCGACGATCCGATCCATCCGCGCGGATCGTTCCGCCACGGCTATATGCCCGGAGATTGCCCGGAAGGCGAGCGCCTGGCGGCGGAAGTGTTCAATCTGCCGGTCAATATCGCGCTCGCGGGGGACGGCGGTCTCGACGACAAACTGGGCCGTCTGCGCACGGCCATCGGGGAGCTGGCATGGTAGAACGGCTGCTGTTGATCGGTTCGGCCTCGGTGCATACCTGGCGCTATCTCGCGGGCATCGCCCCGCACGTTGGCCGGATTTATCTGGTGTGCAACACCGATGTGCCGCCGGAACGGCGTCCGGCCAACCTGGCCGGTACGCTGACGGTGGATTTTGGCCTCAAGGCGCTGCGAACCGCCGGACGAATCCGGGACTGGGCCAGACGCATCGAACCGGACATGGTTCATGTCCATCAGGCCAATAGCGTGGCCTGGCATGCCGTGCGCGCCCTGCAAGGGTGTCCCGCTCCCCTGGTTCTGTCGGCGTGGGGCTCCGATGTCCTGCTGTTGCCGAGGCAGAATGCGCTGATGCGCCGCATGGTGAGCACGAATCTGGCCGCCGCTTCGGTGGTCACCTCCGATTCGCTGCATATGGCCGCCGTCATCCGGGAGCTGGCCGGCGAGGGGCCCGCGATCAAGGTTCTCAATTTCGGTATGGACGCCTTGCCGCCCGAACCCGATTTCGTCAGCCGGCCGCGCCGGGTGCTGTCCTGCCGGCTGCACAAGCCGCTTTACCGTATCGACGCGATCCTGCGTGCCTGGCGCGATGTGGAAAACGATAACCGTTTTGCCGACTGGTCCCTGACGGTCGCCGCCAGCGGAGAAGAAACCGACTCGCTCAAGGCCTTGGCCGCGTCATTGACGCTCCAGCGCGTGAGTTTTACCGGTTTCGTCAAGACCGATGTGTTGGCGGGCCTGTATCGTGATAGCCGGGTGTTCGTCAGTGTGCCGAGTTCCGATGCCACCAGCATCAGCCTTCTCGAGGCGATGGGGCACGGATGCCTGCCGGTTCTTTCCAACTTGCCCGCCAACGGCGAATGGGTGATCGACGGGTTGAACGGCAAGATTGTCGAGGACATCGCCACGCTCTCGGTGCCGCTGCGCGAGGCCATGCTCATGGCCGAGGACGGCAACGCCCTCGAGCGCATCGCGGCCATCAACCGCAATCTGGTGGCCGCCAAGGCATTGCACGAACCGAACATGCGGCGTTTTGCAGAGATCTATGCCAGCTTGCAAAGCCGCTCCGAATAGAACGGGACCGATACCATGAAAATCGCACATCTGACCAGTGCTCACCCGCGCTACGACATAAGAATATTTGTAAAAGAATGCCATGCCCTTGCCGCGGCCGGACACGAGGTAACCCTGATCGTCGCGGATGGAAAGGGCGAGGAAATCCGCGACTCGATCCGCATCGTGGATGTCGGCGCGCATTCGGGAGGACGTCTTGGACGAATGACCGGCACGGTGCGCCGCGTTTATCAGGCCACGTTGGCGCTAAGGCCGGATGTGGCGCATTTTCATGACCCGGAGCTGTTGCCCGTCGCGGTACGTCTGAAGCAGGCCGGCATCAAGGTTGTCTACGATGTGCACGAAGACGTGCCGCGACAGGTCATGGCCAAGCACTGGATCCCCGGGTGGCTGCGTCCTGCCGTATCCGGTTCGGTGGAAACCCTGGAGCATTTCGCCGCGCGCCGTTTCGACGCCATCGTGACGTCGACGCCGCATATCCGCAAGCGCTTCGAAGCCTTGAACGCCCGTTCGGTGGATATTTGCAATTTCCCCATTCTCGAAGAGCTGGTGCGCGATACGCCGTGGGACAGCCGCCGCAACGAGGTGTGCTATATCGGCGGGATTTCCCGTATTCGCGGGATCGGCCCGATCGTGGCCGCCTTGCCGGATACCGACGCGCGTTTGAATCTTGCCGGGCCCTGGAGCGAATCCGACCTGCGCGCCGAACTGGAAAGCCAGCCCGGCTGGAGCCGGGTCAACGATCTTGGCGTGCTGGATCGCGCCGGCGTGGCCGACGTGCTGGCGCGCTCAAAGATCGGCCTTGTTACGCTGTTTCCGACGCCCAACTATGTGGATGCGCTGCCGATCAAACTGTTCGAATACATGGCCGCGGGCATGCCGGTGATCGCGTCCGATTTCCCGGTGTGGCGCGAGATCGTCGACGATGCGGGCTGCGGTCTCCTGGTGGATCCGCAGGATCCGTCCGCGATCGCGTCCGCGATCCGAACCCTCATGCAGGACGACGGCACCGCCGCCGCGATGGGCCGTGCCGGACAGCGCGCCGTCCTGGCCCGCTACAGCTGGGCGGCGGAAGCCGAGAAATTGTGCTCGCTCTACCGGTCGCTCGAGGTACACGACCAATGAAAATCCTTTATATCAATCATTACGCCGGCTCACCCGAGCACGGCATGGAGTTCCGTCCCTACTATCTTGCCCGCGAATGGGTGAAAGCCGGCCATGAGGTGGTGATGGTGGCGGCGGATCAGTCGCACTTGCGCCAGAAAAACCCGATATTCCAGGGCGCGACGCATGAGCAGAGCATCGACGGCATCCGCTACCTGTGGTGCCGCACTCCGCGTTATGACGGCAATGGCGTCGGGCGTGTGATCAACATCTTCGGTTTCCTGTTGGCCCTGATGCGCGCCTGGCGAACCTTGCGCAAAACGTATTCGCCGGATCTGGTGATCGCGTCGAGCACCTACCCTCTGGATACGATTCCGGCCAAACGGATCGCGCGCGAGTGCGGCGCGAAACTCGCCTATGAAGTGCACGATCTGTGGCCGCTGACGCCGGTCGAAGTCGGCGGAATGTCGCCGCGCCATCCTTTTGTCATGCTTCTGCAGTGGGCCGAAGATTATGGATACCGCAATGCCGATACGGTCGTTTCCATGCTGCCGTGCGCGCGCGACCACATGCAAGCCCACGGCATGGCTCCGGACAAGTATCATGTCATTCCAAACGGAGTGGATTTGACCGAATGGGACGATGATGGTTTGCCATTGCCGCGCGAGCACGACGAACTGATTTACCGGCTGGAAAGCGAAGGCCGGTTTTTGCTGGGGTACGCGGGTGGCCACGGTTTGGCCAATGCGCTGGATTTTCTGCTCGAGGCCGCCGCCAGCCTCAAGGACGAACCCGTCGCTTTCGTGCTGGTCGGCGATGGGCCCGACAAGGCCGGACTCGTGGCCGCCGCCAGAACGCTGGGCCTGGGCAATGTCCATTTCCTGCCGGCGATCCCGAAGCGGGCGGTGCCGGCATTTCTGGCCCGCATGGATGCGCTGTTCATCGGCTGGCGCAAGTTGCCGATCTACCGTTTCGGCATCAACCCCAACAAGCTTTTCGATTACATGATGGCGGCGCGACCGGTGATCCATTCGGTGGACGCCGGCAACGATATGGTCAAGGAGGCGGGGGCGGGATTGTCCATCGGCTCCGAGGATCCTGTCGCCATCGCCGGCGCCGTGCGCTCCATGATGGCGCTCTCCTCCGAGGAGCGGCGCGCCATGGGCGCGGCCGGTCGCGAGTATATTTTGGCCCGGCACGATTACCGGGTTCTGGCGCATCGTTTCTTGCAGGCATGCAATGGCGGTGCCGGACAAGCTGAGTGAACATCGAGACAAAAGATTATGAGCCAAGAATTTCTGCCGTTCGCCCTTCCCAATATTGGAGAAGAGGAAATCAATGAAGTCGTCAGCGCATTGCGCTCGGGCTGGGTGACCACCGGCCCGAAAACCCGCCAGTTCGAAGCGGACTTCGCCGCTTACCTGGGCGACGGCGTGGAGGCGATCGCCGTCAACTCGGCGACCGCCGGTCTGCACCTCGCGCTCGAGGCGGTCGGTGTGCGGGAGGGCGACGAGGTCATCGTGCCGTCCTACACCTTTACCGCCACGGCCGAAGTCGTGCGCTACCTTGGCGCGCATCCGGTGATCGTCGATATCGATCCGGCCACGTTCAACATCGACCCCGCGGCGATCCGTGCCGCCATCACCGAGAAAACCCGCGCGATCGTGCCGGTGCATTTCGCCGGGCTGGCGTGCGAGATGGACGAGATCCTCGCCATCGCGCGCGAGCACGGCCTCAAGGTCGTCGAGGATGCGGCGCACTCGCTGCCGACCACCTACAAGGGCCGGCGTATCGGCACCCTCGCCAGCGACGTGACGGTATTCAGTTTCTACGCCAACAAGACGATGACCACCGGGGAGGGGGGGATGGTCGTGTCGGCGCATCCGGAGATCATCAAGCGCTGCAAGATCATGCGCCTGCACGGCATCAGCCGCGACGCTTTCGACCGCTATGTGTCCAAGACCCCGGCCTGGTTCTACGAAGTCATCGAACCCGGCTTCAAGTACAACATGCCCGATATCGGCGCGGCCATCGGCATTCACCAATTACGCCGCCTGGGTGGTTTTCATGAAAAGCGTCAGGCGATGGCCGACCGCTATGACCGGGAACTGAGCGATCTGCCGCTGATTCTGCCTCCGCGGCCCGTTCATGCCGGCGACCTGCATTCCTGGCACCTGTATCCGGTTCGTTTGACCGCGGAAGCCGGTATCAAGCGCGACGACTTCATCATCGCCATGTCCGAAAAAGGTATCGGCTGCTCGGTTCACTTCATTCCACTGCATTTGCACCCGGTATGGCGCGACGGATACCAGCTGACTCCCGCGCGGTTCCCGAACGCCCAGGCCGCGTTCGAGGCGGAAGTGACCTTGCCGCTCTATACCCGCATGACCGACCAGGACCAGACCCGCGTGATCGCCGCCGTCCGGGAGATTCTCGGGGCATGAAGTCGGTTGCCGTGACAAAGGCGCGGACCGGTTCCGCGCTCGCCAAGCGCCTCTTTGACCTTGCCGCTTCGGCGGCGGGCTTGCTGGCGCTGTCCCCCCTGCTCATCGCGATCGCGCTGTGGATCCGTCTTGACTCGCCCGGCCCGGTGTTCTTCCGTCAGGTCCGGGTCGGCCGCCATGGGACGCTATTTCGCATCCACAAATTCCGCACCATGCAGCTGATGGCGGAAAGTCAGGGGCAACTGACCGTTGGCACGGATCAGCGCGTGACCGGCGCCGGCCGTTTCCTGCGCAAGTCCAAACTTGACGAGTTGCCGCAATTGCTCGATGTGCTGTTTGGGGACATGAGCCTCGTCGGCCCCCGGCCGGAAGTGCCGCGCTATGTCGCCCATTATCCCGACTCGGTGCGCGATCTGGTGTTGTCGGTGCGCCCGGGCATCACCGACTGGGCCTCGATCCGCATGATCGATGAGAACGAGATCCTCGGACGCGCCGCCGACCCCGAGCGCGCCTATATCGAGGAAATCCTCCCGGAAAAGCTGGACTATTATGTCCGCTACGCGCAGGGACACACCCTGCCGGAAGACATCCGGATCATTTTTGCCACCTTTGCCCGCATCGTGGTGCGCTGACCATGTTCGAGACTCTCCTTTCGTTTTCCCGCCATCACAAGATGGTCTTGCTGATGTTGCTCGACGCGCTGCTGTTGCCGCTGGCGCTGTGGAGCGCCGTGGTGCTGCGTCTGGGCGGAGCCTGGGATCCGCGCCTCAATCCGCACCTGTGGATTTTCGCGGCGATTCCGCTGTGGGTGATTCCGATCTTCATCAAATTGGGTCTGTACCGGGCGGTCATCAAGTACGTGGACGACAAGATCGTCTACACCGTGTTCTATGGCGTGACCCTGGCGGTACTGATCCTGACCGCGGTCATCACCATGAGCCGCAGCGATCCGTTCCCGCGCTCATCGATCGTGATTTTCTGGGTATTCGCCATGGCGTATATCGGCGGCAGCCGTTTCGTGTTGCGCGGGTTCATCCGGCGCATCGACGCTGTGGATGCCCCGCGCGAGCCGGTGCTCATCTACGGGGCGGGGCGCGCCGGCATCCAGTTGATGCTGGCCTTGCAGGCCGGCCGCGAGTACCGCCCGATGGCGTTTGTCGACGACAATCCGTCGCTGTGGCGCAAAACCTTCCGCGGTCTGGCGGTGCACGCTCCCAATGAACTGGCGGTGTTGGTCAAGGAAACCTCCGCCAAGGCCATTCTCGTGGCGCTGCCGTCGGTGAGCCGGGCGCGCCAGCAGGAAATTCTCGAGAGCCTCGAACCGCTGCGCATCCCGATCAAACGTCTGCCCGGCATGGCCGATCTGGTGTCGGGCGAGGTGCGCGTCGAGGAACTCAAGGAAGTGGACATCGAAGATCTCTTGGGGCGAGATCCTGTTCCGCCACGCCCGGCGCTGATGTCCGCCAATATCGAGGACAGGGTTGTGATGGTGACCGGCGCGGGCGGATCGATCGGATCGGAGCTGGTACGCCAGATCGCGCGTTGCCGGCCGCGTCTGCTGGTGTTGTTCGAGTTGTCCGAATACGCGCTCTATGCGATCGACCGCGAACTGGCGGAAACCTGTCCCGATGTCGAACGGGTTGCCTTGCTTGGCTCCGTGACGGATTACGACCGGGTGCTTCAGGCCATGACGGCATTCGGTGTCGAAACGGTTTACCATGCGGCGGCCTACAAACACGTGCCCATGGTCGAACATAACCCGGTTGCCGGTATCCTCAACAACGCGATCGGTACCGATACGACGGCCCGGGCCGCGGAGGCGGCCGGTGTGGCCACCTTTGTGCTGATCTCCACCGACAAGGCGGTGCGTCCGACCAATGTGATGGGCGCGACCAAGCGTCTTGCGGAGTTGTGTTTGCAGATGCGCCATGCCCGCGGCAGCGGCACGCGTTTTGTGATGGTGCGTTTCGGTAATGTGCTGGGATCCTCCGGTTCGGTCGTGCCGCTTTTTAAGCGGCAGATCCAGCAGGGCGGGCCGGTGACGGTGACGCACCCGGATATTACCCGCTATTTCATGACCATTCCCGAGGCCGCCCAACTGGTGATTCAGGCCGGGGCCATGGGGGAAGGCGGCGATGTGTTCGTGCTGGATATGGGTAAACCCGTTCGTATTGCCGATCTTGCCCGGCGGATGATTCATCTGTCCGGGCTTGAGGTGCGCGACGAGTCGTCGCCTCATGGCGATATCGAGATCCGTTACTCGGGTCTGCGTCCCGGAGAAAAACTCTACGAAGAGTTGCTGATCGGCGATAGTGTTTTGCCGACGGAGCACGAGCGGATCATGCGGGCGACGGAGTACCACCTCGACGAGGCGGAGCTGACCGGATTCATGGCGCAATTGCGCGAGGCCTGCGGAAAACTCGATGCCGAACAGGCGTTCGCGCTGATGCAGCAGGTCGTGCATGAATTCAAGGGCGAGAAGTCGACGTGCGACTGGATCGTACGGCGCGGGCTTGCCGGCGGGTTGGTTAGCGGCCTATAGTCTTCATTGTGCGCTGCACAATAGGAGGCTTCCATGTCATATGTCCGTGCCTGGGTTGCCTGCGGTTCGCTGCCGGTCATGGCCAGCTTTGCCATGATGCGCAGCCTGCAGGCCTATTGGCGCTCGCAATGCTTCTACGCCGGCCGGGTGCTGGCCGGGCCGGCCGCCTTGCCGGACAAGGTCGAGCGGCTTGGCCGGCGTTTGCGCGCCGATACGCTGGCATTGTTGCATGACAGCAACGATGCCCAGTTCATTCTGTGCGGCCAAGTGCTGGAAACGGTGCGCGGGATCGCGCCCTTTGATGATTACACCCGTATCGCCTGCGACTGGAACATGCGCAGCCGCTCGGCCTGCCTTGACGGCTGGGTGGCGCTGGGGCGCGAAGGCCGGGAGCGTGGCCTTATCGGGTCAGGATAGCGTCCGGAAAATCCGGTAGCCGGTGTAGAGCCAGGTTTCGCGCAGCAGGAATGAGCATTTCGCGCCAAAGGTGCGAAATCGTGTGGAGTCGGTGGGGGAGGGGTGGGCGTTCAGGCCGAGATCCCGTGCCATCAGTACCGCGCGGCGCATGTGCCAGGGGTCGCTGACCAGCAGATAACGATGGATGCCGAAAGGTTCGGCGAGCTTGCGGGCGTTTTCCAGATTGCCCCAGGTGGTGCGGGACTCGGTTTCCGCCAGCATCGCGGTCATCGGAACACCGGCCTTGAGTGCGTAGCTGCGTCCCACCTCGGCCTCCGACGGGTAGCCCGGCACGGGCGTCCCCCCAGTGAACACAATCCAGCGGACTCTCCCGGAGCGATAGAGCTCCACCGCGTGACGGATACGTTCGCGGAACACCGGCGAAGGTTTGTCGCCCCATGCCGCGGCGCCCAGTACCAGGGCCGCATCGGCCATTTCCCCGTCATCGGTGGAACCGTAGTCGACGATGCCCCAGGCCACCGTCCCCATGCCGACTGCCAGCAGGAAAACGGCGCACAGAAAACCCCGGAACATCAGTCGCAAATAAGGCATCGGTCATCGGTTCACTAATGAATCGGCCATTATAGGTCAATTCCCGGATATTGCATTCTGACTTGCCTCATGAAGGCGGCGATGAACCTCAGCTATGACACTTTGCCAGTCAGCGGAAACCGGCTGCCGGATCACTGTCATCGCCGGATACCAGGAGAAGGTTTCTCCGTCGGCCGGAAACAGGTTGCCGCCGGCAAAGCGCATCAGCGTGAATGTTCTGATGCCCATCGCGGCGGACAGATGGGCGACGACGGTGTCAACGCTGACGACCAGATCGAGCTGGCGGATGATGGCAGCGCTATCGGCAAGATCGCCGATGAATTCCGTCGGGTCGGCAATCTCGAGACCTTGTTCCCGCAGCACGCTTTGGCCTTGGTATTGCAATGAGACCCAATCGACGCCATCGAACGAGAGAAGCTGAGTCAGCGCGGCGGCGTCCAGGCTGCGCGATTCCTGCTCCCTGTCTGGCAGAAGCGGCACGCCGGCGTTGCCGGACGTCCAGACGATGCCGACACGTAATCGTCCGGCGCGGCGTTCCGGCAACCGGACAAGGCCGTTCTCCCATTCCGGCAGGGCGCGAAGATAGGGGCCGGATGGCACCGGCGCGCGGTTCTGGCTGATCCACAGCCAGGGAATCGTCATGATGGGCAGGTGAAAATCCGCGCTGCCCGGAGCCGGGGGCGTATCCGCGTCGACGATGTCCACGTCAAGTTGCGCGAGAAGCCGCGAGAGCGGGGCGGGAACGGACAACTGCAGTACGGCATCAGGGTGGCATTGGGCAAGCGCCGGCAAAAAGCGCGCCATCTGGATGGTGTCGCCGAGGCCTTGCTCCGACCATAGGTGCAACGTCTTGCCGTCAAGCGGTTCGCCGCGCCATTCGGGCGCGACCGCGTCAAAAGGCCGGCGTCTTGCCGCCAGTCCCGGCAGTTGCCAGCGATCCTGGTAACGTTCCCATCCTTCGCGGCGAGAGCCGGTTTGCAACAGGGCAACGGCCAGCGTGAATGCGGCTTCCGGCGGGCAGCCGGGAAGGGCCTGGGCGTGGCGAAGGCAATCGATGGCGGCTTCGAAACGGTTGGCCATCTTGTGGACGAGTCCCAGATTGTTCCACAGAACAGGATTGTCGGGGCTCAGGGCCAGGGCGGCCTTGAAACACTGCTCCGCGCGGCCGGTGTCTTCGGCCTCCCGGTAGAGGTTGCCAAGATTGCCGAGCGCATCGACATAACCGGGATTCAGGGCCAGGGCTTCATGCAAGCATTGCTCCGCCAGCGTCCGCTCACCGAGCTGGCGCAGCAGGACGGCAAGATTGTTGCGCACTTCGGGCGAGTCCGGCAGGCATTCGAGCGCGCGAAAGTACTGGTCGAGGGCCAGATCGTAGCGGCCTTCGCCGAACAGCCGGTTCGCCTCCCGAAAACAGTGTGTTCCCTCGCGTTCTCGCTTCATCGGTCGGTATCCATGAAAAACGGGAGCGAGGCTCCCGTTGGCTCAGTCATGAGGCGGTCGGTCCGTGTCAGGCCGTGTGCCACAGGTCGATCAATTCGCCGGCTTCGACGCTGTCGATCTCGGCGCGCGCATCAAGCCAGTTTACCAGCGAGGCACGCAGGTCGTCGGTGATTTTGACGCCTCCCACCGGAAAAACCACGCCTTCGAGCCGGCTTGCGCCATCGAAGTGGCCGCCGAAGCTGACATCGGCGGCATCCACCGCGGTCAGCCAGCCGTCCAGCAGCGCGTCCTGCACGTCGGCGCCCAGTCCTTCCTTGAACGTGGCGATCACGTGAAAGCCCAGCTCGCAGAATTCACCGACACGCATTTTCTTGCGCTGGCGGGTGTTCAGACGCTTGAGGCGCTGAGCGGAATTGGGATTGTTGCGTTGAGTCATGTCGGCTCCAGTACCAAAAACCGGTGATGATAGCAGGTCGGCCCGATTGCCGCCCGCATTACAGGCCAAGCTCTTTCCACATCGCGTCCACATTGCGGCGCACCGCATCGTCCATGACGATGGGGGTGCCCCACTCGCGCGATGTCTCGCCCGGCAGCTTGTTGGTCGCATCCAGCCCCATCTTGCCGCCAAGGCCTGAGACAGGACTGGCGAAATCCAGATAGTCGATGGGAGTATTGTCGATCAGTACGGTGTCGCGCACCGGATCCATGCGGGTTGTGATGGCCCAGATCACTTCTTTCCAGTTCCGGGCATCGATGTCATCGTCGACCACCACGATGAATTTGGTATACATGAATTGGCGCAGAAAACTCCAGCATCCCATCATCACGCGTCGTGCGTGCCCAGGGTATTGCTTGCGGATGGAGACCACCGCCATGCGGTAGCTGCAGCCCTCCGGCGGCAGATAAAAATCGGTGATTTCCGGGAACTGCTTTTGCAGGATCGGAACGAATACCTCGTTGAGCGCGACGCCGAGAATCGCTGGCTCATCGGGAGGTTTGCCCGTGTAGGTACTATGATAAATGGGGTTTTCCCGCTGGGTGATGCGGTCTATGGTCAGAACCGGGAAGCGATCCTGCTCGTTGTAGTAGCCGGTATGGTCTCCATAGGGGCCTTCTAGCGCCATGTCGTCCGGATGAATGTGGCCCTCAAGCACGATTTCCGCACGCGCCGGCACCTGCAGATCCGATCCGATGCAGCGGGCCAGCTCCGTGCGGCCGCCGCGCAGCAATCCGGCGAACTGGTATTCCGACAGCGTGTCGGGCACCGGCGTGACCGCGCCCAGGATGGTGGCCGGATCACAACCGAGCACCACGGCCACCGGATACGGCGTGGCGGGATTCTGCTGGCGGAATTCCCGGTAGTCGAGCGCTCCGCCGCGATGCGCGAGCCAGCGCATGATGACACGGTTGCGGCCGATAACCTGCTGGCGGTAGATGCCAAGATTCTGGCGCTTTTTGTGCGGACCTCGCGTAACGGTGAGCCCCCAGGTGATCAGCGGAGCGACATCGCCCGGCCAGCAGTGCTGGATGGGCAAGCGCGCCAGATCGACGTCGTTCCCTTCCAGCACGATTTCCTGGCAGGGGGGGCGCGACACGATCTTCGGCGCCATGGACAGCACCTGCTTGAGCAGGGGCAGTTTGTCCCAGGCGTCTTTCCAGCCGCGCGGGGGCTCGGGTTCTTTCAGATAGGCCAGAAGCCGGCCGATTTCCCTCAGGGCGGCGGGGGAGTCGGCGCCCATTCCCATGGCGACCCGCCGCGGAGTGCCGAACAAATTGGTCAGGACAGGGTAGTCGAAGCGTTCGCCATCGCGGTGAGGAGCCTCGAACAGCAGGGCCGGTCCTTCGGCCCGCAGCACGCGGTCTCCGACTTCGGTCATTTCCAGGTGAACGGATACCGGATGGGTGATCCGTTTGAGTTCGCCCGATTGTTCCAGGCGAGCGACAAAGTCGCGTAAATCGGAGTATTTCATGACTTATACATGATCTGGCGCAAAGTTTTTATGTCAGGCTATCACTAACCTTGGCAACTGATGTCGCACGCTACTGCCGGTCCGAGAGAAAGTCAATGATGGCTCAACGGGCGGCGACTAGCTCAAATTCAAACGCTGGAGAACCTTACATGAAAAAGCTTGTTTTCGCTGTTATGGCCGGTCTGCTGTCCGCTGGTGCTTTCGCTGACCAGGGCGATATCCTGGCGCGTTTCCGCGTGATCAACGTCAACCCGGACGTGTCCAAAGACGGCGCGCTGTCGACACTGAAGACCGATGTGAAGGATGCGACGGTTCCCGAAGTCGACTTCACCTACATGATCACCAACAACATCGGCGCCGAGCTGATTCTGGGCACCTCCCGCCATGAAGTCACGGTAAACAGCGGCCGCACCTCGCTGGGCAAAGTTTCCGTTCTGCCCCCGACGCTGACCCTGCAGTACCACTTCAATCCGCAAGGTGACTTCCGTCCGTATGTGGGCGCAGGTATCAACTATACCCGTTTCTACAGCAATGACCTGAAGGTCGGCGATCAGAAGCTGGATCTGAAGAACAACAGCTATGGTCCGGCGCTGCAAGTCGGCTTCGACTATGCGATCAACAAGAGCTGGTACATCAACGTCGATGTTAAGAAAGTCGACATCAAGACCGACGTTAAGCTCAATGGCACCAAGCTGGGCGAGCTGAAGATCAACCCGTGGATCTACGGTATCGGTTTCGGCACCAAGTTCTGATTCCTGTTGTCCGGAACGATAGAAAGAACGCACCCCGCGCGGGGTGCGTTTTTTATTGGGACGGGTACAATGGATCCCAATGGAATCAGGAGGTGCTATGAATCATTGGGTATCAGACGCTATCCGCAAGATCGAAGCCGATTTTAACCGCTCCAGCGACACACACCTGATCCCTTTGCCGCTTCCGGCATTTCCCGCCATCCAGCTGTATTTCAAGGATGAGTCGACGCATCCGACCGGCAGTCTCAAGCATCGTCTGGCGCGCTCCCTGTTTCTGTACGCCCTGTGCAACGGCTGGATTCGCGAAGGCTGCGCCATTATCGAAGCCTCCAGCGGCAGTACCGCCGTATCCGAAGCCTATTTCGCCCGTCTGCTCGGCTTGCCGTTCATCGCGGTCATGCCGCGCGGCACCTCCGGGGAGAAAATCCGGGCTATCGAATTTTACGGTGGCCGTTGTCATCTGGTCGACGATCCGGCCCTTATCTATGAGGAATCAAGGCGTCTTGCGCTCGAACTGGGCGGGCACTACATGGATCAGTTCACCTATGCCGAACGGGCCACCGATTGGCGTGGAAACAACAATATCGCCGATACCATTTTCCGGCAGATGGCTCTGGAGCCGCATCCGGTACCCGACTGGATCGTCTGTGGCGCCGGGACGGGGGGGACGTCGGCCACGTTTGGGCGTTATGTGCGTTATCAGCGGCTGGGCACCCGGATTTGTGTTGTGGATCCGGAAAATTCGGTGTTTTACGACTGCTTTCATGCCGGAGCCACCGACTGCCGTTGTGAAGGCGGGTCGGGCGTGGAAGGTATCGGCCGCCCGCGGGTGGAGCCATCCTTCATTCCTTCCGTGATCGATGATGTTGTGCGTGTGCCCAATACGGCCAGCTACGCGGCCATTCATTTTCTGGAAGAGGTGCTCGGCCGCAAGTGCGGTGGCTCGACCGGGACCAACTTTGCCGGGGTATGCCAGGTCATCGCCAGAATGGCGAAAGAGGGCAAGGAAGGGTCGGTTGTCACGTTGCTGTGCGATGATGGAAACCGCTACCTGAACAGTTATTACGACAGAAACTGGCTACAGAAGAATGGCCATGATATCGATGCGTGGATACCGCGTTTTCGTGCGTTTTTCTATCAAGGGCACTGGGGAACGTGTGATACGACGCACAAATAAACAGTAAAAACGTCAAGTGTTGCCAAAAAGCATCGTTTTTTTCAGAAAAAAATACATTTGTTGCACGACGGGATTTCTGAAGGGGCAATAGGTTTCTTCAACGAAAATAGCGACTTATCGGCCCGGAGGGGAAAATGGGGGCGATGGGAGGGGCGGATCGCCTGAGTCCTTGAATTGACTAGGGATTTTGGGGTTTCCCATCGTTTGATTTTTGTTACAATGGCGCCCTTTTTACTGGGCGGGGAAGAACGCAATGTCTCTTCTTGAAATCAAGAATGTTGTTAAACGGTTCGGCGACTATACCGCCGTCAACAACGTCAGCCTGAACGTGGAAGCTGGCGAATTTTTCACATTACTGGGGCCTTCCGGGTGTGGAAAGACGACTCTTCTGAGGATGCTCGCCGGTTTCGAGCAGCCCGATGAAGGCCAGATTCTGCTCGACGGCCAGGACATGTCGCGCGTTCCCCCCGAGAAGCGCCCGGTCCATACCGTGTTCCAGAGCTATGCGCTGTTCCCGCACATGACGGTCCGCGACAATATCGCGTTTCCGCTGAAAATGGCCGGCTGGGACAAGGCGCGTATCGGCAGCCAGGTGGAGGAATTGCTGGAAGATGTCCGCCTGACGGCCTTCGGCGATCGCTTTCCCCATGAACTGTCCGGCGGCCAGCGGCAGCGTGTGGCCATCGCCCGCGCGCTGGTCGATCGCCCGCGTCTGCTGTTGCTTGACGAACCGCTCTCCGCGCTCGACGCGAAACTGCGCGAGGAAATGCAGATCGAACTGATCAATCTGCAAAAGGAAGTGGGCATCACCTTCGTTTACGTGACCCACGATCAGGGCGAGGCGCTGGCGCTGTCGCACCGCATCGCGGTGATGAGCCAGGGGCAGGTCGAGCAGCTTGATATCCCGGAAAAGATCTACGGATTCCCGAAAAACCGTTTCGTGGCGGATTTCATCGGACAGTGCAACGTGCTCGAGGGTACGGTGACAGGCGTGTCCGGCGATATCATGACGGTCGAAATAAAGGGCTGCGGCGAAGTGCGTTGCCAGAGCACGCCCGGCGCTCGCGAAGGACAGCAGGGCTGGCTTGCGCTACGCCCGGAAAAAGTCCGCCTCGACAAGGAACTGACCGCTTTGCCGGAAGAGGCCCATTTCAAGGGCAAGGTGCACGACTGCCTCTATCTGGGCGACGTCACCATCTACGTGGTCGAAGTCGCCGAGGGAGTCATGGTCGAAACCATGCTGCCCAACAGCATTCCGGGGGTCGCCAAGTTCTTTGACGACAATGACGTGGTCGAGATCGCCTGGCGCTATGACGCAGGCAGCTTCCTGACGGAGTAAAGGCATGATGCTGCGTGACCGTATCGGCAAGTGGGTGCTGTCCTGGCCTCCGCTGATCTATCTTCTGGTTTTCTTTTTGGTCCCGACGCTGATCATGGCGTTCGCCGCGTTCCGCTATCCGGGCGATTACGGCGGCCTGGCGCCGATCTTCCTGGAGGAGGATGGCAAGCGCATCCTCAACCTGACCCTGGAAAACTTCCATCGTCTGGTCGAAGAGCCGCTTTACATCGAGCTTTTCATCAAGTCGGCGGGCTATGCGCTGTTGACCACGGCAGTCTGCATCCTGATGGGATACCCGCTGGCGTGGCTCATCGCGCGCAGCGGCAAGCGTTATCGCGATCTGCTGCTGTTGATGGTGATTCTGCCGTTCTGGTCGAATTTTCTGATTCGCATTTATGCCTGGATGATCATTCTCGGGCCCCAGTCGGCATTCAGTCATGCCGTGAACATGGTGCTGGGAGTGTTTGGTATCGCTCCGGTCCGGCTGCTGTTTACGCCGTTCGCCGTGATCGTGGGCCTCGTGTATGTGCATCTGCCGTTCATGGTTTTGCCGCTTTACGCCAACCTTGAAAAGCATGACATGTCGTTGCTGGACGCCGCCCAGGATCTGGGGGCAAACGCCTGGCAGCGTTTCTGGCGCATTACCTGGCCGCTCTCCTTGCCGGGCGTATTCGCCGGTTCCGCGCTGGTGTTCATCCCCGCGCTTGGCATGTTCGCCATTCCCGATATTCTGGGGGGGACCGATTCGATCATGATCGGCAACCTGATCAAACAGCAGATTCTCGATACGCGCGACTGGCCGTTCGGGTCGGTGCTGTCTCTGATGTTGACCGGCGGCGTATTGGGCATTGCCGTGATCGGTTCGCTGGTAGCCCGGGGAGGAAAGAAACGTGGCTAAGAAACAATCGCGCTGGTTGTGGGCATCGGCGAGCCTGACGTATCTGTTCCTGTACCTGCCGCTGGTGATTGTCGTTGTGTTTTCCTTCAACGACTCGAAACTCAATGCGGAATGGGTAGGTTTTACGTTCAAGTGGTATCACCAGTTATTCGCCAACGACAAGATGCTTACCGCCGCCGGCAACTCGCTGGTTATCGCGCTGCTGGCTAGCGTGGCGGCGACACTGCTTGGCACATTGGCCGGTATTGCCCTGCATCGTTACAAGTTGCGCCTTTTGCCGTTCCTGGTGCTGACGCCGATCGCGATTCCCGAGTTGCTGATGGGGGTGAGCCTGGTGATTTTCTTTGTGCTGGTGAATCAGTTGATCGGCATTCTGGAGCTTGGCCTGCTCACGATCCTGCTGTCGCATATCGCTTTCTGTGTCGGTTTCGTTGCCATCGTGGTGCGGGCGCGCATGCAAGGTATGGATGACAGTCTGGTCGAGGCCGCCCGCGATCTGGGCGCGACACCATTTCAGGCCTTCAGGCTCGTGACCTTGCCGTTGCTCAAACCCGGCATCATCGCCGGCGCGCTGATGGCGTTCACACTGTCCATCGACGATTTCGTGATCACCTTTTTCACCGCCGGCGCCGGGGCCTCCACCCTGCCGCTGGAGATCTATTCGATGATCAAGATCGCCGTGACGCCGGAGGTCAATGCGGTCTCTTCCTTGCTGATGCTTCTCACTCTTGCCCTGATCGTCATCGCGTCCCGCGTGTCGCCATCGGCGCTGCGGGCCAAGGGCTAGCGTCCGGAAGGGCGGCGTCGCTTCGGCAACGTCGCCCTTCTTTTTCATGTCGTACCATAACTACATACCATTAGAGGATTACCATGAAGAAGCTTATTCTTGCGCTTGCCCTGATGGCGACTGGCCAAGCCTTCGCCGGCGACGAGCTGCATCTGTACAACTGGAATAACTATCTGTCCGACGAAACCGCCAAGCGTTTCGAAGCTTACTGCAAATGCAAGCTTGTCCAGGACTTCTATGGCGACAATGAGGAAATGCTGGCCAAGCTGGCGGCTGGCGCCAAAGGGTATGATCTTGTCGTCCCCACAGGCTTTGCCGTACAGACCCTGATCGGCCAAGGCAAAGCCATGAAGCTGGACAAGGCCCAGTTGCCCAATCTCAAGAACATGAATCCGGGGTATATGGGCGGCTTCTATGACAAGGCCAATGATTTTTCCATTCCCTACGCGTTCACGACCACCCTGCTCGGGTATAACGAAACCCGACTGAAAGAGCTGGGGGTTCTGGACAAGAACAACAGCTGGGCACTGATTTTCGATCCCGCCGTGCTCGCCAAAATCAAGGGCAAGGTCACGGTGCTCGACTCTCAGCGCGAACTGATGTCCGCGGCCCTGATGTATCTGGGCAAGTCCGCGAACTCCACGAATCCCGCCGACTGGAAAGCCGCGCGGGACGTGATCCTGAAAGCCAAGCCGTTCTGGGCGGCGTTCAATAACCAGTCCTATATCAAGGAACTGACGGTCGGCAACATCGTGGTGGCTTTCGGTTACTCCAACGATATGTACCAGGCGCAACAGGACGCTAAGAAAGCGGGACGCAAGTTCGCCCTCAACTTCCATTTGCAAAAGGAAGGCAACACCCTGTCCGTGGATAATTTTGTTCTGCTCAAGGATGCTCCGCGGAAGGATCTTGCCTATAAATTCATCAATTTCATGATGGACGGGAAGAATGCGGCGGGGGTTTCCAATGACATGGGCTCCGGCAATCCGAACAAGGCGGCCATGCAGTTCATCAAGCCTGATCTGGTGAAGAATGCCGCTGTGTTCCCGGGCAAGGAGGACTTGCCGCGTCTGCAGCAACTGCAGGATCTGAACGCCAAACAGCGCCGTGATCTGAACCGGGTGTGGTCCGAGATCAAGCTCAAGTAATCATCCTGTCGCTGTTTCCCGCATGCCCCGGCGAAGTTCACCGGGGCATGTCTTTATATATGGACGAGCGGTGTGGTGCCGCCACCTGTCTTCTCAGGCGTCCCGCTATTCGCCGATCAAGCGGGATCTTTCCCGGGCCGGTTTTTTGTGTCCTAGGAACGACACAAAGGCAGGAAGGGCAGGCGGAGCAATTCGGACACATCCCTGATGCGATAGTCGACACAGGAAGGCCGCCGGGTTTCGGAAGAGATCCAGACGGTTTTCATGCCGAGCTTTCGCGCGGTGCGCAAGTTGTCCAGGCTGTCCTCCACCATGACGCAGCGGCGGGGGTCGAGTTTTTCCTGGCCGAGCACGCGCAAGAACGCGCGGGCATCCGGCTTGGTGATGTAGTTCACGCGCTCAATGCCGTACATATCCTCGAAGTGTCTTTCGAAGCCCATGCGCTGCGCGACACGCTCGATATAGGCCTGAGGGCCATTGGACAACATCAGCTTGCGGCCGGGTAATCGGGCAAGGACGCGCGCCGACTCGCTCTGGATGACGAGTTCCGGCTCCAGTGCGCTGAGCGGATGGGTTTCTTCGAGAAAGGTCGCCGGGTCGACGTGGTGATGCAGTGCCATGCCGCGGAGGGTGGCGCCGTAATGCTGATAATAGTATTGGCGCAGTGCATTGGCCGAGTCGGCGTCCAGGCCAAGATGTCGCATGATGTAGCCGAGCATCAACTGGTTGATGCGCGGAAATACGCCATGACTCGCATTATGCAGGGTGTTGTCGAGGTCGAATATCCAGGTCAGGTGCAATCGTGGCTCCGCAAATCGGCAAAAAGCGCCATTATCCGCCGGTTTTTCTGGCGGATAAATCCTCACCGCAGGGTTTTTGCGAAGTGGCATCGAAGATCGAATCGGGAACAGAGTAAATTGGATTTGTTGAAATTCAACGGGTTAGCGATTTTGTTGGATTTTAGGGCGTGAAAGTGTTGACGGGCGTGGGTTGGGGGGGTATAGTTCGCTTCCTCTGCTGCAGCGAAGAGCGCGGCGCCGATCTTTAATAATGCGAATAACCGATAGGTGTGAGTGTTTGGCGAAGCCGACACTTGCACGGCAAGACAGAAATGAACCTGGTTTTGTTTCTTTGATCTTGCGTGCCAGAAGTAAAGTTAGCGATTGAACTGAAGAGTTTGATCCTGGCTCAGATTGAACGCTGGCGGCATGCTTTACACATGCAAGTCGAACGGCAGCACAGGAGCTTGCTCCGGGTGGCGAGTGGCGAACGGGTGAGTAATGCGTCGGAACGTGCCGGGTAATGGGGGATAACGCAGCGAAAGTTGTGCTAATACCGCATACGCTCTGAGGAGGAAAGCGGGGGACCTTCGGGCCTCGCGTTATCCGAGCGGCCGACGTCTGATTAGCTAGTTGGGGGGGTAAAGGCCCACCAAGGCGACGATCAGTAGCGGGTCTGAGAGGATGATCCGCCACACTGGGACTGAGACACGGCCCAGACTCCTACGGGAGGCAGCAGTGGGGAATTTTGGACAATGGGGGCAACCCTGATCCAGCCATGCCGCGTGTCTGAAGAAGGCCTTCGGGTTGTAAAGGACTTTTGTCGGGGAGCAAATCCTGCCTGTGAATAGCGGGTGGGGATGAGAGTACCTGAAGAATAAGCACCGGCTAACTACGTGCCAGCAGCCGCGGTAATACGTAGGGTGCAAGCGTTAATCGGAATTACTGGGCGTAAAGCGTGCGCAGGCGGTTGGACAAGCTTGATGTGAAAGCCCCGGGCTTAACCTGGGAACGGCATTGAGGACTGTTCAGCTAGAGTACGTCAGAGGGGGGTAGAATTCCACGTGTAGCAGTGAAATGCGTAGAGATGTGGAGGAATACCGATGGCGAAGGCAGCCCCCTGGGATGATACTGACGCTCATGCACGAAAGCGTGGGGAGCAAACAGGATTAGATACCCTGGTAGTCCACGCCCTAAACGATGTCAATTAGCTGTTGGGGGTTTGAATCCTTGGTAGCGTAGCTAACGCGTGAAATTGACCGCCTGGGGAGTACGGCCGCAAGGTTAAAACTCAAAGGAATTGACGGGGACCCGCACAAGCGGTGGATGATGTGGATTAATTCGATGCAACGCGAAGAACCTTACCTGCTCTTGACATGCCAGGAACGCTGCTGAGAGGCGGCGGTGCCCGAAAGGGAGCCTGGACACAGGTGCTGCATGGCTGTCGTCAGCTCGTGTCGTGAGATGTTGGGTTAAGTCCCGCAACGAGCGCAACCCTTGTCATTAGTTGCCATCATTAAGTTGGGCACTCTAATGAGACTGCCGGTGACAAACCGGAGGAAGGTGGGGATGACGTCAAGTCCTCATGGCCCTTATGAGCAGGGCTTCACACGTCATACAATGGTCGGTACAGAGGGTCGCGAAGCCGCGAGGTGGAGCCAATCTCATAAAGCCGATCGTAGTCCGGATCGCACTCTGCAACTCGAGTGCGTGAAGTCGGAATCGCTAGTAATCGCAGATCAGCATGCTGCGGTGAATACGTTCCCGGGTCTTGTACACACCGCCCGTCACACCATGGGAGTGGGGGATACCAGAAGTGGGTAGGCTAACCGCAAGGAGGCCGCTTACCACGGTATGCTTCATGACTGGGGTGAAGTCGTAACAAGGTAGCCGTAGGGGAACCTGCGGCTGGATCACCTCCTTTCTAGAGAATGGCGACGTCAAGCGCTCACAACCTATCGGTTATTCGGAAGTTGGCAAGTAGAGACTGGGTTTGTAGCTCAGCCGGTTAGAGCACCGTCTTGATAAGGCGGGGGTCGTTGGTTCGAGTCCAACCAGACCCACCAGGACTCTGAAGGGGGGCATAGCTCAGTTGGGAGAGCACCTGCTTTGCAAGCAGGGGGTCGTCGGTTCGATCCCGTCTGCCTCCACCACAGTGCAAATCAAAGAGGATGGGAAGGGATCCGTCGTTTTTGATTTGCGTTGTAGCCAACGCGTTGATCTTTAACAAATTGAGAAGCTGATATGTAAAGTTCACCGATCCGGAGGAATCCGGGTGGGTGCGACTTGGGTAGATGATTGTATCGACGTGACGGTCTTGAAGGGGATCGTGACGTGTCGCGAAACTGGAGTCTGGGTGGTTTAGGCTGTTCAGATGATAGGGTCAAGCGATTAAGTGCATCTGGTGGATGCCTTGGCGATCACAGGCGATGAAGGACGTGCAAGCCTGCGAAAAGCGTGGGGGAGTTGGCAATGGAACATTGATCCCACGATGTCCGAATGGGGAAACCCGGCCCTTAGGGGTCATCCCTTCCTGAATATATAGGGAAGGCGAAGCGAACGCGGAGAACTGAAACATCTAAGTACCCGCAGGAAAAGAAATCAACCGAGATTCCGCCAGTAGTGGCGAGCGAAAGCGGAATAGCCTGTACGAGATAGTCGCGGCGTTAGTGGAAGGCTCTGGAAAGGGCGGCCATAGTGGGTGATAGCCCCGTACACGAAAACGTGGCGATGAGACTAGGCGTACGAGAAGTAGGGCGGGACACGCGAAATCCTGTCTGAAGATGGGGGGACCATCCTCCAAGGCTAAATACTCGTGATCGACCGATAGTGAACCAGTACCGTGAGGGAAAGGCGAAAAGAACCCCGGGAGGGGAGTGAAATAGAACCTGAAACCGGATGCATACAAACAGTGGGAGCCCTTGAAAAATGGGGTGACTGCGTACCTTTTGTATAATGGGTCAGCGACTTACGTTCAGTAGCGAGCTTAACCGAATAGGGGAGGCGTAGGGAAACCGAGTCCGAACAGGGCGACTGAGTTGCTGGGCGTAGACCCGAAACCGAGTGATCTATCCATGGCCAGGATGAAGGTGCGGTAACACGCACTGGAGGTCCGAACCCACTAGTGTTGCAAAACTAGGGGATGAGCTGTGGATAGGGGTGAAAGGCTAAACAAACTCGGAGATAGCTGGTTCTCCCCGAAAACTATTTAGGTAGTGCCTCATGTATCACTTCCGGGGGTAAAGCACTGTTATGGCTAGGGGGTCATTGCGACTTACCAAACCATGGCAAACTCTGAATACCGGAAAGTGCGAGCATGGGAGACAGACGGTGGGTGCTAACGTCCATCGTCAAGAGGGAAACAACCCAGACCGCCAGCTAAGGTCCCAAATGATAAGCTAAGTGGTAAACGAGGTGGGAAGGCACAGACAGCCAGGATGTTGGCTTAGAAGCAGCCATCATTTAAAGAAAGCGTAATAGCTCACTGGTCGAGTCGTCCTGCGCGGAAGATGTAACGGGGCTCAAGCTTATAACCGAAGCTGCGGATGTGACTTAGGTCACGTGGTAGGGGAGCGTTCTGTAGGTCTGTGAAGGTGTCCTGAGAGGGATGCTGGAGATATCAGAAGTGCGAATGCTGACATGAGTAGCGATAAAGCGGGTGAAAAGCCCGCTCGCCGAAAGCCCAAGGTTTCCTACGCAACGTTCATCGGCGTAGGGTGAGTCGGCCCCTAAGGCGAGGCAGAAATGCGTAGTCGATGGGAAACGGGTCAATATTCCCGTACTTTTGCAAGGTGCGATGTGGGGACGGAGAAGGTTAGGTCAGCGGCCTGTTGGAATAGGTCGTTCAAGCTGGTAGACGGGCGTGGCAGGCAAATCCGCCGCGCTGTTAACGTCGAGAGGTGATAACGAGGGTCTACGGACCTGAAGTGACTGATACCCCGCTTCCAGGAAAAGCCACTAAGCTTCAGCCTTGCAAAAACCGTACCGCAAACCGACACAGGTGGGCAGGATGAAAATTCCAAGGCGCTTGAGAGAACTCAGGAGAAGGAACTCGGCAAATTGATACCGTAACTTCGGGAGAAGGTATGCCCCGGTAGATTGTAGAGCCTCGCGCTCGAAGGTCGAAGGGGTCGCAGAGAATCGGTGGCTGCGACTGTTTATCAA
The DNA here is from genome assembly GCF_018802605.1 of Paludibacterium paludis. Taxonomy (NCBI): domain Bacteria; kingdom Pseudomonadati; phylum Pseudomonadota; class Betaproteobacteria; order Neisseriales; family Chromobacteriaceae; genus Paludibacterium; species Paludibacterium paludis. Next base: position 3,713,988 of record NZ_CP069161.1, on the reverse strand, counting down.
AAACACAGCACTGTGCCAACACGAAAGTGGACGTATACGGTGTGACGCCTGCCCGGTGCCGGAAGGTTAAGTGATGGGGTGCAAGCTCTTGATCGAAGCCCCGGTAAACGGCGGCCGTAACTATAACGGTCCTAAGGTAGCGAAATTCCTTGTCGGGTAAGTTCCGACCCGCACGAATGGCGTAACGATGGCCACACTGTCTCCTCCTGAGACTCAGCGAAGTTGAAATGTTTGTGAAGATGCAATCTCCCCGCTGCTAGACGGAAAGACCCCGTGAACCTTTACTGTAGCTTTGCATTGGACTTTGAACAGACTTGTGTAGGATAGGTGGGAGGCTGGGAAGTGTGGACGCCAGTTCGCATGGAGCCGCCCTTGAAATACCACCCTGGTGTGTTTGAGGTTCTAACCTTGGTCCGTGATCCGGATTGGGGACAGTGCATGGTAGGCAGTTTGACTGGGGCGGTCTCCTCCCAAAGTGTAACGGAGGAGTTCGAAGGTCACCTAGGTACGGTCGGAAATCGTGCTGATAGTGCAATGGCAAAAGGTGGCTTGACTGCGAGACCGACAAGTCGAGCAGGTGCGAAAGCAGGACATAGTGATCCGGTGGTTCTGAATGGAAGGGCCATCGCTCAACGGATAAAAGGTACTCCGGGGATAACAGGCTGATTCCGCCCAAGAGTTCACATCGACGGCGGAGTTTGGCACCTCGATGTCGGCTCATCACATCCTGGGGCTGTAGCCGGTCCCAAGGGTATGGCTGTTCGCCATTTAAAGTGGTACGTGAGCTGGGTTCAAAACGTCGTGAGACAGTTTGGTCCCTATCTGCAGTGGGCGTTGGAAGTTTGACGGGGGCTGCTCCTAGTACGAGAGGACCGGAGTGGACGAACCTCTGGTGTACCGGTTGTCACGCCAGTGGCATTGCCGGGTAGCTAAGTTTGGAAGAGATAACCGCTGAAAGCATCTAAGCGGGAAACTCGCCTGAAGATGAGACTTCCCTGGAGGCTTGACCTCCCTGAAGAGTCGTTCGAGACCAGGACGTTGATAGGTCGGGTGTGGAAGCGCTGTGAGGCGTTAAGCTAACCGATACTAATGGCTCGTGAGGCTTGATCCTATCATTTGAACAGCTTGGGTGAGCCCAGGCTGGCGACGCGATGCGTCATCGACCCGATACATACTCCCGCGACGCGCGGGCGGCTTCTTGATTTGTTGACAGTTTATGTCTGGCGGCCATAGCGAGGTGGTCCCACGCCTTCCCATCCCGAACAGGACCGTGAAACGCCTTAGCGCCGATGATAGTGCGGTATTCGCCGTGTGAAAGTAGGACACCGCCAGACTCCCCCCTCCAAGCCCTGACCCTACGGTCAGGGCTTTTGGTTTTTTAAGGCAGCAAATTGAGTTCCGTCTCGCTGAATACCGGTATCCCGGCCTGCCGCAAACGATGCGCCGTTATGCCTTCCCCCGGGACCAATTTTCCGGCAAAGTGACCATCATAGACGGCCAGCTTGCCGCAAGAAGGGCTGTTGGCTTTCAGAAGCGCACAGCCGGCTCCCGTTTCTTGTGCGATACCGAGTACTTTGTCGGCTCCCGACAGGAACTCGGCCGTGACATCGTCCCCGGTGGCCGTGATGACGCTGCCCTGTCCCCGCAGGACATCGCTCGCGCTGCGGCCCGGTTCGATTTCTGCGGGTGCCCGGGGCGTTGGCAGTCCTCCGGCGCATTCCGGGCAAACGGGAATCAGCCCGAATCGCTGTCGTAGATCGCGCAGGGTTTCGTCCGGTAATCCCTTGGCGCCTCCGTCGTAGCGTACCGGATGGCCGAGCAGGCAGGCGCTGATCAGGAGTTTGTTTTTCATAAATAATGGCACTTTAAGTTGTTGAATTTTATGAGTGATGGCCGACGTGTTTCTTTGTTACGGGAAAACGCGTTAAAATCAATAGTTTGCAAGATTCCGCAGCGGTAAAGATACGATTATGAAGTTTCATCCGCGTAATTCCCGGTTGATGGGGGCTGCACGGGCTCCCGGCCGGTTCATCTTCGGCGACGCTCTGGACGCGACTGGCGCTCTGGAGGCGTGCGAATATGTCATTCATACGGCATCACCAGCTTTTATATGTCGTTTGGTGGGGAACGATACCACCGAATTCGAAGGCCGTGATGACGAAGACTTCGCCAGTGCTATTTTGTACGACGACGTCAATAATACCTCGATTTACGTGTGCAATTCCGGCTTCCGTTTGTACGATTTCACTTTTACGGGAGCCGTGCCCAGCGCGGAAACCTTGCAGTCGATCTGTGATGAAGCCATGGACGACTACCTGCAGTTGCAAGATATCTACAAGGAAAGAGAGCTGGGCTACAAGCAGAGGGAGATGCGTAGCGGGCCGACCGAACCGCTCCCTCCCGCCGCGCGAAGCGAGGCCATCGAGACCCTGGTCGGCAAGACTCGTCAAACTCTGCGGGATCCGGTCGCGCGTATCGCGTTCGAGTCGGCGGTACGGGAAACCATTTCCGGGGGGGATCAGGCGGTCTTCACCGAAGCGCAGCTGGCATTGCAAAGCGAGCCAGCCGCTCGCGAGCGCCTTATCGAGGCGGCGCGCGACGCTATCGCCTTCCCTGAGGTAGTGCGTCAGGATGGCTCTATCATGTCGTTTGAATTGTGGGCGTTGCCGTTCTGCTTTTCGCGGGCCAAAGGTGGGGTCTGGTGGCACTTCCCCATGCTGGAGCGAGTGGAGCCGTTGCTCGCCGATGCGCTTGAGCTGCCGCCCAACGCGATTCTCTGGCTGTCGCCCACGCTATTCACCGTCGACATGCTCAACGAGCGGGGCTGTCAGAACCTGATTCATCTGGCGCCCGTCATGGATGCCGGCTGCGATTTCGCGCCGGAGGATCCCGACCACGCACGCGCCACTTTCGAAGCGGCCAACCGGACAACGGATCCACAATGGGTTGTCGCCTGGATTCCCTTCCTTGTCGAGCGGGGGTCCTTGAATGTCGATTCGGCCAGACGCTTTGGCCGGCGCGCGCTCGACGCCATTCTTCCCAGTATACAAGAGGCCATTTCCTCCGAGATGGAGTACGGCGAGGCGGAAATTTTTGCGCCATTGCCTTGGTGGGAGGCATTGGCGGCCGGCGTGATGGCGGCCAATCGCAAGCGGCTTGGTCTGACGGTCGCCATGGTGCTGGGCAAGGAGACGTCGGTCTCGCATCTTGAGGCCATCGTAACCTATCAACCGGAACTCTCCGGCTATGAGATCGCCTTGCGGCGCCTCGGCCAGGATGCCGTGCTTGCCGTCGCGCCCTGGCTGCTGGTGCCGGATGTGGCCCCGGACCGGAGGGTGGCATTCGACGATCTGAAACGCTGTCTGGAACAGGCCGGTCTCAAACTGGTCGAAAGGGCCGCCCGGCTTCATTGACGTTGCCGTGTGATGCCGTCGTTGCCTTTATGCCGATGGGCTGATAATCTCCCGAGCCATGAAAGGTATGGGGGCAATGTTGGCATCGCGCTTTGGTCGTACCCTAAAGTTCCGGGTGGCGCTTCTGACGGTCGTGCTCGGCATGGGCAGCCTTGTCTTGATCGGCTGGTTCAATTTCCAGGCGGCCCGGGCGGAAATCAAGAACGAGCGTTTCCGCTACCTGTCTGATCTTGTCGAACGGATCGCCGCCGACATTGACCAACGGGTGGCGGTACGTCAGCGTCTCCTGGCCTCATCGGTGCGTACCCTGCATCCGACGGATGCCGCTCTGCCGCAGATGGCGGAAGGCATCCTGACGTCTCTCCGTCCCATCGCCCCCCTGTTCGATGCGCTGGTCGTCTATGACCGCCATGGCATCATTCTGGCCGATGAGCCGGCCAGTGCCGGGCGCCGTGGTCTGGATATCCATGATCGCGACTATTTTATCGAGACCCGGAAATCCCTTCGGCCGATGATTTCCGTGCCGCTGCGTACCCGCAATAACCCGAAGCGGCGCATTGTGGTGTTCACCGTTCCGCTCACTGATCCGCACGGACAGTTTGTCGGAATGGTTGGCGGCAGTCTGGAGTTGCTGTCCGTCGGATTCTTCCGGGATCTGGAGTCGATCACCATCGGCAATAGCGGCTATATTACGGTCAATGCCGTGCGTTCCCGTCTGAATATTTACCATCCCGACACGTCCCGCGTTTTCGAACCTTTGCCGTCCGCCGCCAGCAGTCCTGCCCTGAATCGGGCCCTGGGTGGTTGGCAAGGTGTGGATGAAACCACGATCAGTACCGGTGAGCGCATGCTTGTGGCCTATCGCCCGCTGCGCCAGGTGGATTGGGTGGTCGGCGGGTTGCTGCCAGTCGGCGAGGCCTATGAGCCGATTTATTCTCTTGCCGAACGTTATATCGCCTTTGCATTGGGGATGATGCTGGTTGTGCTGCTGCTGGTTTCCTGGCGCTTAAAGCATATTTTGCGTCCGCTGGATCGCCTCAAGTCCAATATCCTGACTTTGCCTGCTTCAGGCAACAGTGTTTTGGCGGGTATCAGCGACTACGACGAGTTGCAGTCCGTTGCCGATGTCGTTGCCCGGGCCTGGTCCGAGCGGGACACAATGGAAGCGCAGCTGGCACGCAGCGAAGCGTTTTTCCGGGCGTTGAACGAGGCGTCTCCTCTCGGAGTCTTTGTTGTCGATGATCGTGGCAAACTGAATTATGTTAATCGCGCGTGCAAGCGCTTGTTTGGCTATGAGAATGAAGTGGAGTGGCATGGCCGGCACTGGAACGAGGCGGTGCACCCGCTCGATCACGAGCGCATCCGGGCGCTGGCGCGATCGCTGCTCGCGGACGGAGAAACCCTGGTCAAGACGGAGTGCCGGCTCATCAACGGGCAGCGCCCTTTCCTGAATGTCGAATTGAGATTGTGTCGGCTGACGTATGAAGCGGAACCGCGGTTTCTTGGTGTCGTCATGGATGTGTCGGAGCAGGAAGAGACCCGCCAGAGTCTGATGGCTGAACGCGAACGGGCGATGGCGATCCTGGAATCGATCGGCGACGCGGTGGTTCTGACCAGTCATCTGGATGAAATCGAATACCTGAATCAGCCGGCCGAGGCGCTGCTCGGGGTGCGGGCCCAGGATACCCTTGGCCGCCCCCTCTACAGCTTCGCAAGCTTCAGCCCTCCGGAGAACGGACGCCCCTTGTCGATCCAGCGCCTAGAATCGCTGGTGGCGCACCCGTTTTGCGAAATGGACATGATGACAAAGGATGCCAGAGTACAGCCCGTGGTGTTGACCTTGTCGGTGATTGCCGCTGTGGGAAGTATGCATGGTTACCGTGTTTATGTTCTTCATGACGACAGCGCACGCCGGGAACGGGAAAAAGCGCACCGCTGGGAGGCCAATCACGATCCGTTGACCGGCTTGCTCAACCGCCGCGGCTATCTTGCATCGCTGTCGGGTTTGCTTGCCGGCCCGGATCGGAAGGGGCGCAATGATGCCATCGCGCTGATCGACCTGGATCACTTCAAGGCCGTCAACGACCATGCAGGGCATGGTGCCGGCGATCAGTTGCTGCAGGATGTGGCGGGCATCATCCAGAGCCGTCTGCGCAGTTCGGATGTGGCTGCACGGCTGGGAGGAGACGAATTCGCGTTACTGCTCTTCAATTGCCGGCTTGACGATGCGCGCGCGCTGATCGAGGCCGTGCGCGGCCAGATCGAGGCTCATGTGCTTGAGGTGGCCGGAGTGAGTCTTTCCGTCACGGCGAGCGTGGGGATGACCATGCTTCGTCCTGACGATGTTGTGCCGGCCGACCCGATCGAACGGGCCGACCAGCGCTGCTATCTTGCCAAGAATGCCGGCCGCAACCGGTTGGTCACCGGCTGAGGCCGGAAACGGTCAGCGGTCGATACCACCAAGGCAGAGGTACTTGATTTCCAGGTAGTCGTCGATGCCGTAGTGCGACCCTTCGCGTCCCAGACCGGATTGTTTGACGCCGCCGAACGGCGCGGCTTCGTTGGACAGAATGCCGGTGTTGACGGCGACCATGCCGTACTCCAGTGCTTCGGCCACCCGAAAAATCCGCCCGATATCCCGCGAATAGAAGTAGCTGGCCAGGCCGAACTCCGTGTCGTTGGCGTAACCGATCACCTCTTCCTCGGTATCGAACCGGAAAACCGGCGCGAGCGGGCCGAAGGTTTCCTCCTTGGCCACCTTCATGGCGCCGGTCACACCGGTGAGCAGCGTCGGCTGGAAGAAGCGGCCGCCCAGCTCGTGGCGCCGGCCTCCGCTCACCAGTTTCGCGCCGAGCGCAACGGCATCCGCGATGTGTTCTTCGACCTTGCCGATCGCTTTGTCGTCAATCAGCGGCCCTTGGTTCACGCCATTTTCCACGCCGTTGCCGACTTTCAGCTTGTCGACGGCTTCGGCAAGACGCGCGACAAAGGTGTCGTGGATGCCGGACTGGACATAGAGACGGTTGGCGCAGACGCAGGTTTGCCCGGCATTGCGGAATTTGGAAATGAGCGCGCCTTCCACCGCCGCGTCCAGGTCGGCATCGTCGAAGACGATGAACGGCGCATTGCCGCCCAGTTCCATGGACACTTTCTTGACCGTGGGCGCGCACTGGGCAATCAGTTTGCGACCCACTTCGGTCGATCCGGTGAAGCTGAATTTGCGCACGGTGTCAGAGCCGGTCAGAACGGCGCCGATGGCGCTCGATCCGCCAGTGATGACCGTGAACACCCCGGGCGGAATGCCGGCGCGATGCGCGAGCTCGGCCAGGGCCAGCGCGGAAAGCGGTGTCTGGCTGGCGGGGCGTACCACGATGGGACAACCGGCGGCGAGCGCTGGAGCCGCTTTGCGGGTGATCATCGCATTGGGGAAGTTCCATGGGGTGATGGCGGCCGCCACGCCGATCGGCTCGCGCATGACGATGATGCGCTTGTCGTTCTGCGACTGCGGGATCGTATCACCATAGATGCGCTTGGCCTCTTCGGCGTACCACTCGATGTACGACGCGCCGTAAGCGATTTCCCCGCGCGCTTCGGCGAGCGGCTTGCCCTGCTCGGTCGTGAGCAGCCGGGCGAGGTCTTCCTGATGGGCGACGATCAGATCGAACCAGGCGCGCAGCAATCTTGCGCGTTCGCGCGCGGTGGTGCGGCGCCAGCTCGCGAAGGCGCGCTCCGCCGCCGCTATGGCGCGTTCGGTCTCGGCGCCGCCCATGTCGGGCACGCGGGCGATCGTCTCGCCGGTGGCGGGGTTGTCGACGGCAATCGTGGCGCCGTTGTCGGCGTCATGCCACTTTCCGTCCAGATAGGCCTGTTGCCTGAAAAGGCCAGGATCCTTCAAGTCAATCATGCTGAACTCCGTTCATGGTGTGCAGGATGGCTGTTTCCAGTTTGCCCAGCGCCTCCTCGAACACCGCGTCCTCGATGGTCAACGGGAACAGGAAGCGGATCACATTGCCGTCACTGCCGCAGGTGAGCAGGATCAATCCATCGGCCAGTGCCTTCGCCTGCACGGCTCGGGCGAATTCGGCATCCGGTTCGCGTCCGCCAGGATGGCTGAATTCGACCGCCACCATGCCGCCTGGCCCGCGCACGTCGGCGATCGCCGGAACGCGCTGGCGGAGCGCGACGAGCCGCTCCTTGATCTGATGTCCCAGCCGTTCGGCGCGGGCGGGCAGATTGTCGCTTTGCATCAGGTCGATCACGGCCGCGGCCGCGGCGAGGGCCAGCGGGTTGCCGGCGTAGGTGCCGCCAAGACCTCCCGGTTGCGGCGCGTCCATCCATTCGGCGCGTCCGGTCACGGCCGATAGCGGGAAACCGCCCGCCAGGCTCTTGGCCAGTGTGATCAGATCCGCGTGAACCGAATAGTGCTCCATCGCGAACAGTTTGCCGGTGCGGCCGAAGCCCGCCTGGACTTCATCGGCGATGAGCAGGATGCCATGCTCGTCGCAGATGCGGCGCAGCGCAACGACAAATTGCGGGGGAGCGCTATAAAAACCGCCTTCCCCCTGGACCGGTTCGAAAATGATGGCGGCGATCCGTTTCGGATCGACGTCGTACTTGAACAGTTTTTCTACGGCGCCGATCGCGTCATCGACGGTGATGTCGCGTAGCGGATTGGGGAAGGGGGCGTGGTAGACCTCGCCCGGGAAAGGGCCGAAGCCGGTTTTGTACGGAGCTACCTTGCCGGTCAGCGCCATGCCCATCATGGTGCGGCCATGGAAGGCGCCGCCGAAGGCGATGACGCCCGCCCGGCCGGTCGCGGCGCGGGCGATCTTGACGGCGTTCTCCACCGCTTCGGCTCCCGTGGTGAAAAACGCGGTCTTCTTGGGAAAATCCCCGGGAGTGAGACGGTTCAGCTCTTCGGCGACACGAATGTAGCTTTCATACGGCACGACCTGAAAGCAGGTGTGGCTGAAGGATTCCAGCTGCGCCGAGACGGCGGCCTGGATCTTTGGGTGCAGGTGGCCGGTATTGAGCACGCCGATGCCGCCGGCGAAGTCGATGTAGCGGTTGCCGTCCGTATCCCACAACTCGGCATTGCGGGCGCGCTCGATGAAAAAGGGGCACATCACGCCGATGCCGCGAGGGGTGGCGTCGGTGCGGCGTTGCTGCAAGGTCCGGTTGCTCACTTCGTGTCTCCTCCGTTGTTGTGGGTGTGTCGCGCCGATCCCGCGGGATGCGTGACGAAAATCATTCTAATTATGTGTTTAGCAAAAAGCCACACGGTAGTTGAAAAAATTAAACACTTGGCGAGCGACTCGGCGTGGGCATGAAAAAACCGGGCCTAAGCCCGGTTTCGCGCGTGGCGAAGTTGCAACGCGTCAGTGTCGGATCGAGGCGTTCACGCCGCGCAGCACACCCTCGTCGAGACGGCCGACGGATTGCGCGAGGGCGATGCGGGCGTTCAGGTAGCGGTAGCGGGCATCGGCCAGAGTCTTGATGGTCGTGGTGTAATCCTGCTCGGCCTTGAGCAGATCCAGGTTGGTGCGGACTCCCACCTCCTTGCCAAGGCGCGTCGATTCGAGTTTGCTTTTCGCCGACACCAGCAATTGCTCCTGTGCCCTGACGTAGGCGGCGCCATTGGTGACGCCAAGGTAGGCGCGACGGACGTCCTCGCGCACCTTGCGGCGTGTGGCCTCGAGTTTTTCCCGGGCGCTGTCCAGGCGCGCGGCGGCCTCCCGGACCTGGGCGTTGATGCCGCCGCCGGCGAACAGCGGCAGGCTGATGTTGACGCCGATGGAGCTGCCGCGGGTCGGGCCGCCGCCGAGAGCGGCGGGCTGGTTGGAGCGGTTGTCCTGGTAGTTGGCGGTCAGGTTGACCGTGGGCAGGTGGCTGCCGCGTTTTTCGGTGAGATCCTGTTCGGCGCGGGCGACCTGCTGGGTTTGCGCGCGGATTTCCAGGCTGTTGTTCAGGGCTTGCGCGACCCAGCCGTCCAGGGTTTCCGGGTCGGGCTTGTCGAGCACCATCCGGCTCGCCAAAGGCTGGATCCCGCTGCCGGGCAGCCCGGTCAGGCGCGTCAGGTTGTTGATGGCGATTTCCAGCGTGCTTTGCGCGATGATTTCTTCGGCAATCGCGCCATCGTAGCCGGCCTGGGCTTCATATGTGTCGGTTATCGTGGCGGTGCCGACCTCGAACGAGGTTTTCGCCTGGTCAAGCTGGCTCTTGTAGGATTTCTTCGCGGCCTGGGTGGCGGACAGCGAGTCCTGGGCGAGCAGCACGTCGAAATAGGCCTTGGCCACATCGGAGATCAACTGCTGTTCCGCCTGTTCGTACTGGGTTTGCGACAGCGCGGTGTCGATCTTGCCTTTCTGGTAGCCGGTGTAGCGGCTGACGTCGAACAGCGGCTGCGTCATGCCCAGGGTGTAGCCATGGCTTTCCGCGCCGTTGCGCAGGTCGCGGCCGTTCTGATCCTGGCCTTTGGGGGCGATCGGGTTCGCGCGGGTGTAATTGCCGGTGACGCTCACCTGTGGCAAGAGCCCGGCGCGTCCCTGCGCCTGCCGCTCCTGTCCCGCCGCGAGATCGGCGCGCGACGCGGCATAACCCGCGTCGTAGTTTCTGGCCGCCTGCCAGGCTTCGATCAGGTCGAAGGCGGTGGCTTGCCCCGGGAGCGCGGCGATGGCAAGCCAGATCATGAGTTGATGTTGTCGTTTCATTCGTGGTGGATCTCGATAATCAAATGTTGTTCCGTGGCCGCGACACCTTGAACCATTGCGCGTACAGTGCGGGCAGGAACAGGAGTGTCAGCACGGTTGCGACCAGCAGGCCCCCCATGATGGCGACCGCCATCGGACCCCAGAAGGTGCTGCGCGTCAGCGGGATCATGGCCAGGATGGCGGCCAATGCCGTTAGCATGATAGGCCTGAATCGGCGAACCGTCGATCCCAGGATCGCCTCCCATGGCGCGATGCCATCCCTGATGTCATGTTCGATCTGATCAACCAGGATCACCGAGTTGCGCATGATCATCCCCGCCAGGGCAATGACACCCAGCATGGCGACAAAGCCGAAGGGCGCGCTGAACAGGATCAGCGACAGCGTCACGCCGATCATGCCCAGCGGGGCTGTCAGCACGACCATCAGGGTACGCTGGAAACTCTGCAATTGCAGCATCAGCAACGTCAGTACGATGACCAGCATCAGGGGTTGCACGGCCGCGATCGCGGTCTGGGACTTTTCGCTGGATTCCAGCGAGCCGCCAAGCTCAATGTGATAACCGACAGGCAAAGTTTTCTCAAGTTCCTGAATTTTCGGCCAAAGTCTGATAGAAATGTCGGAACCCTGAACGCCATCGACCGGATCGCCGCGCACGGTAATGGTCGGCAGGTGGTTGTGACGCCACACGATGCCCTCTTCGGGGGCATAGCGGATCTTGCCGATTTGCGACAGCGGTACATAGCGGCCGGTTCCGGTCTGGATCATCAGATTGCCGAGTCCCGCGACATCCTGGCGCTCGCCATGATCAAGGCGCACGACCACCTGGATATTGCGGTCGCCTTCGCGGTACTGGGTCACCGGCGCGCCGCTGATGAGCATCTGCAACTGGCGCGACAGGTCCTGATTGCCGATGCCCAGCGCCCGGGCCTTGTCCTGGTCGATATCGACATGCAGGGCCTTGACCTCTTCGCCCCAGTTGTTGTCGACGTGCTTGAGGCCCGGTGTCGCGCGCATCATGTTTTCCACCCGGGTCGCGATGCCGCGTACCGTGGCGTGATCGGGTCCGCTGACACGGAATTGCACCGGGTAGCCGACGGGTGGACCGTTTTCCAGCCGGGTGACCCGGCCGCGCACCATCGGGAAATCCGTTTCGAACAGGGTCTCGATGGTTTTCTTCACGTCTTCGCGCACATGCTCGTCGCGGGTCATCACCATCAGCTGGGCATAGTTCATGTGCTGCTGCTGTTGATCAAGCGGCAGGTAGTAGCGAGGTGAGCCGTTGCCTACGTAGCTGGTGATGCTGACGATGTGCTTGTTGCCGGCAAGTTTCGCTTCGAGCCGCCGGGTTTCGCGTTCGGTGGCGTCGTGGCTCGCGCCTTGCGGCAGCCACAGATCCACCATCAGCTCCGGGCGGTTCGATGACGGAAAAAACTGCTGCTGCACGAAAAGCCGGAAAGCGCCCAACGACACGATGAACGCGATAAGCGTCAGTGCGATCACCGTTTTGCGATGGTCAAGGCACCACTCGAGCACGGAGCGAAAACGGATGTAGAAGGGTTTGGCGTAGACGTCGTGGTCGGCATGGGCGACCTGGTGCTCGGGAAGCAGCCGGTAGCCGAGATAAGGGGTGAAGACCACGGCAACGACCCAGGACAGGATCAGCGCGATGCCGACCACCGCGAACAGGCTGAACACGTATTCGCCGGCATCCGATTTGGCGATCCCCACCGGCAAAAACGTCGCGGCGGTGATCAGCGTTCCGGTCAGCATCGGGAAGGCCGTGCTGGTGTAGGCGAAGGTGGCGGCCTTGAAGCGGGTCCAGCCCTGTTCCAGCTTGAGCTGCATCATTTCCACCGCGATGATCGCGTCGTCGACCAGCAGGCCCAGCGCGATGATCAGCGAGCCCAGGGAAATGCGTTGCAGATCGATGCCGAACAGGTACATGGCCAGGAAGGTCATCGCCAGCACCAGCGGGATGGACAGCGCCACGACCACGCCGGGGCGCCAGCCGAGACTGAAAAAGCTGACCGCGAGCACGATCACCACGGCTTCGGCGAGCGAGTGCATGAATTCGCTGATCGAGTGCTCGACGACTTTGGGCTGGTCGGAAATGGCGTGCACTTCGATGCCCACCGGAAGGTTTTTCTTCAAGGTGGCCATCAGCGCATCCAGATCGCGTCCCAGTCGCATCACGTCGCCGCCGTTCACCATGCTGATGGCAAGGCCAAGGGCGGGTTTGCCGTTGTAGCGCATGGTGGATTCCGCGGGGTCGACCACACCACGGTCGATCCGGGCGATATCGCTCAAGCGGAAGGTGTTGCCATTCGCCGCGATGGGCGTGGCGCGGATCGCATCAAGACTGTTGAACGCGCCGCTGGGACGAACACGGATCCGATCCGTGCCGGTTTCGAAGGTTCCGGCCGGCGTGACGGCATTTTGCGAGGCGAGGCTGTTCCAGATCAGCCTTGAGTCGAGACCGAGTCCGGCCAGGCGCGCGGTCGATACGTCGACATATACCCGGGGCTCCTGCTCTCCGACCAGATCGGCGCGCGCCACATCGGGCAACCGCAATACCTCCTCGCGGACGCGGTCGACTTCCCGCCGCAGCTCTTCGGAGCTGAAACCATCGCCCGTGAAGGCGAACATGTTGCCGTAGGTTTCGCCGAATTCGTCATTGAAGAATGGCCCCTGCACACCGGCGGGCAGCGTATGGCTCATGTCGCCGAGCTTCTTGCGCAGCTGGTACCACAAGCCTTCGACCTTCTTGGGGGGAACATTTTCGCGCAAGGCGATAACCATGACGGTTTCGCCCGGTTTGGTGTAGCTGCGAACCGAGTCGATCTCGCTCATTTCCTGCAGCTTTTTCTCCACCGGGTCGGTGACCTGCCGCTCCATCTCCAGGGTGGTGGCGCCAGGCCAGTTCACTCTGACCAGCATGGCCTTGAAGGTGAAATCGGGGTCTTCTTTCTGGCCGAGCTTCAGATACGCGAACACTCCGCCCGCCATCAGCATGACCATCAAGTACACGACCAGGGCTTGGTGCTTCAGCGACCATTCGGACAAATTGAGTTTTTTCATCGGTCGCTCTATCAGGGGTTGTTGAGCAGGCGAACCGCCTGGTTGTCGCGTAGCAAATGCACTCCGGCGGTGACGACCAGCGCGTTTTTGGCCAGCGGTCCGCTGACAGCGGCAAACTCGCTGGTCACGGCTTTCACATCGACCTGGACGCGTTTGACGCGCAGGGTCTTTTCATCGACGAGCCAGACAAAGTGCTTGCCCGCCTCGTCTAGCAGCGCGGTGACCGGCAGGCGTGCCACGCCTTGCGGGGTAGTGCCGGGAATGGCGACACTGGCCGTCATGCCGAGCCGCAGAGTGTCGTCCGGCTTGGGAATGGCGATCCTGGCGGGGTAGGTGCGGGTCGCCGGATCCGCATCGGCGGCCAGTTCACGCAACACTCCGTCATAGCTGCGATTGCCGGACCAGAGGCGGACGGTCAGCCGTGTGGCGCCGCGCACGGCGGCCAGGGCGTTTTCCGGGACGCTGACCGCCACTTCCAGTTGTCCGTCACGGGCCAGTTTGGCCACCGGCTGTCCGGCGGCCACCACCATGCCGGGTTCCGCGGTGATCGAGCTGATCACGCCATCTGCATCGGCAACTAGATTGGTGTAAGCCGTCTGGTTGCGGCTGGCGCCCAGTTCCGCGCCGGCCTGATCCCGCCGCGAGGCGGCGGCCTTGACCGACGCTTCCATTTTGTCGAATTGGGCCCGGCTGATGAAACCTTTGCCCAGAAGCTCCCGGTAGCGCGCAAGATCCGCTTCCTGCTGTGCCAGGTCGACGCGCGCCGCGTTCAGCTGCGCTTCTTTGGCGGTCAGCGCCAAGGCGTAGTCGCTGCCGTCCAGTTTGGCGATCAGTTGGCCTTTGCGGACCCGGTCGCCCTGGTTGACCTGCCGGGAGACGATTTTGCCGCCGACGCGGAAACCGAGCGCCGCTTCGTGGCGCGCGCGGATCTCGCCCGGGAGCGTAAGGCCCGCGTCGAGCGAGCCGTCGGCGACGCGGACGTAGCGCACGGGACGGACTTCTTCAATGGGAGGGGCGTCCTTGCCGCAGGCGGCGACAAGCAGGCCGGCCGCCAGGATGACCGGCAGTCGTGTCGGGTGAAGTTTCATGGTGGGCTTTCTAACGAGATGGCTGGTTAAGTCCGGTGAGCATCATGTCCAGGGCGAAGTGCAGGTAGCGCAGCGGATCGGCCGGCGACGACGGCAGGCCGTTCTCTGCGCGCAGGAACGAATGTTGGTCGATCATGGTCATCAGCGCCGGGGCCAGCAGCATTTCCGCCGCGTCGTCCACGGGTACGTCGCGGAACTCGCCGCTGTCGATGCCGGCGCGGATGATCCGGGCGACGAGGTTCTTGCCGGGCTGGATGAGTTCATCGTGGTAGTAGCGCGTTAATTCGGGGAAATTCGCCGCTTCGGCGATCATCAGCTTGCACAATCCGCCGGCTTTCCGGGAGGCGACCTTGTGCCACCAGATCTCCATCAGTTCATGCAGCAGGTCGGCGCGGCTGCCACTGCGCGCCGAGACGGTTTCCTGGATGGTGCCCAGCGGATTGAGCAGGAACTCATTGATCATCGCCTTGAAAATGTCTTCCTTGCCGGAAAAGTACAGATAGGGCGTGCCCTTGGTTACGCCCGCGCGTCGGGCGATTTCTTCCATGCGGGTGGCGCTGAAGCCTTTTTCCACGAACAGGTCGAGGGCGGCGTCCAGGATCTCGGCCGGCCGGGCTTCTTTTTTGCGCTGCCATCGGGCGGCGACGGGGCATTTGAGGTTCATGGTTGCTGAACAATGGTTCATTTAATGCGCTACTGTAGACAAATTTCCATGCTGTAGCAATTAATAAATATCTTTTCAGTAAATTGCTTCGGTAGAATGTCGGCATCTGGAACCGTTTTTTGCAAAGGAAACACTGTGTCCGCAACCGCCTCCGACAAAGCCCGCATCCTGGCCGAAGCCCTGCCTTATATCCGCCGTTTCGCCGGTAAAACCATCGTGATCAAGTACGGCGGCAACGCCATGACCGATGACCGCCTGAAAGAGGATTTCGCCAAGGATGTCGTTCTGCTCAAGCTGGTGGGGCTCAATCCGGTTGTGGTGCATGGCGGCGGCCCGCAGATCAACGGTCTGCTCGAACGGGTGGGCAAGGAAGGACAGTTCATCCAGGGCATGCGCGTGACCGACGCCGAGACCATGGATGTGGTGGAAATGGTGCTGGGCGGACTGGTGAACAAGGAAATCGTATCGCTGATCAACAAGCACGGCGGCAAGGCCGTCGGCGTGACCGGCAAGGACGGGCATTTTATCCGCGCAAGCAAGCTGTACCTGAAGAGCGAGAGCGACGAGACCATCGACATCGGGCAGGTCGGCGAAATCGAGTCGATCGATCCGACGCTGGTGGCGCTGCTGGACAGCCAGGATTTCATTCCCGTGGTGGCGCCGATCGGCGTGGGGGAAGAGGGGGAGGCGTACAACATCAACGCCGACCTGGTCGCCGGCCGTCTTGCCGAAACCCTTGGCGCCGAAAAGCTGATCCTGATGACCAATACGCCCGGCGTACTCGATAAGAACGGCCAGTTGCTGACCGGCCTGTCTGCCGCCGAGGTGGATGCGTTGTTCGCCGATGGCACCATTCACGGCGGCATGATGCCGAAAATCTCTTCGGCGCTGGAGGCCGCGCGCAACGGTGTGGCGTCGGTGCACATCATCGATGGCCGCGTGCCGCATGCGCTGTTGCTGGAGATCCTCACCAACGAAGGGGTGGGCACCATGATTCGTGCCCGATAAGACAGGTGTCTGCACGGCTGAAGTGTGTTCTATAGTGGTAAAACACCTTCAACCCGAACCCACCAGAACGAAGGGGGAGACATGCAGACAGTCAGGCAGTTGCTGGAGGCGAAATCGCATCACGGGATCATCCATATCGGGCCCGATGCGACGGTGTTCCAGGCGTTGCAGTTGATGGCCGATCGCGATGTCGGCGCCGTGCTGGTCATGGAGGACGACGAACTGGTCGGAATCTTTTCCGAGCGGGATTACGCGCGTCGCATCGTGCTGCAAGGACGCACCTCGGCCGGAACCCATGTGCGCGACATCATGACCAGCCGCGTGGTGTACGTCACCCCGGAGAACACTCTCGATCAATGCATGGCGTTGATGACCGACAAGCATATCCGCCACCTGCCGGTGATGGATGCCGGCAAATTGATCGGCTTGCTGTCGATCGGCGATCTGGTGCGCGCCACCATCGAAGAGCAGAAGTTCGTCATCGAGCAGTTGGTTCACTATATCCAGATGGCCTGATCTCCTGTCCGTGGCCAGGCAGCAATGATCGCCCCAGTGCGACCAGCGCCGGGGCGATTTCGTTTCGCATGCGCGCTTCGTCGAACAGGAACACCGGCCCGCTGGCATTGAGGCTCATCGCCTGCTGGCCCGGCCACAGCGGCGGCACCGTCACCCCGACAGCCATCACCTCCGTCTCGTAATCGCCGAACGAGGCGGTGTATCCCGTTTTTTCCCAGTCCCGCAGCGCCGCCGCAAGTCCCGCTCTGACCGTTTCCCAGCGATCGCCGTAGCGCGCGGCGAGCGCGTCGTCCAGTCGCGCGCGTTCGTTGTCGGGCAAACCGGCATAGAGCGCCCGTCCGATGGCGGTGGTGGCCAGGGGGACGCGCGAGCCGACATTCAACTGCACCGATACGCGGGCCTGACTGCGGCAGGTTTCCAGATACACCACATCGGTGCCGTCGCGCACCGCGAGACTCGTCGAGACGGCATGCTCAAGGGAGAACGCCTGCATCAGCGGCGCGGCGGCGCGCCGCACATCGTGCCCGGCCAGCGCCGTGGCCGCCAGCGCGAGCAGGGTCGGCCCCGGGCGGTAACCACCGGCCGGGTCGGCGACAAGATAGCCTTGCGCCGCCAGAGTGTAGCTCAGGCGCGACACCGTGGATTTGGGCAGACCGGTGCGCGCCGCCAGTTCCTGATTGCCCAGCACGCCATCGCCGGGCCGGTAGGCCGAGAGCAGGGCAAGGCCGCGGGCCAGCGCGGTCACGAATAACCGGTCATCGTCAAAGCGTTCGTGAGTCATGATCTTTACATTGTCATTTAGTGTTGTTAGTCTATTTTGCATGGTGGAACACAATTCCGCAATGCGGAACTATCGTGAGGAGACAAACCATGAGCTCAATTACCAGCCGCCCGGCCTTCGTCTGGAGCGATCCCCTTCTTCTGGAAAACCTGCTGACCGATGAAGAGCGCATGGTGCGGGATACCGCGCATGCGTTCTGTCAGGAGCGGCTGCAGCCGCGAGTCCTGAGCGCCAACCGGGAGGAGCGCTTCGATCGCGAGATCATGGCCGAAATGGGCGAGCTTGGGTTGTTGGGCTGCACTATCGACGGCTATGGTTGCGCCGGGTTGTCGCATGTCGCGTACGGTCTGATCGCGCGTGAGGTCGAGCGGGTGGATTCGGGCTACCGTTCGGCGATGAGCGTACAGTCGTCGCTGGTGATGCATCCGATTCACGCCTATGGCACGGACGCGCAAAAGGACCGTTACCTTCCCCGGCTCGCCAGCGGCGAGTGGGTCGGTTGTTTCGGGCTGACCGAACCGGATGCCGGCTCCGATCCGGCCAGCATGCGCACCCGCGCCCGCAAGGTCGATGGCGGGTATGTGCTCAAGGGATCGAAAATGTGGATCACCAACAGTCCGATCGCCGACGTGTTCGTGGTCTGGGCCAAGGATGACGAAGGCGAGATCCGCGGTTTCGTGCTTGAGCGTGGCATGCCGGGTCTTTCGGCGCCGAAGATCGAGGGCAAGTTCAGTCTGCGCGCCTCGGTGACCGGGGAAATCGTCATGGAGGACGTCTTCGTCGCGGAGGAGGCGCTGCTGCCCGGCGTGAAAGGTCTGAAAGGGCCGTTCGGTTGTCTTAACAAGGCGCGCTACGGTATCGCGTGGGGCAGCATGGGCGCGGCCGAATTCTGCTGGCACGCGGCGCGGCAGTACACGCTCGACCGCAAGCAGTTCGACCGGCCGCTGGCCGCCAATCAGCTGATCCAGCTGAAGCTCGCCAATATGCAGACAGAGATCGCGCTCGGGCTGCAGGCGGCCTTGCAGGTGGGGCGTTTGATGGACGAGGGACGGGCGGCGCCGGAGATGATCTCGCTGATCAAGCGCAATAATTGCGGCAAGGCGCTGGATATCGCCCGCGTCGCCCGCGACATGCACGGTGGTAACGGCATCGCCGACGAGTACCACGTGATTCGCCATGTCATGAACCTCGAAGCGGTGAACACTTACGAGGGTACGCACGATGTGCATGCGCTGATTCTGGGGCGCGCGCAGACCGGCATCGCGGCATTCTGAACGGGAGGGAGTGGCATGGGCGGCGCGCTTGAAGGCTTCAAGGTGCTCGATTTGAGCCGTGTTCTGGCCGGTCCCTGGGCCGGGCAATTGCTGGCCGACCTCGGGGCGGACGTGATCAAGATCGAACGGCCCGGCGAGGGGGACGAGACCCGGGCCTGGTCGCCGCCCAGCCTGCCCGACGGCACGGCGGCTTATTTCTTGTGCGCGAACCGGGGGAAGCGTTCGGTCACCGTGGATATCACCCGTCCCGAAGGCCAGGACATCATCCGGCGCCTCGCCGCGGAGGCGGATGTGGTGCTGGAGAACTACAAGGTCGGGGGCCTGGCCAAATACGGCCTGGACTATGCCGCGCTGAGCGCGGTGAATCCCGCGCTGGTGTACTGCTCGATCACCGGTTTCGGGCAGGACGGACCGTATGCGTCGATGCCCGGCTACGATTTCATCATCCAGGGCATGTCGGGTCTGATGAGCATCACCGGTCCCGCGGATGGCGAGCCGCACAAGGTGGGGGTGGCGACCACCGATCTCTTTACCGGTCTGTATGCCGCCAACGCGATTCTCGCCGCCTTGCTGGCCCGTGTTCGCACCGGGCGCGGGCAGCATATCGACATGGCCCTGTTCGATTGCGCCGTGGCGACGCTGGCCAATGTGTCCATGAACTGGCTGATCGGCGGCAAGGTGCCGCCGCGCCTGGGCAATGCCCATCCCAACATCGTGCCCTACCAGGTCTTCGCCACCGAGGGCGGCGGACATTTCATTCTGGCGTGCGGCAACGACCGCCAGTTCGTGGCGGTCTGCGAGGTCGCAGGGCATTCGGAATGGTCGGCCGACGAGCGTTTCTCGACGAATCCCGCCCGGGTGCGTCATCGCGCCGAGCTCGTGCCTTTGCTGGCCGGGGTGTTTCTTACGCGGTCACGCGACGACTGGCTGGCGCGGCTAGATGCCGCGGGCGTGCCGTGCGGACCGATCAACACCATTGATGAAGCGTTTGCCGATCCGCAACTTGTTCATCGGGCGATGGCCATCTCCATGATCGACAGCCGGGGGCAGAAAGTGCCCTTGTCCGGGTGTCCGATCAAATTGTCCGACACGCCGGTCGGGTATACTCTCGCACCGCCGGCGCTCGGCGAGCACACCGACGAGGTGCTCGCCGCGCTGGGTTATGACGAGGCCCGCGTGGCGGAACTCAGACGACAGGGCGCCATTTAAACGTTTGTTTGATTTTGACGCGTACACCATGTTCATAGCATTATTGGTGTTATCAAACCAGCGCAGGTGCCTGTGCATCAAGGAGATACGGTGGAACGCGAATCAATGGAATATGATGTGGTGATTGTCGGTGGCGGTCCTTCCGGGCTGTCCGCGGCCATTCGCCTCAAACAACTGGCCGCCGAAGCCGGCCGCGACGTGAGCGTCTGTGTGCTGGAAAAAGGTTCCGAAATCGGCGCCCATATCCTGTCCGGCGCGGTGCTGGAAACGCGCGCGCTCGACGAACTCATCCCCGACTGGAAGGAAAAAGACGCGCCGCTCAAAACGCCGGCGACCCGGGACACCTTCCTTTACCTGACCGAAACCGAGTCCATCCAGTTGCCGACGCCGCCGCAAATGCACAACGACGGCAACTACATCATCAGTCTGGGCAACTTCACCCGCTGGCTGGGAACCCAGGCCGAAGAGCTGGGCGTGGAGATTTATCCGGGCTTTGCCGCGGCCGAGGTTCTCTATCGCGAGGACGGCTCGGTGAAAGGGGTCGCGACCGGCGACATGGGTGTCGGCCGCGATGGCGAAAAAACCGATGCGTGGCAGCCGGGCATGGAGCTGTGGGCGCGCCAGACGCTGTTCGCCGAAGGCTGTCGCGGCTCGCTGACCAAGACCCTCTATGAGCGGTTTGCGCTTGGCGCGGGATCGGATCCGCAAACCTACGGCATCGGCATCAAGGAACTGTGGGAAGTTCCCCCGGAGAATCACGAGCCGGGCAAGATCGTCCATACCGTGGGTTGGCCGATGGACAGCAAGACCTACGGCGGCTCCTTCCTGTATCACCTGGAAGACAATCAGGTCGCGGTGGGTTTCGTGATCGGCCTCGATTACCGCAATCCGTGGTTGTCGCCCTACGAGGAATTCCAGCGCTTCAAGACCCATCCCGCGGTGCGCAAGGTGTTCGCAGGTGGCCGCCGCCTGTCCTATGGCGCGCGCGCGCTGTGCGAGGGCGGCCTGCAGTCGTTGCCCAAGCTGACGTTCCCGGGCGGAGCGCTGATCGGCGACGCGGCGGGCTTTCTCAATGTGCCGAAGATCAAGGGCACCCATACCGCGATGAAGTCCGGCATGCTGGCGGCCGAGGCGGTGTTCGAGCTTCTGGGGCAGGAGGCGGCGCCCCAGGAGGAAGCCACGGGCTACAAGGCGCGCTTCTCCGCAAGCTGGGTGCGCGAAGAGCTGTGGAAAGTCCGCAATATTCGTCCGTCGTTCCGCTGGGGCTTGTGGCCGGCGATGATCTACTCGGCCATCGACACCTTTCTGTTCCGCGGCAACGCGCCTTGGACGTTGCGCAATACCCACACCGACCACGAGAGCTTGCGTCCGGCCAGCGAATTCGCCCCGATCGACTATCCCAAGCCGGACGGCGTGCTGACTTTCGATCGTCTCTCCTCGGTGTTCATCTCCAATACCAATCACAGCGAGGATCAGCCGATCCATCTGCGGCTCAAGGATCCCGCCGTGCCGGTCGATGTCAACCTGGCGCGCTATGCGGCGCCGGAGCAGCGTTACTGTCCGGCCGGCGTGTACGAAATTGTCAGCGAAGAGGGGCAGGCGCCGCGTCTGGTGATCAACGCGCAAAACTGCGTGCACTGCAAGACCTGTGATATCAAGGACCCGACCCAGAACATCACCTGGACCACGCCGGAGGGCGGCGGCGGGCCGAATTATCCGAATATGTGATGCGGCATGCGCCAGACCCGGCGGCCGAATGGCCCGCCGGGTTTTTTGTTGGCGCAAGAAGAGATTGCCTTGCTTGACAGGCGGCCCGGGAGGGGGCACGATGAAGTCATGACGACTTTTTCCCAGGCTTTTTTCACTGTTTCCTATTATTGGTACCGCGACGATCGGCGGCGCCAGGGAACCGTGTTGGCCTGAGAAAAGGTAAAAAACACCGGACAATTCCAGCAAATGCCGCCGCGACATTGGCGGCATTTGTTTTTGCAGTTGTCCGATTCCGCCCTTGTCGCCGCAAGGGGGTTTCGTGATGAATGAATTATTCGTGGCGCGGCAGATCGCGCATTCCGCCGTACCCGCGCCGACCGTGACGCGTTCGCCTTTCGTGCTGTTGACCGATGGCGAGTGGTTGTCATGCGGGCACGATGCCGCTGTTGTCGCCCGCCTGGGGCAAGAGGTGCGCGGCCGGCCGCTGATCGTCGAGTCGCTGCTGCCCGGAGTGCGCACCCTGGCCGTATTGTTCGCCGCGCGGCGGTCGGAACGGCATTCCCGATGTCCCGGGCAACTGAGCGACGCGGCCGACTGGATGGCCGCGCGTCTTTTGCTGCTAGGGATCTCGCGCGTCGCGCTTGGCATCGAGCGGTTGCCGGTATTCGATCTGGCCGTGCGGCGTATCCGCTCGCTGACCGGCATCGTCGCCATCCCCGAAGTCCTGCCCATGTTGGGCGGAGATGGCCGTGTTGCGGTGCCTTCCCCCCTGCTGTCCGTGTGGTCCGATTGCCTGCCGGACGCCGTGCAATCAGCAAAAGAGTTGACCTCTGTCCTTGACTCGACATTGCGCTTGCAGCAGCATTTGCGTGAAAGAACATGCGAGTGCATCAAGCTGTTTGCTTAATCCGAACTCGGGGGGAGGCCGTATGGTCCGAGCGCAACACACCCTGTCCAATTTAACCCTGGCCGTGTATGTCCTGCAGGCCGTCGCGCTGGTGACCGGCATCGGTGCGCTGATCGGTCTGGCCATCAATTACCTCAAGCGCGACGAAGTGCGCGGCACGATTTACGACAGCCATTTCCACTGGCAGATACGAACCTTCTGGGGCACGCTCGCGGGAGGTGTCGTCGGCTGGGTGTCGATGTGGATGCTGGTCGGCTTCGTGCTCCTGTTTATCCTGTTTCTGTGGTACCTCTACCGGATCGTCAAGGGTTTTCTGTATCTGAACGCCGGCAAGCCCATGCCGGTATAAACCCTCCTCCCGGCGCGTGGCGCTGGCGTGGACGGCGACTCTTTGGCACAATTCGCCTCCTTGTCCACAGATCAGGAGCCGGCCGGATGGATGCCGCCGACCTCGAATTGCTGGTGAGCCGGCAAATGCCCTACGGTAAATACAAGGGGCGGGCGATCGTCGATCTTCCCGGTCATTATCTCGCGTGGTTCGCCCGCAAGGGATTTCCCCCCGGAGAAATCGGACGCTTGCTGGCTCTTGCGCACGAACTCAACCACAACGGCTTGCTGGATCTTGTCGAGCCCTTACGAAAGCGTTAATCCATGGCTATCCAATGGTTTCCCGGGCACATGAACAAGGCCCGCAAGGAATTGTCCACGCGGCTCAAAGACATTGATGTGGTGATCGAAATGCTGGATGCGCGCCTGCCGGGCTCCAGCGCGAATCCGATGATCGCGGCGATGACCCGCGGCAAGCCGTCACTGAAAATCCTCAACAAGCAGGATCTGGCCGATCCGGCGGTCACCGCCCTGTGGCTCGACCACTACGAGCGCCGCCCGGGAACGCGCGCCATTGGTCTGGATGCCGGCGAGCGGGCACCGGCCCAGCGTCTGATCGCGGCGTGCCGGGAGCTGGCTCCGGGACGGGGCGGGTTGGAAAAACCCCTGCGCGTGCTGATCTGCGGCATTCCCAACGTGGGAAAGTCGACGCTGATCAACAGTCTTACCGGACGGCGCATCGCCAAAACCGGCAACGAACCGGGTATCACCAAGGGGCAGCAGCGCATTTTGCTGGCCGACGACTTCGAGCTTGTCGACACTCCCGGCATGCTGTGGCCGAAAATCATCGTCGAGCAGGGCGGGTACAATCTGGCCGCGAGCGGCGCGGTGGGCCGCAATGCGATGGACGAAGAAGAGGTGGCGCTGGAATTGATCGCCTACCTGATGCGTCATTATCCGGATCAGCTCGGGGAGCGCTACAAGATCGGCGAGATGAACGGGCGCCAGGATTACGAGGTGATGGAGGCCATCGGCAGGCGGCGCGGCGCCATGCTGGGCGGCGGGCGGGTGAATATCCAGAAAACCGCGGAGATCATCCTGACCGATTTCCGTGCCGGGCAGGTCGGCCGGTTAAGTCTCGAGCGCCCCGAAGAGTGGGTCGTATGGGAAAAGGCCGCGCGCGAGGCCGAGCAGCGGTTGCGTGCGGAGCGCGAAGCGCACCGCCTCGAACGTCAGGGCAAGGCCGCGCCGGACAATCCGGCGCGCGCGCCGCGCAAAGGCCGCGGCTGACCTGATGAAAAAAACCGGCGACATGCCGGTTTTTTTCATGGCGACGGGGGAGTTCGGCGTGCTTGTCTCCGTTGCCGGAATACGCTGAACAAGGCGCTCCCGATCAGGGCGGTCAGCACGGCCAGGGTGATCTTGCCGTAGCGGATGGGATTGTCGCCACCTTTGACCAGCACGGAATGGTCATGGTGAAGCGGGTCGTAGAAAACCGGCACCACCTTGCCTTTCGGATAGCGGCGCACCACATCCTCCGCCTGCGACATATCGGCCGGCAGGCTGGTGTCGATGGCGAAGACTTTTTCCCGGTAGTACGTCACACCATCGATGATGTAACGATACGACACCATCGGTTCCCAATGCATTTTGTCCGGATTGTCCGGGTCGACAATGACGCGCGCCCGACTTTCCAGAATGGTGGCGCGGGTTTCCTTCCAGTCCCTCATGCCGCGCTCCGGCGCCAGAAGCAAGGCGATCAGCGAGGTGACGGACAGCAAAAAGCCCAGCATCAGCAGGCTGGTACGGGTGCGTTGCGACAAGAGCATCAGAGAGGCATTCCGGGAACGTCGAACCAGGTTTGCAAAATCGCCTGGGCGGCGACCTGGTCGAGCATGGGCTTTTGTTTGCGGCCCCGCACGCCGGCTTCCTTGAGCATCGATTCGGCCAGCAGCGAGGTGTGCCGTTCGTCGACCAGCCATACCGGCAAGCCGAACCGCCCCTTCAGGCGTTGCGCGAAACGGCGCGCGAGACGGGTCATGTCGTGTTCGGTGCCATCGGCGTGAACGGGCAGTCCCACGACCAGATGGGCGGGCCGCCATTGCTCGATGAGCGAAGCGATCGCGGCGAAGCGTTCGTCGTTGATTTCTCTGTCGATGGTCGCAAGAGGGGACGCCACGCCGACCAGCGGCTCACCGATCGCGATGCCGATGCGCCGTTCGCCGAAATCGAAGGCGAGGGCGGTTCCGTCATGCATGACCGATGTCCCCGGACAGCAGGGACGGGTCGAAGCCGAGCAGCGCCATGGCCTTGTCGTAGCGTTCCTCGGGCGGTACCTCGAAAATGATGGACGGATCGGTGGCTACCGTGAGCCAAGCGTTGGCGGCGATCTCCTGTTCGAGCTGTCCACTTTGCCAGCCCGAATAGCCGAGCGTCACGAGAAAGCGTTCCGGTCCCTTGTCTTCCGATACGGCAAGCAGGATGTCTTTTGACGTGGTCAAGGCCATGTCGTCCGAGACGGTCAGGCTCGATTGCCAGTCGCCGACCGGGGTGTGCAGCACGAAGCCGCGGTCGGGCTGAACCGGCCCGCCAAAATAGACCGGCCGGGATCCCGTCGCGGACTTGTCCAGTGGCAGGTCGATCTGGTCGAACAGCTGGGCAAGCGCCACGCCCGACGGCTTGTTGACGATCAATCCCATGGCGCCGTGCTCTCCGTGCTCGCACAGGTAGACCAGCGCCCGTGCGAACAATGGATCGGCCATGTTCGGCATCGCGATGAGGAACTGATTGGAAAGGGTCAAGGATTCCATGCGGCCATTATGGCACAACTGCCGTTTGTCGGCAGCGCCCGAGTCGCGACGGCAGTGGTGTCGAGCCACAGGCTTGGTAGAATGCGGGATTCACCAAATGTTCTGTCTGTCTGATCCGGAAAGAAGTGTACCTTGCGGCTGACCCATATCAAGCTTTCGGGCTTCAAATCCTTTGTCGATCCGACCAGTATCGCCGTTCCCGGCCAACTGGTGGCGGTGATCGGCCCCAACGGTTGCGGCAAGTCGAATGTGATCGATGCCGTGCGCTGGGTGCTGGGCGAATCCTCCGCGCGTCAGTTGCGCGGGGAATCGATGCAGGACGTGATTTTCAACGGATCCTCGACCCGCAAGCCGGTATCCCGGGCATCCGTCGAGCTGGTGTTCGACAACGGCGATGGCCAGCTGGTCGGCCCCTGGGGCGCCTATGCCGAGGTGGCGATTCGCCGGGTGCTGACGCGTCAGGGGGAGTCGAGCTACTTCATCAATGGTCAGCAGGTCCGTCGCCGGGATATCACGGATCTGTTCCTTGGAACAGGCGTTGGCGCGCGCGGTTACGCGGTGATCGAGCAGGGCATGATTTCCCGCATCATCGAGGCGCGCCCCGAGGAACTGAGGGCGTATCTCGAGGAAGCGGCGGGTGTCTCCCGCTACAAGGAACGCCGGCGGGAAACGGAGCACCGCCTCAAGGATACCCGCGACAATCTGGAGCGCATCGAGGATTTGCGTCAGGAGCTGGAGCGGCAGGTCGAGAGGCTGTCCGAGCAGGCCGAAGTGGCCGGGCAATATCACGACTTGCGCGCCACTCTGACGCAAAAGCAGAACCTGCTGGCGCTGGCGCGGCGCGAAGAGGCGGCGCGCAACGAAGCGGCGGCGCGCGCGGAGCTCGCGCGCATCGAAACCGAGGAGGCCGGACTCGAGGCCGCTCTGACGTCCACCGACGTCGAACTCGGAGCGGTGCGCGAGGCGCATTTCGCCGCGGGTGACGCGGTGCACGAAGTCCAGCAGCGTTTGTTCGAGGCCAATGCCGCGATGGCCCGCCTGGAAGAAAAGCACCGTCACCGGGAAGAGAACCGGGTGCGCGTTGAAAGGGAAAAAACCGCGCTGGCCCAGGAGCGGCAGCTGCTGCAAGCCAGCCGCGACGAGACCGGCGCGGAGCTGGAACACTGGCGCTCGCGCAATGAGGAGGCGCGACTGGTCCTGGAAGAGGCGCGGCTGTGTTTCGAGGAAGGCAGCGAGGGGCTGCCCGAGACCGAGGCGCGTTTTCGTGAGGCGGACGCGAAGTTGTCGTCGCTGCAGGCCGAAACTTCGCGGCTGACGCGCGAACGGGATCTGGCCCGGCAGCAGGCCGGGCTGCTGGGCGGAAATCTGCACGATCTTGGCCTGCGCGAGACGGCGCTGCGGGACGAGTTGCGTGCCCTGGCGTTACCGGACGGCGACGCGCTTGCTGCGGCGCGCGAGAACGCGCGACGTGCCGCGGAAGCGGTCGATGGTGTGCGCCGCCGTCTGGAGGCGGACGAAGAGCGGCTGGCGGACCTCGCCGCCGAGCGGGAGCGCCTGGATGGCGATCTGGCGAGGATGGGCGCCGAGGTGGCGCGTTTGCGCGCGGAGCAGTCGGCGCGCGCCTCGTTGCTGGCGGCGGCCGAGGCCGACGCGGCGCTGGGCGACTGGGTCGATGCGCAAGGATTGGCGTCGGCGCCGGTGTTGTGGCAGTCCCTGTCCGTCGATGCCCAATGGCGTGTCGCGCTGGAGGCGGTGCTTGGCGCGCGGCTCTCCTCGCGCGCCGCGCCTCTCGCCGGCGAGATTCCGCCGGCTCGCCTGACTCTGGTGGATGGCAACGGCGTCGCACCGCCCGCGGCGGTGTTCGCGGCCCCCTGTCTTCGGGACAAGGTCGTCGTGGATGCGCCGTTCGCTGCGGCGCTCGGCGAGTGGCTGTCCGGCATCTACCTTGCCGCCACGCTCGAGGAGGCGTTGTCGGCGCGCGCCGGGCTGCCCCCCGGCGCCGTGTTCGTGACGCCCGAGGGGCACCGTGTGGGTCGGTCCTTCGTGACCTACCATGCGGCGGAGTCCGGTGGCGGCGTGATGGAGCAGAAAACGCGCCTCGATGAGCTGGGGGCGGCGATCGGTGCGCTGGAGCCCGAGCTGGAGACCGCCGGCCGCCGTCGCGATGCCGTCGCGAGCCAGGCTGGCATGCTGGCCGAAGCGATCCGCGCCCAGAAAGGCTCCATGTCGCGTCTGGAGACCGAGCGCAACGACGCCGCCCTGGCGGAGGTGCGGCTCGATCAGGCCGCCCGGCAAGGCGCCAGGCGTTTGGCGGCCATCGAGGAGGAGTTGTCGGCGATCGCCGGCGCGCGCGAGGACGCGAAGCTGCGAATCGACGAGGCGGGGCTGGTCGCCGAAGAGGCCGAGATGCGTTTGGAGGAACTGTCCATGCTGACCGAGGAGGCGCGTCTTGGGCGCCTGGACGCTGAAACCGGTCTGGAGCTGGCGCGCAATCAGAGCCGCGATGGCGAACGGCTGGTGCACGAAGCCACGCTGGCGCTGAGTACATCGCAGCAACGCCTCGATATGCTGGTGCGTCGCCAGGAAGAGCTGGATGAGCGTTCGGGGCTGCTTGACGACAAATTCGAAACGCTGGTGCTGGAAGGTGAAGTGGTCGAGGAGGCGGTGCCCGAGGAGGCCCTGCAGGAGGCGCTGACGCGCCGCGAGGCTGAGGAGGGCGCGCTGGCGCTGGCACGCGACAGCCTGAACGGGTTGACTGAACGCCTGCGCGAACTCGCCCAGCGCCAGCAGGTTCTGCAGACCGATCTGCCCGCCTTGCGCGATGCGCGTTCCGCGTGCTTGCTGCGTCATCAGGAAGCGCGGCTGGCGATGGAGCGTTTTGCCGAGGAGCTGGCCGAGGCCGGTGTCGACGAAACGGCGCTGTTGCCCCTGCTTACCGACGCGGTGAAACCGTCTTCCCTCATGAGTGAAATCGCCAAGCTCGCCCGTGCCATCGAGGGCTTGGGGGCGGTCAATCTTGCCGCGCTCGAAGAGCTGGAAGAGGCCCGGAAGCGGGGCGAATACCTCGCCGGACAGTCGACCGACCTGCTGGAAGCCATGGCCATGCTGGAGGACGCGATCCGCAAGATCGACGGGGAAACCCGCGATCTGCTCAAGGCCACCTATGATGCGGTCAATGCGCGCATGAGCGAGTTTTTCCCGACACTGTTCGGCGGGGGGCGTGCCGAGCTGGTGCTGACCGGAGAGGATCTCTTGGATGCCGGCATTCAGATCATCGCCCAGCCGCCCGGCAAGAAAAACAGCAGCATCCATTTGCTGTCCGGCGGCGAGAAGGCCCTGACCGCGATGAGTCTGGTGTTTTCCCTGTTCAGTCTCAACCCGGCGCCGTTCTGTCTGCTGGACGAAGTCGATGCCCCGCTGGATGACGCCAATACCAGCCGTTTTTGCGATCTGGTCAAGAAAATGTCTGAAAACACCCAGTTCCTCTACATCTCGCATAATCGCCTGACCATGGAAATGGCCGAGCAACTGGTTGGCGTGACCATGCAGGAGCAGGGGGTGAGCCGTATTGTGGCGGTCGATATCGTCGAGGCGCTGAAACTGCGTGAAACGGCATGATTGGCGGAATGATGTTTTGATATACATCAAGGCTTTTGTGTTTTTTGGATGGTATCCTTGACGGAACGCGTTTTTGCGCGCCCGCAATTCAGCTAGCCGGTACCCTATCCATGACCATCCGCATCAAACGCTGGGAACCTGAAAACATTATTTTCTGGTCGCTCCATGGGCGTCGCATCGCCAAACGCAATCTGATTCTGTCGACCCTGGCGCTGCACCTGAATTTCAATGTCTGGATGATGTGGAGCATGGTGGTGGTGAACCTGCCCCAGGTCGGGTTTTTACTGAGCGGCCAGCAGCAGTTCCTGCTTGTCTCCATTCCGCCGCTGGTCGGCGCGTTCATGCGCGTCATCTATTCATGGATCTGGAGTTGGGTGGGGGGGGGGACTTGGGTGGGGGTCTCCACTCTGCTGTTGCTGATCCCGACCTTCGGGGTGGCGCATACCGTGCAGGATATCTCCACGCCATTTCCCATGTTGTTGATGATCGGCGCCTTATGCGGTTTCGGTGGTGGGGCATCGGCATCGCATTTGCCCAATACCAGCTTTTTTTATCCGAAATCGGCCAAGGGTTTCGCGATGGGCATGAATGCCGGCATGGGAAATCTTGGCGTGTCGGTCGCGCAACTGCTTATTCCACTGGTGATTTCGGTCGAGCTGTTCGGCTGGCGCGGCGGCGAGCCCCAGATCTGGGGGCTGGGGAGCGATGTTCATGCCGTGTGGCTGCAAAATGCGGGTTACATCTGGATCGTTCCCATTCTGGTGATTGCCGTGCTGTGCCTGCTGTATTCGCATGACCTTCCCAAACTCAAGATGACGCCGCGCGACCAGCTGCGCATCATGAAGCATCCACACACCTGGTATGTGGGCATCCTGTATCTGGGTAGCTACGGCACCTTTCTCGGATTCTCCATGGCGTATCCGCTGCTGGCCCGCTACATGTTTCCCGGCAGCAATGCCACCACGCTCGCGTTCGTCGGTCCGATGCTGTGCGCCCTGTCGCGGCCGATCGGCGGCTGGTGCGGCGACCGCGTTGGCGGCGGCATGACCACCATGCTGTGCAACGCGGCGATGGGCATGGCATGCCTCGGTCTGTATTTCGCCTTGCCCGGTCCGGCCGGCGGAGGCTCCTTCGTGCTGTTTTTCCTGTTGTTCCAGGTAATGTTCCTTGCCGCTGGGATTGGTAACGGCTCGTCGTATCAGTTGGCGCCCAAGGTGCACCTGATCGATGCCGGCCTGAACGCGGCCAAAACCGGACGGACGATGGCCGATGCTTATGCCGAGGGCGGCCGTCGCGGAGCGGCGGCGATGAACGTCAGTTCGGTACTGGCGGCGCTTGGCGGCTTCTTTATTCCCAAGTCGTTCGGAACGTCGCTGGATCTGTTCGACAGTTTCCTGCCCGCTTTCCTGATGTTCCTGACGTTTTATATGGCCTGCACCTTTATCGCATGGTTCCATTACGCCCGGCATTCCGCCCCCCTGCGCTGCTGACGGCGCTTTTGCTGTCGCTGTTCGCGCACGGGATCATTCTGTCGGCCTGGCCCGCGGGCCGGTCGCCGGCGCCCGCGGTCTCGTCGTCGCTGACGTTGACGCTGGCCGGACCGGAGCCTCAGACCGCCGCTCCCCGGGCGTTGATGCCGCCCCGCGCACCCGCTCAGCGAATGGCCGCCGGGAGGCCCGGTTCGTCTAAAGCGCCGGCGAAACCCGCGCCGGTTGTGGGGCCGCCGGCGCAAAGCGGCGCACGCGCGGAAGTTGTCGTTCCTCAGCCCAAAGAGCGATCCGGCGCGACAGGGGGGGCGGCCGGAACGGATGGCGCGGCGGCGATGGCCGGGCAGGGAGGGGGGCAGGCTGGCGTGCTTGTCGATGACCGCCCCGCGGATTACCGGCCCGAGTATTTGCGTAATCCGGTTCCCGAGTATCCGTGGCGTTCGCGCGAACAGGGGGAAGAGGGGCGGGTGGTGGTGCGGGCCGAAGTGGATGCGGTGGGCAAGGTGCGATCCGTTCGTCTTGAGCGCAGCAGCGGTTTCGGACGGCTTGACAAGGCGGCGCTGGACGCCGTGTCATCCTGGCGCTTTGTGCCGGCCACACGCGGTGGCGTCGCGCGCGAGTCGGAGGTGCTGGTGCCCGTGCCGTTCCGGCTTCGTTGACTGTCCTAAAGGTCAGGTGCCCCGGTTTAATGGGTCAGGCATGATGACCTTTCTGACCGGCGAGAAATTGCAGGTTTTGCCAGTTTCGTTTCATTCTGGCGTGACCTACCTTGTTCTGGCTGGGGGCGGGAGCATTCGTGGGCTCCTGTCCATTCCCAGAGATGTTCCTCATGTTTCATGGCGCCAAATCCGTTTGGCGCCATTTTTTCGGTTCATTTGCCTTCCTGGTCTTCGCTACGCGCTTTCTGACCGAGCAATTGGCTCAGGCTCGCCAGGCGCGCCTTGCCTTCGTTGCGGCTGACGACGGGCTCGGCGCCGGGACGCCCGAAATGACGAACATCGTCGGCGCCGATTTCGTCGATGAAGCGCGAGGGGTCGACGAACTGCCACTCACCCGCCCGGCGGCGCTTCACGCAATAGGTGAGCGTCAAGCTCTTTTGCGCCCGGGTGATGCCGACGTACATCAGTCGGCGCTCTTCTTCCAGCATGCCGTTGTCGACGGACTCCTGGTGCGGCAGGATGCCTTCCTCACAGCCAACGAGAAACACATGGGGGTATTCCAAGCCTTTTGAGGCATGCAGTGTGGACATCTTCACCGCATCGACGTCCCCTTCGTCGCGTCCTTCCAGCATGGTGATCAGAGCGATGGTCTGGGTCAGGTCGATCAGGGTCTTGTTGTCGGCGAGTCCCTTCTTCGCCAACCATGCCGTCATTTCCATCACGTTCTGCCATTTCACTTCGGCCGGGCGGGGCTCTTCGGTTTCGTACAGCCAGGCTTCGTAGCCGATGGCCTTGAGCATTTCCTCGGCCAGTTCGCCCGCGGGCTCGCGCAGTGCGCGGTATTGCAGCGCGTTGATGAACTGGCAGAATTCAAGCAGCGGCGCGAGCTGGGCGGCTTGCACCTGATGCTGGAAGCCTTCCTCATGCGCGGCGGCGAACAGGCTCTTGTTGCGCTGTCCGGCATAGGCGCCGAGCTTTTCCAGGGTGACGGCGCCGACGCCGCGGCGCGGGGTGGTCAGGGCGCGGATGAAGGCCGGGTCGTCGTCGGGGTTGGTGATCAGGCGCATGTAGGCGATCACGTCCTTGATTTCGGCCTTGTCGAAGAAGGACTGTCCGCCGGACATCTGGTAGGGCACGCGGTGATTGCGCAACGCCTGTTCGAACAGGCGCGCCTGATAGTTGCCGCGGTACAGGATGGCGTAGTCGTCAAAGCGGGTGCGGTGCTCGAATTTGTGGGCCAGCAGGCGCTGAATGACGGTTTCCGCCTCGTGGTCGTCATCCTTGCACTGCACGGCGTGGATCGGCTCGCCAAGTCCGAGTTCGCTCCACAGGCGCTTCTCGAACAATTTGGGATTGTTGGCGATCACGCTGTTGGCCGCCGACAGAATACGGGCGGTCGAACGGTAGTTCTGCTCGAGCTTGATGATTCTGAGTTTGGGGAAGTCCTGCTGCAAAAGGCGCAGGTTTTCCATGTTGGCGCCGCGCCAGGCATAGATCGATTGATCGTCGTCCCCCACCGCCGTGAACATGCCGCGGATGCCGGTCAGCAGTTTCACGAGCTGGTACTGGCAAGTGTTGGTGTCCTGGTATTCGTCGATCAGGAGGTAGCGCAGTTTGTTCTGCCATTTTTCCAGCACGTCGGGGTGCGCGCGGAACAATTCGACCGGCAGGCGGATCAGGTCGTCGAAATCCATCGCCTGATAGGCGGTCAGTGTCGCCTGATAGGCGATATAGGTGCGGGCGCAGATGCCTTCCCATTCGTCGCCGGCCCGGGCCAGGGCGTCGTCGGGCGACAGGAAGTCGTTCTTCCACAGCGAAATCTGCGACTGAACCTTGCGGACCTCGTCCTTGTGCGTGGTTTTCAGAATGTCGGAAATGATCTTTCCGGCATCGTAGGCGTCAAGAATGGAGAACTGGGTCTTGTAGCCAAGGTGCGTGGCTTCCTGGCGCAGGATCTGCATGCCCAGCGAATGGAATGTCGAGACGGTCAGGCCGCGGACTTCCGTGGCGGACAACAGCTTGCCGACGCGTTCCATCATTTCCCGCGCCGCCTTGTTGGTGAACGTGATGGCGGCGATATGGCGGGCATCGATACCCGCGTGGCGAACCAGGTGGGCGATCTTGAAGGTGATCACGCGTGTTTTGCCGGAGCCCGCTCCGGCGAGCACCAGCAAGGGGCCGTCGAGGTAATGAATGGCCTCGCGCTGCGGCGGATTGAGATCGGGTCTGGACATGGTGGTATCGGTATGGAAATGGCGTTGCACAATCGTAACGCAGGCGTTGCATTGTAGCATGGGGTATCATGGTCAGACCCAAGGCGGGCCCTTGCCGGCCTCTCCTCGCCACCGGCCCGCCCAACGAGGAACGAATTATGGCTTGCTACGCGATCGGCGACATTCAGGGCTGCTACACCCCGTTCATGCAACTGCTGAACGATATCGATTTCAATCCCGGGAGGGATACCTTGTGGCTGACCGGCGACCTGGTCAATCGAGGTCCCGAGTCACTGGAAGTGCTGCGCTGGGTCTATCGCCACCGCGATTCGGTCGAAATGGTGCTCGGCAATCACGATCTGCATCTTCTTGCCGTGTCCGAAGGGTTCGGCAAGATTCATGGCGATGATACGCTGCTCGAGATCCTCGATGCCGCGGACGGCAAGCTGATGCTTGACTGGCTGCGCTGTCAGCCGCTGATGATCTACGCCAACGGCTATGCGATGGTGCATGCCGGCCTGCTGCCGGAGTGGTCGATCGACAAGGCGTTGCGTCTGGCCGAGGAGGTGGAGCGCGAGTTGTCGGGGCCCGGATACCGCGAACTTTTGTCACGCCTTTATGGCAACAAGCCGACCCGCTGGTCGGACGAGCTGAGGGGGGCGGAGCGCCTGCGCCTGATCGTCAACGCGATGACGCGCATGCGCTTCATCACCCGGGATGGCGATCTCGACCTCGCGTACAAGGGAGAACTGGCCGGCGCGCCATCCCATCTGATTCCCTGGTTTGCGTCCGAGCGCCGGCGCAGTCAGGATACGCCCATCGTTTGCGGTCACTGGTCGGCCCTGGGGCTGATGCTGACCGATGACGTGATGGCGATCGATACCGGGTGCCTGTGGGGTGGCAGCCTTACAGCACTTCGGCTTGAGGATCGAGCGGTGACAGCCCGTCCGTGTCCGGCCTATCGCGAGATAGCCTGAGCGCGGCGGCGACCTCGCGGCGCGAGGCTTCGGCGAGCGCGAAGCGCGAGTCGTAGGGCGGCGTGCCGGCCGCCAGGGACTCCCCGAAAGTCACCTCCACGCGGATCACCTTGTGGCGCAGGATGGCGGCGAGGCTTTCGCGGAACGTAGTGTCGCCGGCGTAGGACGGATCGGTGGTCGGGATGCCGTTGGCGTCCAGGTAGCGAAGCGTCACCGGTTGCACGCGGCTGCCGGCCAGAATCGCCGACTCGAACAGCGATGACTTGAAAGGCAGGAGAACATTGCCTTCCGATGTGGTCGATTCCGGAAAGACGGCCATGCAGTCGCCGGATTGCAGGGCATCGGCCATGATCTGGTTGACCCGGCTCGCGTCGCGCCGGTTGGTGCGGTCGATGAACAGGGTGCCGCCGGCATGGACCAGCCAGCCGACCACCGGCCAGTGACGGATTTCCATCTTGGCGATGAAACGGGTCATGGTCTGACTGGACAGCGCGAAAATATCGAGCCACGAAATGTGATTGGCCACCATCAGCGTATTGGCCGGGTATTCTCCCGGCCACTCTCCCCGCATGACGACTTCAATGCCCAGTACCTTGAGCATGCGCAGCGACCAGCGGCGGGCGAGCCGAACCTGGGCCGTGCGATCGAGTTTCCGGTAGCGGAACGCCAGAAGGTAGAAGCCATAAAGGAAATGCACGCCCATCAGGGCGAGTCGCGCCGCTCGGGTGAGCGGCGACGTCGATTTGAGTGGGGTATTCAAAGTGTCTGTCATGGGCTGGGTCGGCAATAAGGGTCCACTCTAGCACGGCTGGCAATGCGGGCAATAGTAAGAACTGCGCTGCCCCTGTCTGATATGCCGGATCGGCGAGCCGCAGCGCAGGCATGGCGCTTCGGCTCGCCCGTAGACGAAGTAGCTCTGCTGGAAATAGCCCGGTTTACCGCTGGCGTCGACAAAATCCTTCAGGGTGCTGCCCCCGGCGTCGATGGCGCGGGCCAGAACATCGCGAATGGCGAGGGCCAGGCGGTCGCAGTCCGCGCGCGTGAGCCGTCCCGCGGCGCGGCCGGGACGGATCCCGGCCTGGAACAGGGCTTCGTTGGCGTAGATGTTGCCGACGCCGACCACCACGTGGTTGTCCATCAGAAAGGGTTTGACCGCGAGGCTCTTGCCGCGCGAGGCGTTGAAGAGCACCGCGCCGCCGAATGCCGGGCCGAGCGGTTCGGGGCCGAGGCCGGCCAACAGCGGGTGTGTCTCGATCGCGCCCGGATACCACAGGATGGCGCCGAAGCGGCGCGGGTCGCGGTATCGGATGCGCCGCTCGTCGAGTACGATGTCCACATGGTCGTGTTTTTCAACCGGCATGTCGTGGTCGACGACGCGCAGACTGCCCGACATGCCAAGATGGATCAGCAAGGTGCCCGGATCGAAGCCGATGAGCAGGTACTTGGCGCGCCGCGCGACGGAACGCACCTGAAGATTCTTGAGCAGGGCATCCAGTCCGGGCGTGACGGGCCAGCGCAGGCGGGGCTCGCGCACATCGGCGTCCCTGACGGTCGCGCCTTGCAGATAAGGTTCGATGCCTTTGCGGGTGGTTTCCACTTCGGGCAGTTCGGGCATATGACCATTTACCTCGATGCGATGAATTATTATCGTGCAGAAATGGTATTCTACCCGTTCGCCAGCCTCAGATTGCAATGCGATGACACAGTTAAAACGACACCTGACGCTTCTCCTTCCCCTTGCTCTGGCGGCGTGCGCTCATCTGCCGGCTTCCTCCCCGCCCCGACCCGGTCCGGCCGCCACGGCCGAAGAGGCGGGTCAAAACGCGCGGTTGCGCCAGGAAGAAGCCATGGAAGAAGCCCAGAAGCGGGCGCGGGAGGCCGAGGCAAATTATCCGCGCATTTCGCTGACGCCCGACATCGTCTATGGCGTGCTGGCCAGCGAGATCGCCGCCCAGCGCGGCGAGGCCGCGGCGTCGGCATCGACTTACCTCGATCTGGCCAAGCGCACGCGCGATCCGCGGTTTGCCCAGCGCTCCGCCGAGTTCGCGCTGTTCACCGGGCAGTTGCCGCTGGCGCTGGATGCCCTGAAATTGTGGACCGATACCGAGCCGGCTTCCGATGCGGCGCGGGAGCAGTTGCTGATTGCCACCTTGCGCGCCGGAAAGCTCGACCGCGCGGCGCCGCTGATCGACGAGATTCTCGCGAAAGAGCCTGCCCGGGCTCCGGCTCTTTTCGTGCAACTGGCGCGTCTTGCGCAGTCCCAGACGGACAAGCTTGGCACTTATAAGCTGGTGCGCCCCATCGCGGCGCGTTTTCCCGATCTGCCCGAAGCGCGCTTCGCGGTGATCGCGATCGCCGCCGAGGTGAATGACGACGCCGAGGTCGAGCGCCAGTTCGACCGGCTCGCCACCCTTGCTCCGCGCTGGGATCTGCCCGTGGCCTGGCAGACCGACCGCCTGAACCGCAAGGATTCCAAGGCGGCGCTGGCGTTCCTGAAAAAGGAACTGGCGCGACGGCCCGACGCCAGCATGGAGCTGAAGATCGCCTACCCGCGATTGCTGCTTTCCCAAAAACAATATCCGGAAGCGCGCGCCGCGTTCGACGCGCTGCTCGCCGCCAATCCCGGGCAGCGCGATCTGCAATACGCGTGCGGGTTGATGGCGTTCCAGATGAAGGATCTGATCGCCGCCCGCAAGCATCTGGAAGGCGCGCTCGAGAGCGGACATCCCGAGCAGGACTTTTTGCGGTATACCCTGGGGCAGGTGGCCGAGGAGGCGCATGATCCGAAAACCGCCCGCCGTTGGTACGACGCGGTGGGCGCCGGGCCGCGCTATCTTGCCGCGCAGGCCCGGCTTGCCGTGCTGGATGCGGAAGAGGGGCGGATCGACGCGGCCGTCGCGCGCCTCGATAACCTGGGCGCCAGCGATCAGGAGCGCACACAAGTGACCCTGTTGCAATCCCAGTTGGCGCGCGAAGCCAAACGTTACGAACTGGCCAACGCGGTATTGACGCGCGCGCTCAAGGCGCGGCCTGCTTCGCCGGAGCTGCTGTTCGAGCGAGGCCTGGTGGCCGACATGCGGGGCAACGGCGCCGATGCGGAACGCGACCTGCGCGCCTATCTCAAACTGAAGCCCGACGAACCCCTGGGACTCAATGCGCTGGGGTACACGCTGGCGACCCGCACGACCCGCTATGCGGAAGCGCAGGCGCTGATCGACAAGGCCCTCAAGGCCATGCCCGATAATCCGATGATTCTGGACAGCATGGGCTGGCTGCTGTTCCGCATGGGCAAGCCAGACGCGGCGCTCAAGTATCTGTTCCGGGCATACTCGGCCGTCGAGGATCCGGAGATCGCCGCCCATTACGGCGAGGTGCTCTGGTCCCTCGGTCAGCGCGACAAGGCCACCGAGGTGCTGGATAAGGCCATCGGCGCCAATCCCAATCACGAAGTGCTGCGCGACGTGGCGCGGCGTCTGCTGAAAAGGCCGTGATGCGCCGCGCTCTGGCAATCGCGCTGCTGGCGGCCGCGGCGCTGGGACTGACAGGCTGCGCCAGCGAAACGGTGTGGCGGCCCGTGGTGGAGAACCGCGACGCCACCGATGCGCCATTCGATGTGACAGGACGTCTGTCCGTCAATTTCGACGGCAAGGGGCAGATGGCCGGTTTCGACTGGCGCCATCAACCCGGCCGCGACGAGCTCGACGTGAAAACCCCGCTGGGGTCGACCGTGGCGCGACTGGTGCGCGATGTCTCGGGTGTCGAACTGACCAGTGATGGCAAGACATACCGGGCACCCGATGTCGACACGCTGACCGAAGAGCGTCTGGGCTTCCCGTTGCCAATGGCCAACCTCGCCTGGTGGGTGCGCGGACGCGCGGCGCCCGGCGCGGCGGCTGAAACCTTGCCCGACGGCACCCTGGTGCAGGATGGCTGGCGTATCCGTTTCACCCGCGATGCCGATCAGCCTTCTCCTTATCCGAAACGAATCGATCTGTCCCGCGAGCGTCTGACCCTGCGTCTGGTGATGCAGCAATGGCGCTGATGGCGGAAGTTTTACCGATGACCCAAGCTCTCTTGTCTTTTCCGGCGCCGGCCAAGCTCAATCTTGGCCTGAAAGTGACCGGCCGCCGCAGTGATGGCTACCATCTTCTGGAAACCGTATTCCACTTCCTCGATTACGGCGATACCGTGCAGATTCGTATCCGGGACGACGGACTTGTCGAGCGTTCCAGCGAACTGGCCGGTGTTCCGGCCGAGCAGGATCTGGTCGTTCGTGCCGCCCGACTGCTGCAATCCTTTACGGGAACCGGCCTGGGCGCGACGATTCATGTCGAAAAGCGTATCCCGATGGGGGGCGGGCTTGGCGGGGGAAGCTCGGATGCGGCGACCGTGCTGATGGCGCTCAATCACCTGTGGGGAACGGGGGTGGACCGCGATACCCTGATGGGACTCGGTGTGCGTCTTGGCGCCGATGTGCCGGTTTTTATCTTTGGAAACAGCGCGTTCGCCACCGGAATCGGCGAACTGTTGACCCCGATCGATGTGCCTCCGATGTGGTATTGCGTGTTCCATCCCGGGGTCAATGTGCCGACCGCTGAAATTTTTTCGTCAAAGTTGTTGACAAGGGATTCGGCCCCAAGCATAATGCCAATCCTCGAAACAACGCAGCGACGACGAAACGATCTGCAAAGCGTTGTTTGCGATAGGTATCCGGCGGTAAGCGAACTGTTGAATGAGCTAAAAGAATACGGTTTGCCGCTGATGACAGGCTCGGGAAGTTGCTGTTTTATCGAAGTCGAGTCGAGAAGCGAAGCAGATAAAGTTTACCGGTCGATGTCCGGGCGTTATAGCGGATTTGTTGCAAAAGGCATGAATTGTCACCCGCTAAAAGACATCGTCTGAAAAGGTTAGTACTGGGGAGTCGCCAAGTGGTAAGGCACCGGATTTTGATTCCGGCATTCGTAGGTTCGATCCCTACCTCCCCAGCCACTTATTTCTCGTATAGAGAAGCATAAAAAAAGCGTGTAAGTTTCCCTTACACGCTTTTTCTTTATCCAGCTAAGGCAAACAGGTTATGGCGGCATACGACAGTTTGATGGTATTTACCGGGACCGCGAACCCGGAACTCGCTCAGAACGTGGTCAAGCATCTGGACATCTCGCTCGGACGGGCGGATGTGGGGCGTTTCAGCGATGGTGAAGTGGCGGTGGAACTCCTGGAAAACGTGCGCGGTCGCGACGTTTTCATTCTTCAGTCCACCTGCAATCCCACCAATGACAATCTGATGGAAATCCTGACCATGGCCGATGCGCTGCGACGTGCATCGGCCGGTCGCATTACGGCGGCGATTCCGTATTTCGGCTATGCCCGTCAGGATCGTCGTCCGCGTTCCGCCCGTGTGCCGATTTCCGCCAAGCTGGTCGCCAACATGCTGACCTCGGCCGGAATCGACCGCGTGCTGACCGTCGATCTGCACGCCGACCAGATCCAGGGCTTCTTCGACATGCCGGTGGATAACGTTTACGCGACGCCGGTCCTGCTCAAGGATATCCGCGCCCAGCGCATCGAAGACCTGATCGTGGTCAGCCCGGACGTCGGCGGCGTCGTGCGCGCCCGCGCCATGGCCAAGGCGCTGAATACCGACCTCGCCATTATCGACAAGCGTCGCCCGAAGGCGAACGTGGCCGAGGTCATGAACATCATCGGCGATGTGTCCGGCCGTACCTGTCTGATCGTCGACGACATGATCGACACGGCCAACACCTTGTGCAAGGCGGCGTCCGCCCTGAAAGAGCGCGGTGCCGACCGTGTTCTGGCCTACGCCACCCACGCGGTGTTCTCGGGCCAGGCGGTGGACCGCATCGCCAATTCCGATATCGACCAGGTGGTGGTGGCCGACACCATCCCGTTGACCGCCCAGGCGCGCGCCTGCCCGCGGATTCGCGTCTGCTCGATCGCCGGCCTCCTGGCCGAGACGCTGCGGCGCATCAACAACGAAGAATCGGTATCGTACCTCTTCAACGAGGATCTGGTTTCGTCAGGCGCCTGCCTGCCGTAACATCTTGCCCGCTGGTCGCGGCGGGCAGGGTGCCTTTAACGTGAAAAATTGGAGTTTTACATGGCTTTCGAACTGATTGCAGCCAAGCGCGAAGAGATGGGTACTGGTGCGAGCCGCCGCCTGCGTCACGCTGGCAAACTGCCGGGTGTTATCTATGGTGGCGATGTTGCCGCCGTCAGCATCGTGCTGGAACACAACCCGATCTACTACGCGCTGAAGAACGAAGCGTTCCACACCGAGATCCTGGATCTGGTCATCGATGGCGAGAAGCAGCCGGTTCTGCTGCGTGACTTCCAGATGCATCCGTACAAGCAGCAAGTGATGCACATCGACTTCCAGCGCGTGAACATGAACGAAAAGATTCACGTGAAGGTGCCGCTGCACTTCGTGAACGCCGACGTGTCCGAAGCCGTCAAGCTGCAAGGCGCCAAGATCTCGCACATCATCACCGAGATCGACGTGCGCGCCCTGCCGGCCGAGCTGCCGAAGTTCATCGAAGTCGACCTGTCCGCCATCAAGGCCGGCCAATCGATCCACCTGAGCGAACTGAAGCTGCCGCAAGGCGTTGAAATGACCGCCCTGATCCGTGGCGGCGATACCGCCGTGGTTCTGGCTTCTTCCGCCAAGGTTGCCGAAGACGACGCCGCTGCAGAAACCCCCGCCGCCGAATAAGCGCCGGACGTTTCTCCTTCAAGCCCGCTCTCTGCCTGTTTCGGGCGGTGGCGGGCTTTTTGCTTGAAAGACATCCATGTCCGAAATCCGCCTGGTCGTGGGTCTGGGCAATCCCGGCCCAGAGTACGCCAGAACACGGCATAATGCCGGTTTCTGGCTGATCGACGAACTTGCCTGGCACTTCAAGGCTTCCCTGAGAAGCGAGGGCAAGTACTTCGGCGAAGTGGCGCGGGTTGCGCTGCCTGATGGCCGCGATCTGTGGCTGCTCAAGCCGATGACGTTCATGAATCTGTCCGGTCAGTCCGTGGTTGCGCTGGCGCGGTTTTTCAAGATCTTGCCCGATGAAATCCTCGTCGTGCACGACGAGCTGGATTTGCCGCCCGGCGCCGCGCGCTTCAAGCAGGGCGGAGGGCATGGCGGGCACAACGGCCTGAAGGACATTATCGCCAGGCTGGGTTCCCCGGCGTTCTGGCGACTGCGTGTCGGTATCGGTCATCCGGGCGACAAGGCCGAAGTCGCCAATTTCGTGCTGAAGAAGCCGCGCGCCGAGGAGCAGCAGGCGATCGACGAGGCGCTGGTCAAGGCGCTCGACGTACTGCCGCAGGCGCTGGCTGGCGACATGCCCTCGGCCATGAGAACGCTGCATACGGCGGCCAAATAAACATCAACGACTCAATCTCTGGAGGATCGGAATCATGAGTCTCAAGTGCGGTATCGTCGGTCTGCCCAATGTCGGCAAATCGACCCTGTTCAATGCGCTGACCAAGGCCGGTATCGAAGCGGCCAACTACCCGTTCTGCACCATCGAGCCCAATGTCGGGATCGTCGAGGTGCCCGATGAGCGCATGGCCGCGCTGTCCGCCATCGTCAATCCCCAGAAAATCCAGCCCGCCATCGTCGAATTCGTCGATATCGCCGGTCTTGTTGCCGGCGCGTCGCGCGGCGAAGGCCTGGGCAACCAGTTCCTCGCCAACATCCGCGAGACCGACGCCATCGTCAATGTGGTGCGGTGTTTCGACGATGAAAACGTCGTGCACGTGGCCGGCAAGGTCGATCCGATCGCCGATATCGAAACCATCGGCACCGAACTTGCGCTCGCCGACCTCGCCACGGTCGAGAAGGCCATCATCCGCGACGGCAAGAAGGCCAAGTCCGGCGACAAGGAGGCGATCCGCCTGATCGGCGTGCTGGAAAAACTGCGCGCCCACCTGAACGAAGGTTTGCCCGCCCGCAGCCTCGGCCTGGATCCGGAAGAGGTGGCGCTGATCAAGCCGTTCTGCCTTTTGACCATCAAGCCGGCCATGTACGTCGCCAACGTCGCCGAAGACGGCTTCACCGGCAACCCGCACCTGGATCGGCTCAATGAGCTCGCCGGGCGCGAAGGCGCGCCGGTTGTCGCGCTGTGCGCGGCCATCGAGTCGGAAATCGCCGATCTGGATGACGCCGACAAGGCGGACTTCCTGGCGGAGATGGGGCTCGAAGAGCCGGGGCTGAACCGCCTGATCCGTTCGGGGTACGCGCTTTTGGGCCTGCAGACCTATTTCACCGCCGGCGTGAAGGAAGTGCGCGCCTGGACGGTGCCGGTCGGCGCCACCGCGCCGCAAGCGGCGGGTGTGATCCACACCGACTTCGAGCGTGGCTTCATCCGCGCCCAGGTGATCAGCTACGAGGATTTCGTGAAGCTCGGCGGTGAGGCCAAGGCCAAGGAAGCCGGCAAGATGCGCGTGGAAGGCAAGGAGTACGTGGTCCAGGACGGCGATGTGATGCATTTCCTGTTCAACGTCTGATTGCCGCGAAGGCTGTGGATCGCCCGTATTGAGCGATACTCCGGTCTTGCCCTAAAGCCGCGCCTTTGCGCGGCTTTTTTGTTGCTTCTTGTCGGTAAGGGATGCCTGCCGTGGCTGTCTTGACGCGAAGATTGGACAGCTTATGCCATCTCTGGCTTCATGAAAGTGGTTCATGACAGGAGGGCGCCATGTCCATCCCCGCCAGCAAAGATGAATTGCTCGCCGCCATCAATGGCAACTTCAGCAAACTTATCGCCGATCTTGATGCTCTGCCGCATTCCCGTGCCCGTGACGCCTCGCTCGAGGGGCATGCCAAGGGAACACGGATGAGCGTCGGTGATCTGGTCGCTTATCTGATCGGCTGGAATGAACTGGTGCTCAAATGGATCGCCAGGGATGACGCGGGAGAATCCGTGGACTTTCCGGAAACGGGTTTTGCCTGGAATGAGTTGGGCCGTCTGGCGCAGAAGTTTTATACCGATTATGCCTCCCTTTCCTATCCGCAACGGCTTGAGCGCTTGCGTTTGGCCAAAGCGGCTATCGTGGCGGCGATCGAAGCTCGTGGCAACGAGGAGCTCTATGGACGCCCCTGGTATGGTAAATGGACGATGGGAAGGATGATCCAGTTCAACACTGCCTCTCCCTATGCCAACGCCAGGTCACGGTTGCGCAAGTGGCTCAAGGCGGAGGGAGGGAAATCCGCTCCGGATCGGGTTAATTGTCTATGACGGTGCTATTTTTTGAGGTGTGACACGTGCATACTGAATAGCTCCGAATCCACCCCGCCGGTGGATCAATCTCCGACTCATGCCGGGCTGCGCGGCCGGTTCCGTTCAGGGAGGCGAGCAATGAAACATTTTGCACGTGCAGTGGCTGTGGTCATTACGTTGCTGTCGCTGTCCGCCTGCGAGCCCGACGATCATGCCGGCAAACCGCGCGGCAGTCAGACACTGTGGGACAGCTACGGTGTGCCCCACATCTATGCGTGGCGCGCGGACAGCATGGCGTATGCCTTCGGACGTGCGCAAATGCGCATGCATCCGGAACTGCTGCTGCGCCTGTATGCCCAGGGGCGTGGTCGAGGGGC
Organism: Paludibacterium paludis; assembly: GCF_018802605.1. Taxonomy (NCBI): domain Bacteria; kingdom Pseudomonadati; phylum Pseudomonadota; class Betaproteobacteria; order Neisseriales; family Chromobacteriaceae; genus Paludibacterium; species Paludibacterium paludis. The sequence goes on along the minus strand of NZ_CP069161.1, from coordinate 3,669,934 downwards.
CGAGTATTATGGACCGGTGTTCGAGGGCGGAGAGCCGTTCCCCACGGATATGGTGGAAGTCGACACGCTGGTGCGCACCATGGGATTTCCTTCCCGCGCCAGTCTATGGTGGCAACGGCAAAGCCCGCGCATGCGCGAGTACCTCGAGGCATTTGTGGCCGGGATCAACGATCAGGCCGCACGGGAAACACTCAGTCCCGCCGCGCGCGCGGTGCTGCCCGTCAGCGCCGAAGATGTGATGGCCCACACATTGCGCATTTTTTTCGGGTATCTGAGCGGCTCGATGACGACCGGCGCGGCCAACTGCTCGCTGGTCTATCCCGATCCGGTCTCGACACCGGTGAACCTGATCGGCGGCTCGAACGGATGGGCGCTCGGCCCGGCAAAAACCGTATCCGGCAACGCGATGTTGCTGGCCAATCCGCATCTGCTGTGGGGGGGGACGCACACCTGGTTCGAAGCGCACTTCGCCAGCCCCGAATATTCGATCTATGGCGCGACCCTCGTCGGCCTGCCGGTGATGCGTATCGGGTTCAATGAACGGTTGGGGTGGGTGCATACCGTCAATAGTCAGGATGGCTGCGATTTATACGAACTCAAAACCTCCGCTGATCGCTACTTGCTCGATGGCGTGCCGCGCGATTACGAAACCCGGCGGGAGATCCTGCGAGTCAGGCAGCCAGATGGCTCCTTTCGGGAACAGCCGCTGACATTGCGCCGCGCGGTGCACGGCCCGGTTTTCGACAAGGATGGCAAGCGTTACGCGATGCGTATCGTCGGTGTCGATCAGTTGCAGACGCCAGGGGTACTGGAGCAGTGGTGGGACATGGCGCAGTCGAAGGACTTCGCCCAATTCCGCCGTACGGTCGGCCGCCTGCACAACCCGTATCACAATATCATCTACGCGGATGCGGCAAGAAACATCTGGGCGGTGTTCGGTGGGCTGACACCGCGCCGTTCGGGCGGGGATGCCGCGTTCTGGGCGGAGCCGGTGGACGGCGGCCGCGGCGATTTGATCTGGCGCGATGCCCTGCGCCTTGACGAACTGCCGCAAGCCGTCAATCCCGTCGGCGGCTGGGTGCAGAACTCGAACAGTGTGCCGTGGTATATGAGCAAGCCCGCGCTCGATCACGGGCGCTTTCCGGCCTACCTTTCGCCGTTGACCATCCCGTTGCTGCGCGAGCAGCGCGGCATCGAGCTTATCGAACAGACGCCGCGCTTCACGCTGGATACGCTCATGCGCGCCAAGCACGACACGCGTTCACTGATGGCCGACCGGGTGCTGGATCCATTGATCGCTTTTGCCGGCGCGTCCGGTAACGCCGATCTGGTCGCCGCGGCGCAGGCGCTGCGCGTGTGGGATCGTCGCAGCGATGCGCAAAGTCGCGGCGCCGCGCTGTTCGCCGCCTGGCTTGCCGTCAGCGGCGGCGAGGAGGGGCTGCGCTTCCTGGAGGAGCCCGACCCGGCGAAACCCTACGGCACACCGGCAGGTCTGCGCGATCCGGAGCATGCGCTGACCAAGCTGGGGGAGGCGGTGGGACTGTTCCGGCAGGCGGGTTTGCCGCTGGATGTGGCGTATGGCGATGTCTACCGTTTCCGACGCGGCAAGCCGGGCTCGGCGCGCTATGTGGACGAACCGGCCAATGGCGCGAGCGAGAGCCTGGGCGGTTTTCGTACCTTTGGCTACCTGGATGACCAGGACGGCCGTCTGCGCGCCATTTTTGGCGATACCTTCACTGTGCTTGTCGAGTTCGGCAACCCCGTGACCGCCAAGGTGATCAATACATATGGCAACAGCAGCAATCCTCAGTCTCCGTACTACGGTGATCAATTGCCGATGGCATCGCGCAACCAGATGCGCGATGCCCTGCTGTCACGGCAAGAGGTGGAGCGGGGGGCGGTAAGATCGGAGGTGTTCTGGCGGTGAATGCCGTGAGGCTACACGCCCGCTCCATTTCCCTGCGGCGATGTGTCCGGCGTGCTCTTGCAGGCCTCGTCAAGAAATACCGTACGCAGGCAGGGGCAGACCACCATGGTTTTATGGTCTGGCGTCTACGTATTCCATGAGCGTATGAGTTGCATTTTTGCCAAAAGCTTATGATGTCTCATTTTTGTCACGACATTTACACGGTTTCATGGCAAAATTGGAAGTATATGTATCAGCTCTGAAAAGAGAACTGAATAAATGGATCTATCTGGCACAAAGGTCAGGTAGGTGAGTGCCGTTATCGCTCAAGAATAGGTGTACGTATCTTCCGCTACTGGTGATTATACGTAGTGAATATTGATCTGATGTTTGTGAGAATGTTAGTGTCATTGATCAGGCTGACGCCGTGATTGAGACATCTTTTTGGGGTTTTTGATGAAGCGTGTCCGTATTGCAACCGTATTGATGCTGTTCCTTGGAGCATCCGCCGTCGGCGTTGCCGCGACGATGAAGATGCTGAAGAAACAGAGCGCTCCCGTGGAAAGCAGCGGTGGGGCCGATATCGGCGATGCCGGAGGCGCGGGTTCCCTGTTCGCCGATCATCAGCGTCTGGCCAACTGGACGCCTGGTGGCGATCTGTATGTTCCTCGCCTTGGCGCTCCGTCACTGCGAGGCCCGGAAGATGTGGCCCGTGCCATTCCCGCTCCGCCACCTGTCGCCCGCGATGACAATTTCCTGCCGTTCCGTTATCCGGACGCCTTGCCTGGCGATACCTCGACCGTGTCGTTCGCCGGTGGCTTCGCGACGCGAGACGTCGTGCCGTCCGGAACCCGGTTCTCCGGCATTGCGCCGACGGTCCCCAATTCTGGCGGTTCTGTGGGTAGCCTGTTGCCCAAGCCCCCGATTCCCGAGCCGGAAACCTGGGCGCTGATGGGGCTGGGCCTTTCCGCGCTGCTGCTCAAGCGACGCAAGCGCCGATCCGTCTGACCGAAGCCAGAGCAACTCCCCCGTGCGGCCCCGCAAGTCACTACTTGCGGGGCCGTTGTCATTTCCACGCGGGGTATGTACTTGATATTTGTAAGTCATAAATTATTCTTATAAAACCATTGGTTTTTCATTCTTTCTTGTTAAAGCGGAACGCTTCTTGATATAGTTCGTATTTGATTATTTTATGGCTTTTTTATGCCTAAAAGGAATATTAATATGAAAAAGTGGTTCCCGGCCGTACTGCTCGCCGCCCTGTCGCTCCAAGCCTTTGGTGCCGACCTTCTCGATACCGTTCGCCAGCGCGGCACGTTGCGCGTGGCGCTTGAGGGTACCTATCCTCCGTTCAATTTCAAGGATGCCAAGCAGGAACTGACCGGCTTCGATGTCGATGTCGTGCGCGAGGTCGCACGCCGTCTGAAGGTCAAGCCGGAGTTCACCACCACGGAATGGAGCGGTATGCTCGCCGGCCTGCAGGCCGGCAAGTACGACATCGTGGCCAACCAGGTGGGCATCACCGACGCACGCAAGCAGACCTTCGATTTCAGCCAGCCTTATACCTTCTCCAGCGCGCAACTGATCGTGCGCAAGAACGAGACCCGACGCTTCGCGTCGCTGGCCGATCTGAAAGGCCGCAAGGTTGGTGTGGGGCAGGGCAGCAACTATGCCGATATGGCCAAGGCGGTGCCGGGTGTCGAGGTGAAAACCTATCCGGGCGCGCCGGAGTACCTGCAGGATCTGGCGACCGGCCGCATCGACGCGGCGCTCAACGACAGCCTGCTGATTCCATTCGCCATTCGCGAATCGCACCTGCCGGTCAAGGCGGCCGGGGCGGTGGGCGATGTCGCCAGCATGGGTTTCCCGTTCGTCAAGAACAACCCCGGCTTCAAGGCGGCCATCGATAAGGCGTTGACCGATATGAAGAACGACGGCAGCTTCCGCAAGATCTCGGTCAAGTGGTTCGGCATCGACGTCTCGCGCGCGCCCGGTGCGAAAAAGCCCTGAGTCCCGATGGAAATGTGGAATGTGATAGGGGCCGCGATGCCCCTGATGCTCAAGGGAGCCGGCTATACCCTGATGTTCGCGGTCGCGGCGATGGTGCTCGGCCTGATGCTCGGCTTCCTGGTGGCGCTGGTGCGGGTGGCGGCGTTGCCCATCCTCGCCCGGATAGCCGCGGTTTACGTCAGCGCGATCCGCGGCACGCCGCTGCTGGTGCAGATTTTTGTGATCTATTACGGTTTGCCGGGCGCGGGAATCGAGCTTGAGCCGGTGCCGGCCGGGATTCTCGCCCTGACGCTCAATGTGGCCGCCTACCTGTCCGAAAGCATGCGCGGAGCGCTGGATGGCGTGCCGCGCGGACAATGGGACGCGGGTTTGTCGCTCGGGTTTTCCTGGTGGCAGACCATGCGGCACATCATCGCGCCGCAGGCGCTGCGCCTGGCCGTGCCAAGCCTGTCCAACAGTCTGATCAGCCTGATCAAGGATACCTCGTTGGTCTCGGTCATTACCGTGACGGAACTGATGCTGGCGACCAAGGACGCGATCGCCCAGACATTCCAGCCGCTGCCTTTGTATCTGGCGGCGGCCGGGATCTACTGGGCGCTCAGTTTCGCGTTCGAGAGGGTTCAGAAGCGGGTCGAGGCCAGATTGTCGCTGGCCTTTCGCCGCTAGCGGCGGGCGCGGTCAGGCCGGCTCCGGGTGGGCGTACATGCTTTCGATCAGGTGCCGGCAACGCTCCGCGATGACCTTGCGGCGAAGCTTCAACGTCGGGGCCAGTTCGCCGCGGTCGACACACCACGGGGTTTCCACCAGGGAGAACTTCTTGATGTGTTCCCAACTGCCGAACTGGCGGTTGAAGCGCTTGATCTCGCGATCGATCAGCTCGACGATGCGGGGATGGCGCGCCATTTCGGAATCGCTCGTGTAAGCGATGCCATGATCGGAACACCATTCGCGCAGTTTTTCGAAGAGAGGGACGATCAGCGCGCTGGCGTACTTCTGCCCGTCGCCCACCACCATGATCTGGTCGATGAAGGCCGATTCCTTCAGTTTGTTCTCGATGATCTGCGGCGCGATGTACTTGCCGTTCGATGTCTTGAACATTTCCTTCTTGCGGTCCGTGATGCGGATGTAGCCATCCTCCACGACACCGATGTCGCCGGTGTGCAGCCAGCCGCCGGCGAGGGCTTCGGCGGTCAGCTCCGGCTCCTTGTAGTAGCCGACCATCACGTTGGGGCCGCGCACCAGGATCTCGCCATCGTCGGCGAGCCTCACTTCCACGCCGGGCATGGCGATGCCCACCGTGCCGATGCGCACGTCGCGGGCGCTGAACGGGTTGGCGGAAATCACCGGCGCCGCTTCGGTCATGCCGTAGCCTTCGCTGACCACCACGCCGGCCGCCCAGAACATGCGCGCCAAGCGCGGCTGCAGGGCGGCGGAGCCGACGTTGATCCAGCGCAGCTCGCCGCCCATGGCGGCATGCCACTTGCTGAACACGAGTTTTCTGGCGAGGGCGAATTGCAGTGCGCCAAGCGGCGACAGGCTGCGCGACGGTTCGTAATTTTCGGCGATGCGCAAGGCCCACAGGTAAATGCGCCGTTGCACCCCCTTGAGCGTTCTGGCCTTGCCGACGAGTTTCTCGTACACCTTCTCCAGCACGCGCGGCACGGCGCTGAAGGTATGGGGCCGCACTTCGGCGAGCGCCGTGGACAGCGTTTCGACCGTGGCGAAATACACGGCGGTGCCGGTGTACATGTAGTACAGCACACCCGCCCGCTCGAAAATGTGCGACAGCGGCAGGAAGCTCAGCGCACGGCAGCTGCCCTGGGGCAGTCCGGTGTGGGCGGCCACGGACCTGACCGTGCTCGTGACGTTGCGGTGGTTGAGTACCACGCCCTTGGAGCGGCCGGTCGTGCCCGAGGTGTAAATGATGGTGAAAACATCGTCGGCGGTGATGCCGGCGCGTATGGTATCCAGTTCGTCGACGCGGGCCTGATCGGCCTGCGCTTCAAGTTCGTCAAGACCGGCGATACCGTCGATCTGGACAAAACCGTAAATCGGGCATTCGGAGCCACACAGCGCGTCCGTCAGCTTGCGGGCGAGGGAGGCGGAGCCGGCGAAGGCCAGTTTGACTTCGGCATGGGCGAGGATGTAGCGTGCGTCGTCCAGCGTGCAGGTCGGGTACAGCGGTACGCTGACCGCTCCGATCTGCTGCAGAGCGAGGTCGACCAAGGTCCATTCCAGGCAATTGTCCGCCGCAATGGCGACCTTGTCGCCTTTTTCTATGCCGATGCCCATCAGCCCGAGGCTGATGCGGTTGACTCGTTCCACGGTGTCAGTGGTCGACAGCCGCGTCCACTCTTTTCCGCGCCGCGCCGAAAGGCAGTCCTGGCGGGGGAAGAGGGAGGCTTGGTGGAACAGGAAATCAAAGGCGCGATCAAGCATTGAAGAATTACAAAGCGTTACAAAACGAGGCACCTTATCCCGAAAGGCGGCCTCTGTAAAGTCAAGCGTCCGTTTTATTTGCCAGATATCAAGCGAAGTGAAGCGATATCCAACGGTTTAATCGTTCCAACCGTTATCTCTATATGAAAAATGGCAATGACATTTTCTTGTGGTAAGGGGGGTATGATGTACACCGTACGAGGCTCTCGTTTCCATCACACAGGGGGAGACCGCTCCATGTCCGATAACAACAAATTGCAGTTCGCCACGCGCGCCATTCACGCCGGTTATGACCACCATGAGCACAACCGTGCCGTGATGCCGCCGATTTATCAGAGTTCGGTGTTCGTCCATGACCGTATTGGGGAAGCGCTGCCGTTCGCCTATGCCCGAAGCGGCACGCCGACCCGGGAGAGCCTCGAGGCGTGTATTGCCTCGCTGGAGGAGGGGAGGCACGGTTTCGCCTTTGCCAGCGGGATGGCGGCCATCGATGCCGTGCTGCGCGCCACGCTGTCGCCGGGCGACGAGGTGATCGCGGTCGCCGACCTGTATGGCGGGGCATGGCGGCTTCTGACCCGGGTGCTGGAACCCGCGGGCATCAAGGTGACGTTTCTCGATCTTGGCGATCCGGGGAACCTTGCCGCCGCGCTCTCCGACACGGTGAAGCTGGTCTGGCTGGAAAGCCCGAGCAATCCCCTGCTCAAGCTGGTCGACATCTCGGCGCTGTCGCGGATAGCCCGTGAGGCCGGGGTGCCCGTCGCCATCGACAACACCTTCGCGACCCCGTATCTGCAGCGGCCGCTCGAACTGGGCGCCGATATCGTGGTGCACTCGGCCACCAAATACCTCGGTGGTCATTCCGACGTGTTGCTCGGTCTTGCCGTGGTGCGCGACGACGCGCTCGCGCGCCGGATCCGCTTCATCCAGAATTCCGCCGGCGCGGTGCCCGGCCCGCAGGACTGTTTTTTGGTGATGCGCGGTATCAAGACGCTGGCGTTGCGCATGGAGCGGCACTGCGACAATGCCGAAAAAATCGCGGTGTGGCTGGACAGTCATCCGGCCGTGGAACGGGTGATGTACCCCGGGCTGGCCTCGCATCCGGATCACGCTCTGGCGCGGCGCCAGATGGCGCGGTTCGGCGGCATCATTTCGATTTACCTGGCCGATGACAGCCGCGCGGCGGCCTCCCGTGTCGCCGAGCGCTTGCGTTTCTTTGGTCTTGCCGAATCGCTGGGCGGTGTCGAGTCGCTGATCAACCACTCGGCGACCATGTCGCACGGGTCGATGACCGCCTCCGACAAGCATCGTCTCGGGATTCGTGAAGGACTGTTACGCTTGTCGGTCGGCATCGAAGACGTCGCCGACCTGATCGGCGACCTGGAGCAGGCCTTGGCCTGAGCGCCGGCTCAAGCGTCCGTGTCGCCCATTTGCTGAAGCAGATAGAGCCGTTGGTAGAGCCCGCCCTCTTTCGCCATCAGGGCTTCATGCGTACCCGACTCGGCCAGGCGGCCGTGATTGAGTACGATAATCCGGTCCGCGTCGCGGATGGTGGAGAGGCGATGGGCGATGGCGACCACGGTGACACGGCCCTTGAGCGCGTCCAGAGCCTCCTGGACGATGCGCTCTGTCTCGCTGTCGATGTGCGAGGTGGCTTCGTCGAGGAACAGCACGCTGGGCGAGCCCGCGAGGGCGCGGGCGATGGCCAGAAGCTGTTTCTGTCCGGTCGCGAGACGGGCTCCACCTTCGCCGAGCGGTGTGTCGTAGCCGTGCTCCAGATCCAGGATGAATTCGTGGGCGCGGGCCGCCCGCGCGGCGGCCTCGATCTGCGCCGGAGAGAGGCCCCTGCCCATGTCGATATTGTCCTTCACCGACCCGGCGAGCAGGAATGGCTCCTGCGGCACCAGGCCGACGTGGCGCTGGAACACTTCGTCGTCGAACTGTTCCAGCGCTTCGCCATCCAGGCGGATTTCACCGCATTGCGGTCGGTAAAAGCGCAGCAGCAAAGACAGCAGCGTGGACTTGCCGCTGCCGGTGTGGCCGACGATACCGATGAAACTGCCGGCCGGAATCGACAGGCTCAGGTCGTGGAGCACCCGATTGGCCGGGTCGTAACCGAAACTCAGGTCGCGGATATCGATCGCGCCGGCGGTGATCCGCGCCTGTCCACCGGTTCCGGGCGCCGGTTCTTCGGCCAGCAGCACATTCACCCGGGCCGCCGCGACCAGCGATTGCTGCAATTGGCTAAATTGCAGGGTAATCTGGATCAGCGGTTCCACCACCCTGGCGATGTAGCTGACAAACGCGTAGAGCACGCCGACTTCGAGGCCGCCGGGAGGGCGCCCGCCGAAACTGTACAGCACGGTGACCAGCAGCAAGACATTCAATAGATCGAGCACGGGGCGCAGGAGCCAGGCATTGGCGCGCAGCTCCCCCATGCGCGCCTCGTAATGCAGCCAGCTGGTCCCGAGCAAGCGTTCGCCGAAGCGCTTCTGCGCATTGTCCGCCTGCAGCACCGGCATGCCGGCGATGCTTTCGGCCATCTGGGCGTTGATGTCGCTGCGCAAGGCGCGGGAACGGGCGACGGCGGGCGCGCTCAGGCGCTGGTAGAGCCAGACGATAATCACGACGGCGGGAACGAGGAGCAAGACGATGAGCATCAGGCGCCAGTCGAGCCACGCCATCGCCACCATCGCGCCGGTCAACAGAATCAGGTTGTCCAGCATGACGAACAGCACTTGCACGTAGAGTGTCTTGACGGCCTCGGTGTCGTTGGTCACCCGGCTGACCAGTTGTCCGGTGATGGCCCGATCGAAAAACGCCATGGGCAGGGACAGCACATGCCGGTAGACCTCTTCGCGCAACCTTCGGACCGATCTCATCGCCAGGCCGGCGAGCCTGACCAATTGCAGATAGCGCAGAATCCCCGCGGTCCAGCCGGCGAGCAGCGCGCCCCCCACCAGAAGTCCCATAGAGAGGAGGTCCTGATTCCGGGGGATCAGGTAGTGGTCGATGAAATGCTTGCCCAGCAGCGGGCCGAGCGCTTCGAGCGCCGCGGCGAGAAGGAGCCAGGCCATCCCCCGCGCGATGTGGCGGCGGTCCGGCGCCGCCACCTTGCCAAGCAGTCGCAATGCGCCAAGCCGTTCGGCCCCGTTGGCCTGATGTTCAGAGGGCATCCAGACTGGCCTCCAGCTGTTGGTAACGCCATTGGCCGGCATACCAGCCGCCGGCGTTGAGCAAGGCGGCGTGATCACCGCTTTCCGTTACGTGGCCGCCACGCAGCACGAGAATGCGGTCGGCGTCCATCACGGCGCTCAACCTGTGGCTGACAATGATGACAGTGCGCCCCAGCCGGGCTTCCCTGAGATGCGCCAGAATGCGTGTTTCGGTTTCGGTGTCCACCGCCGAGAGCGCGTCGTCCAGCAGCAGAAGGGGGGCCGGTGACAGCAGGGCGCGGGCGATGGCCACGCGTTGGCGTTGTCCGCCCGACAGTGTGATGCCCTTTTCTCCGACGGGCGTATCGTAGCCCTTGGGGAAACGCAGTATGTCCTCATGGATCGCGGCGAGCCGCGCCGCTTCCTCGATTTCCCGACGCGTCGCCAGCGGGCGCGACAACGCGATGTTCTCGGCGATCGACGCGGAAAACAGGAAAGGCTCCTGCGGCACCCAGCTTAGCCCTTGGCGCAATGCCTCAAGGCGGTAGTCCGATACCGGATAGCCTCCCCACGAGAGTTCTCCGCCCGTCGCTGCGTACTGGCGCAGCAGCAAGCGCAAGAACGTGGTCTTGCCGGATCCGGTTGGCCCGACGAGGCCGAGCGTTTCGCCCTTCCCCAATTGAACCGTGAAGTCTTGCAGGGCGGGAAGGTGCTGGCCGGGGTAGATGAAGGTCAGCGCATCGGCGCGGATCTCGCCGGCGGGCGGCTCGAGGATCGTGCCGGTGTCGGCGATGCTGTCCGGTTCCGACAGCACCGGTTCCAGGCGGCTCCAGGCGGCCTTGCCGCGCGCGAGCAAGGTGGTGACCCAGCCCATGGCGAACATCGGCCAGATCAATTGGCCAAGGTACATGGTAAAGCCGGTCAGGGTACCGATGGTCATTTCGCCGTGCCAGACAAATGCTCCGCCGGCGGCCAGTGTCAGGGTGACGGCGGCGCCGAGGGTCAGACCGACGGCGGGTTCGTAGGCGGCTTCCCAGCGCTGGGCCCTCAGGCTGGCGTCGGCGGCGTCGCCGGCGATCGCCGAAAAGGTGCCGGCCGACCGGCCGGTGAGTCCCAGGGAGCGCAGCGTGCGGATGCCGCCCAGGGTTTCCTGCGTGTGTTCGTTCAGACGGCTGAAGTTATCGAGGGAGGTTTTCCACGCATCGTGCACATGCGAGGAAATCCACCAGAACGCCAGGGCCATCACCGGAAACGGGATCAGCGCGATCAGGGCGAGGCGCCAGTCGACACCGAGGATCATCATGGCCAGCACCATGACGAGCGTCATCGTGCCATCGAAACCGGCGAGTACCGCTTCGCCGGCCGTCATTTCCACCGCATCGATGTCGTTGGTGGCCAGCGCCATCAGGTCGCCGGTGCGCTGGTGCTGGAAGAACGGCGGTCCTTGCCGCGACAGTCGTTCATAAAGACGGTGGCGCAGTTCGACGCCCAGTTGGTAGGACACCGGAAACAGCGTCAGACGCCAGGCGACCCGCAAACCGTAGATGGCCAGTCCCATGACAACCAGAATGCCAAGTTCGGTGGCCAGTTCCCCCGGCGCGAGCGAGCGGGTCGCCAGTTTGTCGATGATGTGGCCTATCCTGCGCGGTACCGACACGGAGAGCAGGGCGATGCCCGCCAGCGTCAGTCCCGCGGCAAGATAGCTTTTCCAGTGGCGGCGCATGAAGCCGCCCAGCATGCTTGTTAACGTCATTGTTTGCTTACAATTGCTTTTCCACGGTGCAGTCGACGCCGTACACCGTCAGGCCATCCACCGTTTCGGGAATCAGACCGTGAACATCGGTTTCGAAACCCGGCAACAGCCGGTTGAACGTTTCCACAAAACGCAGGTAGTCGACGATGGTTTTGTTGAACCGTTCGCCGGGCACCAGCAGCGGGATACCCGGCGGATACGGGGTCAGCATCACCGCCGTGACGCGTCCTTCCAGACGTGCGAGCGGCACCCGCTCGATTTCCCGATGAGCCATCATGGCGAAGGCGTCGGAAGGCCGCATCGCCGGAACCATGTCGGAGACGTACATCTGGGTTGTCAGCCGCGCGATATCGTGCTCCCGGTATACCTCGTGGATGCGCTGGCACAGATCTCTCAGCCCCATCCGTTCGTAGCGGGGCTGACGCGCGACGAATTCCGGCATGATGCGCCACATCGGCGCGTTACGGTCATAATCGTCCTTGAATTGCTGCAGCAACGTCAACAGCGTATTCCAGCGTCCCTTGGTAATGCCAATGGTGAACATGATAAAGAACGAGTAAAGCCCGGTTTTTTCGACGACCACGCCATGCTCGGCGAGGTACTTGGTCACGATCGCCGCCGGGATACCCTGTTCCGCGAAGGTGCCGTCCACCGACAAACCAGGCGTGAGCAGCGTGCACTTGATCGGATCGAGCAGATTGAAATTGTCCTCGATGCCGGCGAATCCGTGCCAGGTCTCGCCGGCACGCAAGCGCCAACTGTCCTGTTCGCAGATGCCGTCGCTGGACAACTCGTCCGGTCCCCAGACCCGGAACCACCAGTCCTTGCCGTACTCCTGGTCGACCTTGCGCATGGCGCGACGGAAATCGAGCGCTTCGAGCAACGACTCCTCCACCAGTGCCGTGCCGCCAGGCGGCTCCATCATCGCCGCGGCCACATCGCAACTGGCGATGATCGCGTATTGCGGGCTCGTCGAGGTATGCATCAGATACGCTTCATTGAAGCTGTGGCGATCGAGTTTGCGGTTTTCCGGATCCTGGACCAGGATTTGGGACGCTTGCGAAAGCCCGGCCAGGAGCTTGTGCGTCGACTGGGTGGAGAACACCAGGGATTCCTTGCAGCGTGGGCGGTTTTCGCCGATCGCGTGAAAATCGCGGTAGAACTCGTGAAACGCGGCATGCGGCAGCCAGGCTTCGTCAAAGTGCAGCGTATCCAGTTCTCCGTCCAGCAGTCCCTTGATCTGCTCCACGTTGTAGAGAATGCCGTCGTAGGTCGACTGGGTCAGCGTCAGAATGCGCGGACGGCGTTCCGGATGTTTTTCGAGCGCTTCCCGGGCGAACGGGTTGGCGAGGATTTTTTCGCGGATGGACGCGGGGGATAACTCGGAGCGCGGAATCGGGCCGATGATTCCGTAATGGTTGCGTGTCGGCATCAGGAAAACCGGAATGGCGCCGGTCATCATGATCGCGTGCAGGTTCGATTTATGGCAGTTGCGATCGACAATGACGATGTCGCCGGCCGCCACCGTGGAGTGCCAGACGATCTTGTTGGAGGTCGACGTGCCGTTGGTGACGAAAAACAGGTGATCGGCGTGGAAAATCCGCGCGGCATTGTGCTCGCTGGCGGCAACGGGCCCCGTGTGATCGAGCAGTTGTCCCAGTTCGTCGACCGAGTTGCACACGTCGGCGCGCAGCATGTTTTCGCCGAAGAACTGGTGAAACATGCGGCCCACGGGGCTTTTCAGGAACGCGACACCGCCGGAGTGGCCGGGGCAGTGCCAGGAGTAGGAGCCGTCGTTCGCGTAATCGACCAGCGCCCGGAAAAACGGCGGCGCCAGTGTCTCAAGGTAGGAGCGGGCTTCGCGGATGATGTGCCGGGCCACGAACTCCGGCGTGTCCTCGTGCATGTGGATGAAGCCGTGCAGCTCGCGCAGGATATCGTTGGGCACGTGGCGCGCCGTGCGGGTTTCTCCAAAGAGATAGACCGGGATATCGGGATTGCGGCGGCGGATTTCGGCCACGAAGCTGTAAAGGTTGCCGAGCACTTCATCGGCCAGATCCTCCGAGCTGAACTCTTCGTCGTCGATGGACAGGATGAAGCCCGATGCGCGGCTTTGTTGCTGGGCGAAGGAGGCCAGATCGCCATAGCTCGTGTAGCCGACGACCGGCATGCCCTGTTTCTCGATGGCCAGAGCCAGTTCGCGGATCACCGAGCCGCTGGTGTTCTCGGTGCGGAAGTCTTCATCGATGATGACGATAGGAAACTGAAACTGCATGCCTTGCATCCTCCCTTGAAGGGTGAAGAGAAGCCGGGGTGGGAACGGGAAGCGCGAATTGTAGACCCATTACCTGACAGGATGCGCAAATAATATGCCTAATGAATTGCGGGAAGGTGAAGCAGTGGCCGGAACCGCGAGAAAAATCAATGCGTGTCAGTGCGGTCGGTCGTGTCGGGGCGTCTTGCCGGGTGTTGTTTTTTTCGTTCCGCGAGTCCATCCAGGCGCAATGTCACCGCGCGCAGCAGGATCGCTCCGCCGGAAAACAGCAGCACGATGGCCAGGGGGTAGGCGAGCAGTTTCGGAAACGCCAGGATGGCCAGGGCAAGACCCAGCAAAATGGCGCCGATGGTCATGAACGCCCCGGCTTCGCCACCCTCCACCGCGCGCGTGCCTCGCACCGCGGCGCCCATCACGTCGCCGATGCGCGCCGCCTGCCGTGCGGCGGCCGTCGCCGCGGCGGCGGCTGAAGGCGTTCGGCGCGATCCTGGCGTCACCGGACGGGGGTGCGTCAGCACCGGGATCCGGCGCGCGCCGAGTACGATTTCCGTGGCATTGTCCAGATCCGCCAGAAACCGGTCGGCCATCTGCGCCGCGATGCCTTCATCTTCGATGGCCACATCCAGTTCGCGGTTGGCGAGCCAACTTGAAATATTGAGATTGGTCGAGCCGATCCTTGCCCAGCGCCGGTCGGCCATGGCCGTTTTGGCATGGATCATCGGCCCGTTCCATTCGAACACGCGAACCCCTGCCTCCAGCAAGGGACGGTAGAGGGTGCGCGACAGCGCCGCGATCCAGGGAATATCGCTGGCGCGCGGCACCAGCAGCCTCACATCGACACCGTCACGCGCGGCTTCCTTGAGCGCCATCATGTAGAGGCTGGTGCCGACGAAGTAGGCGTCGGTCAGCCAGAGCGTATGGCGGGCAAACCCCGCGACCAGAAGGTCAAGACGCATCATGTGCGCCGTGGCGGGGGTGGTGGCGATCAGCCTCGCCGCCACATTGCCGGCGCTCTCGGGTACCCTCCGGTGCAATTCTTCCAGCGTCTCTTCCCGAAGCGGATGACCGCAGTGCAGCAGGGTATCGGCGATGGCGTTGATGGCTTCGCCGACCAGCGGCCCGCGCAGGGCGAGGCCCGTATCGCGCCAGGGTTCCGTGCCATTGGCCCCTTCCCAGCGCGCGCTGGCGCACAAGCCGGAAATATAGGCGACTTCGCTGTCGACGACGATCAGCTTGCGATGGTCGCGGCCGAACAGTCCCAGCAGGTTGCCGGTCGATGGCGGATTGTATCGGACCACCTGGCCGCCGGCCGCGGCCAGTTCGGCGAACACGCCGCGGCACTGCGCGACCCACGACCCGAGCCAGTCGTAGACCAGAACGACACGCACACCGGCGCGGGCACGCTCGGCCAGTGCCTGGCACAGTTCCCGCCCGAAGCTGTCCGAACCCACCAGGTACATTTCCATCAGGATGCTGTGCCTGGCGTTGCGGATACTGTCCAGCCAGGCCGGAAAGTTTTCCTTGCTGTCGAACAGCAGCCGTATGGCATTCCCTCCCACGAGCGGCGCGCCGGCGGAACGGGAAAAAACCTGATCGGCCAGTTGCCGGGCGAGAGGGGAATGGCGGGTTTGTGGCGGCATGGCATTCATTGTTTATTGTTTGACAATATACCTTTTTGCTCTAAAAGGTGTTTGTTGTATAGCGTCAAAATATCTCATTTGTGTCGTTTTTCTGAATTTGTACGTCACAAACAAGCAAGAAAAAGATTGTTTTTTTGTTTCGATATTTCGAGAAAAACTCGCGAAAAAACGTTTAACACCATGATTTAAAACATTTAATGCGCTGCACAAATAGCAGTTGCCTGGGGTCGGGCCTTGCCTTTAGAATCGATTCATTCATTACACAATAAAACAGGCATTCACCATGGACAGACAGCGCTGGTTGCAGGGTACGTTGTATCGCCCCGAATTCGAGCAGGACAGCTGCGGCTTCGGTTTGATCACCCAACTGGACGACAAGCCCAGCCACTGGATCGTCAAGACCGCCATTGCGTCCCTTGCCCGCCTGACCCACCGCGGCGCAGTGGCCGCGGACGGTAAATCCGGCGACGGTTGCGGGCTCTTGTTCAAAAAACCCGACGGGTTTTTGCGCGAGACGGCGGCCGAGGCCGGACTGGTTCTGAAAGCAGTGTACGCCGCCGGACTGGTGTTCCACCATCCCGACGACGCTGTCGGTCGTCGCAGTCTGAGGCGGTTGGCAGAACACCTCGAGGCCGAAGGACTCGAAGTGGCGGGCTACCGCTCCGTCCCAGTCGACCCCGAGGCCTGCGGCGAGTATGCCGCAGCCACGCTGCCCGCCATTTCGCAGGTTTTCGTGAACTGTCCGTTCGGCATGGACGAGTTGACCTTCCAGCGGCGGTTGTTCATGGGGCGGCGCCTCGCCGAAAAGGCCAACCGCGACGAGGACGGGCATTTTTACGTGCCGACCCTGTCGCCGCACACCCTGTCCTACAAGGGGCTGGTCACCCCGGAAAACCTCCCGAAGTTTTTCCTCGATCTGCAGGACGAGCGTTTCGAGTCCAGCCTCGCCGTATTCCACCAGCGCTTTTCCACCAATACCTGGCCGCAATGGCGCCTGGCGCAGCCTTTCCGCTATCTCGCCCACAACGGCGAGATCAACACCGTGCAGGGCAACCGCAACTGGTCCCGGGCGCGCGAACGCATCCTGTCCTCGCCGTTCATCGACATGGAGAAGATCCGGCCGATCGTGGACGCCACCGGTTCCGACTCGATGAGCCTCGACAACATGCTCGAGACGCTGCTGATGGGTGGCATCCCGCTGTTCCGGGCGTTGCGCCTGCTGGTGCCGCCGGCCTGGCAGAACGTCGACAGCACCGACAAGGATCTGCGCGCTTTTTACGAGTTCAATTCGATGCACATGGAGCCCTGGGATGGCCCGGCTGGCATCGTCATGACGGACGGACGCTATGCCGCCTGCCTGCTTGACCGCAATGGCTTGCGTCCGGCGCGCTGGGTGCTGACACGCGACAACATCCTGACCATCGCGTCGGAAGTCGGCGTATGGGAATACCGTCCCGAAGACGTGGTGAAGAAGGGGCGTGTCAAGCCCGGCCAGCTTTTCGCGGCCGATCTGTCCACCGGCGAGCTCCTGCTTCCCGAGGAGATCGATGCCCGGCTCAAGAGCGCCAAGCCCTATCGCCAGTGGATCAAGGACAGCGCGCGCTACCTCGAACTGTCCATCGAGGACGATTCCACGCTGGCGCCGATGGATGCCGACGCATTGCTGACTGGCCAGAAACTGTTCAATCTCAGTCTGGAGGAGCGTACCCAGATCCTGCGCGTGCTCGCCGCCGAAGGCATCGAGGCCGTCGGTTCGATGGGCGACGATACGCCGATGGCCGTGCTGTCGAGCAAAGTGCGTTCGCCGTTCGACTATCTGCGCCAGCAATTTGCCCAGGTGACCAACCCGCCGATCGATCCGATCCGCGAGGCGGTGGTGATGTCGCTGAACTCGGTGTTCGGGCCGGAGCGCAACATGTTCGAGGAGAGCGCCGAGCATGCCCGGCGCCTCGAGGTACGCTCGCCCGTGCTGTCGCACGAGAAATTCATCAAGGTCACCACGCGGCCCGAGCCGTATCTTTGCGCGACGACTTTCGATTTGTGTTACGACCCGGCCGAAACGGATCTTCAAGGCGCCATCCGCCGGCTTATCGGGCATGTGGTCGATGCCGTGCGCGAAGGCACGGTGATCGTGGTGTTGTCCGACCGATCCTTCTGCGAAGGGCGGCTGCCGATTCATGCGCTGTTCGCAACCGGAGCCGTGCATCACGCGCTGATCGATCTGGGCTTGCGCTGCAAAACCAATATCCTGGTCGAAACCGCCACGGTGCGCGATGCGCACCAGATGGCCTGTCTGATCGGCTACGGCGCGACGGCCGTCTATCCCTATCTGGCCTACCAGACCATCATCGACATGGTCGGCCGCGGCGAAGTCGGGCTCAAGGTCAATCAGGCCTTGCAAAACTACCGCAAAGGCATCAACAAGGGCCTGCTCAAGGTGCTCTCCAAGATGGGTATTTCGACCATCGCGTCCTACCGCGGGGCGCAATTGTTCGAGGCGGTGGGCATTCACGAAGAGGTGGTCGAGCTGTGCCTGAAAGGCACGGTGAGCCGTATCCAGGGGGCGGCGTTCGCCGATTTCGAGTCCGATCAGAAGGCCCTCGCGCGACTGGCCTTCAATCCCGCCCGGGGACTGGTGCAGGGCGGGTTGCTCAAGTATGTGCATGGCGAGGAGTTCCACGCGTACAACCCCGATGTGGTGATGCAGTTGCAAAAGGCCGTGCAGGATAATGACTACGACGCATGGAAAACCTACGCGGATCTCGTTAACCATCGTCCCGCCGCGATGTTCCGCGACCTGCTCGCCCTACGGGAGTTGCCGGCGCCGATTCCGCTTGAGGAAGTGGAGCCGGTGGAGGCCATTCTCAAGCGCTTCGATTCGGCCGGCATGTCGCTGGGCGCGCTGTCTCCCGAAGCGCATGAGGCGCTGGCCATCGCGATGAACCGCCTGGGCGGCCGCTCCAACTCCGGTGAAGGCGGCGAGGATCCGGCGCGCTACGGTACGGAGCGCATGTCGCGCATCAAGCAGGTGGCATCGGGCCGCTTTGGCGTGACGCCGCATTATCTGGTCAACGCCGATGTCCTGCAGATCAAGATCGCCCAGGGCGCCAAGCCCGGTGAAGGCGGACAATTGCCCGGCGACAAGGTGTCGCCGCTGATCGCGCGGCTGCGCTGCTCCAAGCCCGGCATCAGCCTGATTTCACCGCCGCCGCATCACGATATCTACTCCATCGAAGATCTGGCCCAGCTGATCTTCGACTTGAAGGAGGTCAATCCGGATGCGCTGGTGTCGGTCAAGCTCGTCGCCGAACCCGGCGTCGGCACCATCGCCGCGGGCGTGGCCAAGGCCTACGCCGATCTGATCACCATTTCCGGTTACGACGGCGGCACCGGCGCCTCGCCGCTCACTTCGGTGAAATACGCCGGCTCGCCGTGGGAGCTCGGGCTGGCCGAAACCCAGCAGGTGCTGCGCGCCAACGGACTGCGCGGACGAGTCCGGGTGCAGGCCGATGGCGGCCTGAAAACCGGCCTCGATGTCGTCAAGGCCGCGATTCTCGGCGCGGAGAGCTTCGGCTTCGGAACCGGTCCCATGGTAGCGCTCGGCTGCAAGTACCTGCGCATCTGCCACCTGAACAACTGCGCGACCGGCGTGGCGACCCAGGACGCGCGGTTGCGCGAGAAGCATTTCACCGGCTTGCCCGAGCGGGTGATGAATTATTTCCTGTTCCTTGCCCGGGAAACCCGCGAGTGGATGGCCCGGCTCGGCGTGCGCAGCATGAGCGAGCTCGTGGGGCGGCTGGATCTTGTGGAGGTGGTCGAAGGGCGCACCGAGCGCCAGCGCCGTCTCGATCTCGCGCCGCTGATCCGTCATGGCGACATCCCCGACAGCGAACCGCGCCATTCCACCGCCGATTCCAATCCGTCCTTCGACAAGGGCGAGCTGGCGGCGCGGATCGTCGTGGATGCCCGTGAGGCCATCGAACAGCGCCGGATGCTGCGGCTCGAATACCCGATCGAAAACGTCAACCGCTCGATCGGCGCGCGGCTGTCGGGCCTGATCGCCAGGCATCACGGAGCCGAAGGTTTGCCGGAAGGGTGCCTGTCCATCCGCTTTACCGGATCGGCCGGACAGAGTTTCGGTGTCTGGAACGCCCCCGGCCTGCATCTCGAACTGGAGGGCGACGCCAACGACTATGTCGGAAAGGGCATGGCGGGCGGGCGTCTGGTGATTTATCCGCCGCGCGGCGCGTCCCATCCTTCCCACGAGTCGATCATCATCGGCAATACCTGTCTTTACGGCGCGACGGGCGGGCAACTGTTCGCCGCCGGCGTGGCGGGCGAGCGCTTCGGTGTGCGCAACTCGGGGGCCCTCGCGGTCATCGAGGGCGCGGGGGATCATTGTTGCGAATACATGACCGGCGGTTGTGTGATCTCGCTCGGTGGCACCGGTTACAACTTCGGCGCGGGCATGACCGGGGGCTTCGCCTTCGTTTACGATCGTTCGGAGAAATTCGCTTACCGTTATAACAACGAACTGGTGGACATTCATTTGATCAACGGCGAGGCGACCGGCATGTACCGGGCTTTCCTGCTGGACAAGCTGGCCCGCCACGTCGAATTGACCGGTTCCGCGCTCGGCCGCGACATGCTGGAAAACTTCGATGATCACGTCGACTACTTCTGGCTGGTCAAACCCAAGGCTGCGACGCTCGACAGCCTGCTGAAAGATTGATGAGGTGAACCATGGGTGACGTATTCCAGTTCATGAAGCTGTCGCGCAATCCCGGCCAGAAGGTGGAGGCCGAGGTGCGCAGGGTACGGTTCATGGAAATCTACCGGCCGCTGAGCGCCACCGATGCCGCCGATCAGGCGGGGCGCTGCCTGTCCTGCGGCAATCCTTATTGCGAATGGGAGTGTCCGGTCCACAACTACATTCCGGACTGGCTGGCCCTGGTGCAGGAAGGCCGGCTGTTCGATGCGGCCGAGCTGTCGCACAAGACCAATTCGCTGCCGGAAATCTGCGGGCGCGTCTGTCCCCAGGACCGTTTGTGCGAGGGCGCCTGTACCCTGAATCAGGGCGGTTTTGGCGCGGTGACCATCGGCGCGGTGGAGCGCTACATCACCGACGAGGCGCGCAAAGCCGGCTGGCGTCCCGATATGAGCCGGGTGAGACCCACGGGCAAGCGTGTCGCCGTGATCGGCGCGGGCCCGGCGGGACTCGCCTGCGCCGACGTGCTGGTTCGCAACGGGGTGCTCCCGGTCGTATTCGATCGTTACGAGGAAATCGGTGGCCTGCTGACGTTCGGCATTCCCGAGTTCAAGCTGGAAAAAACCGTGGTGGCGGAGCGCCGCGTCATGATGGAAGAAATGGGCGTGGTGTTCCGGCTCAACACCGAAATCGGTCGTGACGTGACGATCGATGCGTTGCTGGACGAATACGATGCCGTGTTCATGGGCATGGGGGCGTACCGGGCGATGACCGGCGACTTTCCCGGCGAGGATTTGCCCGGTGTGCTCAAGGCGCTGCCTTTCCTGATCAATGCGGTGCGTCAGAACATGGGAACCCTGCCCGCCGGCGAAGAACCGGTGTCGATGTCGGGCAAGCGGGTAGTCGTGCTCGGCGGTGGCGACACGGCGATGGACTGCAACCGCACGGCGATCCGTCAGGGCGCCAGCCGCGTGATTTGCGCCTACCGGCGCGACGAGGCCAATATGCCCGGCTCGCGGCGCGAGGTGGCGAACGCCCGCGAAGAAGGCGTGGAGTTTCTGTGGAACCGCCAGCCGGTGGCCATTGAACCGCAAGCGGATGGGGCCTTGAGTGTCGTGCTGGCCGAAACCCGTCTGGGCGAACCCGATGCCCGCGGGCGCCGGCAGGCGCAGATCGTCGCGGGCTCCGAAACGCGCATCGAGTGCGACAGGGTGGTCATCGCTTTCGGTTTTCAGGCGGAGCCGGCCGACTGGTTCGAGGAGGCGGGAATCCGCTGCGACGAGCGCGGACGGACCCGGCTTGCCGGTGGCGCCGTCTTCAAGCAGCAAACGGCCAATCCGAAGATTTTCGCGGGGGGCGATATGGTGCGGGGCGCCGATCTTGTGGTGCGGGCCGTTTACGAAGGACGCCAGGCGGCGGAAGGCATTCTCGGCATGCTGGAAGTCTGGTAGCCGGAACATGGTGGATTGACCCTTTTGGCCCGTCGCAAGACGGGTTTTTTCTTTTCCGCGCTGTTTTTTCATTCCTTCCGTTACTGCCGGCAGGGCGGATTCTTCCTCCTGATCCCTCCTTCTTGTTTTCCATCCATTCGCTACGTGTTTCCGTAAACATGCTTACAGACACATCGGAATGAGCAAATCCATTCGGTGATGCATCTGATTGCTCCTCCTCCGACAAGCCGTGACAATCGTCTAGTGCATAAACTCTGGATTGGCTCTATGTCGGTTCCGGAGCCGTCCGGAAGGGCTGTCAGCGGAACCTTGCGGTTCTTGTTTTCGCCAAACCACATAACCATCTCGCGATTCAGGAAGGTGCCTGACAATGAAAAAAGTCATTGTGATCGACGATCATCCGGCGATTCGTCTCGCCATCAAGGGGCTGCTGGAAAAATGGCAGGAGTTTTCCATTGTCGACGAGTCCGACAACGGGCAGGAAGGACTGGAAAAAATCCGGCAGCACAAGCCCGACCTTGTGGTGCTGGATTTGTGTTTGCCGCGCTCGGACGGGCTGGCGCTGATACGGCGGATCAAGGGGGTCGACGAGAAGATCAAGATTCTGGTTCTGACCGGGCAGGAGGAGCGGATTTATGCCGTCAAGGCGGCCGAAGAGGGAGCCAATGGCTATGTGACGAAATCGAAAGACATGATGGAAGTCTACAATGCGGCGAGCGCCGTCATGTCCGGCTACAACTGTTTTCCCGCGGAAGACATCCTCGCGTCCCAGGGACGGCCCGCCTACGGCAAGGCGACTGACGCGCTGTCGAGTCTGTCCGTCAGGGAATTGGCCATCATGCGCTATATCGCCAAGGGTTACAGCAACAAGGAAATCTCGGAAATTTTCTATATCAGCCAGAAAACCGTCAGCACGTACAAGGCCAGGGTGTTGAACAAGCTGAAGTTGAAGAACTCGATTGCCATCGCCGAATTCGCGAAGACGCATGGACTCGTGTAATCGCCGCCATGGGCCTGATTGTATAATCAATCGCAGCGCTCTGGGCGATTGAAAAAATTTCACTCTTCGTCGCTCTTGAAACCCCTTTTGTGCGCCCATATCATTAGCACTCGTCAAGGCCGAGTGCCAAATGCATTCGGTTCCCGCTGGTTTGATGAGTTCAACTTTCAACAGCCTCTGAAATTCAGGAGAGAACAATGGTAATTCGTCCTCTGCATGACCGTGTTGTGATCAAGCGCCTCGAGGCGGAAGAAAAAACCGCGTCCGGTATCGTTCTGCCGGGCGCCGCCGCAGAAAAGCCGGATATGGGCGTAGTCCTGGCCGTTGGCAACGGCAAGATTCTGGAAAACGGCGATCGCCATCCTCTGGAACTGAAAGTGGGCGACAAGGTCCTCTTCGGCAAGTACTCCGGCCAGACCGTCAAGATCGACGGCGATGAAGTGCTGGTGATGCGTGAAGAAGACGTGATGGGCATCGTCGTAGAGTAATTCCGACCCCTGTCGAAACTGACTGAATACTGGAGAGTTTAACAATGGCTGCTAAAGACGTACGTTTCGGTGATTCCGCCCGTGCCAAGATGGTTACCGGTGTCAACATCCTGGCCGACGCCGTGAAGGTCACCCTGGGCCCGAAAGGCCGCAACGTGGTTCTGGACCGTTCCTTCGGCGCTCCGACCATCACCAAGGACGGCGTTTCCGTCGCCAAGGAAATCGAGCTGAAGGACAAGTTCGAGAACATGGGCGCGCAAATGGTCAAGGAAGTCGCTTCCAAGACCTCCGACGTCGCCGGCGACGGCACCACCACCGCGACCGTACTGGCCCAGGCCGTCGTTCAGGAAGGCATGAAATTCGTTGCCGCCGGCATGAATCCGATGGATCTGAAGCGCGGTATCGACAAGGCCGTCGTATCCCTGGTCGCCGAGCTGAAGAAAATCGCCAAGCCGTGCGCGACCAGCAAGGAAATCGCCCAGGTCGGCTCCATTTCCGCCAACTCCGACTCCGATATCGGTGAAATCATCGCCAACGCGATGGAAAAAGTCGGCAAGGAAGGCGTGATCACCGTCGAGGACGGCAAGTCCCTGAACAACGAGCTGGATGTCGTCGAAGGCATGCAGTTCGACCGCGGCTACCTGTCGCCGTACTTCATCAACAATCAGGACAAGCAGATCGCCGCTCTGGACAATCCGTTCATCCTGCTGTTCGACAAGAAAATCTCGAACATCCGCGATCTGCTGCCGGTTCTCGAGCAAGTCGCCAAGTCCGGCCGTCCGCTGCTGATCATCGCCGAAGATGTCGAAGGCGAAGCGCTGGCCACCCTGGTGGTGAACAACATCCGCGGCATCCTGAAGACCGTCGCCGTCAAGGCTCCGGGCTTCGGTGACCGTCGCAAGGCCATGCTGCAGGACATCGCCATTCTGACCGGCGGTACCGTGATCGCCGAAGAAGTCGGCCTGACCCTGGAAAAAGTGACCCTCGACATGCTGGGCGTGGCCAAGCGCGTCGAAGTCGCCAAGGAAAACACCACCATCATCGACGGTGCCGGCGAAGCCGCGACCATCCAGGCCCGTGTCGGCGAAATCCGCCGCCAGATCGAGGAAGCCACCTCCGATTACGACCGCGAAAAGCTGCAGGAACGCGTGGCCAAGCTGGCCGGCGGTGTGGCCGTGATCAAGGTCGGCGCCGCGACCGAAGTCGAAATGAAGGAAAAGAAGGCCCGTGTCGAAGACGCGCTGCACGCTACCCGCGCCGCCGTTGAAGAAGGTGTGGTGGCCGGTGGCGGTGTCGCCCTGCTGCGCGCCCGCTCGACGCTGGAAACCCTGAAGGTCGACAATGCCGATCAGGAAGCCGGTGTGAAGATCGTTCTGAAGGCCATCGAAGCGCCGCTGCGCCAGATCGTCGCCAACGCCGGCGATGAGCCGTCCGTCGTGGTGAACAAGGTTCTGGAAGGCAAGGGCAACTTCGGTTACAACGCCGCGACCGGCGAATACGGCGACATGCTGGAAATGGGCGTTCTGGACCCCGCCAAGGTGACCCGTTCCGCTCTGCAGCACGCCGCATCCGTAGCCGGCCTGATGCTGACCACCGATTGCATGATCGCCGAACTGCCGGAAGACAAGCCGGCGGCTCCGGCCGGCATGGGCGGCATGGGCATGGACGGCATGATGTAAGTCTCGCGACCTCCGTTCGCAAAACCCCCTGCGCATTGCGCGCAGGGGGTTTTTTCTTTCACAATACGGTAAAGGAGAGACAATGAATCGCAATGATCTTCTGAGCCGCATGGACACGCTGCTCGAACCCTGGCGGTTTAGCGACTATGCGCCGAACGGTTTGCAGGTCGAAGGCCGCGAGACGGTGAAGCGCGTCGTGACCGGGGTAACGGCCTCGCAAGCGTTGATCGACGAGGCGGTTCGCCTCGATGCCGACATGGTGCTGGTGCATCACGGCTATTTCTGGAAAGGCGAGGACGCCCGGGTCAATGGACTCAAGCGGCGGCGCCTGAAAACCCTGCTTGACCATGACATCAATCTTGTCGCGTACCACCTGCCTCTGGATGCCCATCCCGAAGTCGGCAACAATGCCACGCTGGCCAAAAGGCTGGGCATAGAGCCCGAAGGCCGGGTCGGGGACATGGAGCTGTTGTGGCACGGCAGCCTTGCCCGTACGCTTGCCGGCACGGAATGGGCCGATACCATCGGCGCGGCGCTCGGCCGCGCGCCGCTGTTGCTGGGGCGCCCCGACAAACCCGTGCGCCGCGTGGCCTGGTGCACCGGAGGAGCGCAAAGCTATTTTCAGAAAGCCATCGATTTGGGTGTTGACGCCTTCCTGACGGGCGAGGTGTCCGAGCAGAACCACCATATGGCTTTAGAGTATGATGTGTTGTTTATTTCTGCAGGTCATCATGCCACTGAGCGATACGGCGTTCAGGCGCTGGGCACGTGGCTCGCGGATGAAACTGGCATTGATGTGCAATTTGTCGACCTTTTTAACCCGGTTTAAGGG
The DNA here is from genome assembly GCF_018802605.1 of Paludibacterium paludis. Classification (NCBI taxonomy): domain Bacteria; kingdom Pseudomonadati; phylum Pseudomonadota; class Betaproteobacteria; order Neisseriales; family Chromobacteriaceae; genus Paludibacterium; species Paludibacterium paludis. Next base: position 3,644,601 of record NZ_CP069161.1, on the reverse strand, counting down.
AAATTTTGCGTTTGCCATCAATTTGTTGGCATAAACGCTTTAAGTCCCTGCTGGTAATCGGGTAAAATTGGAAAGTTTTGAGCTCGGTTTCCACGATTTGAGGATGACTGTAATGAGTGAACAACACGTCGATGCGGGGCGCCGTCGTTTTCTGACGGTTGCAACCAGCGCTGTTGGAGGAGTGGCGGCTGCCGGTGTGGCCACCCCATTCCTGATGAGTTTTTTCCCGTCCGAGCGCGCCAAGGCCGCCGGGGCCCCGGTTGAAGTCGAGATCGGCAAGATGGAGCCGGGCCAGAAGATCAACGTCGAATGGCGCGGCAAACCGGTATGGCTGTTGAACCGGACCGACGAACAGGTGAAGAACCTTGCCAAGCTGAACGACAAGCTGACCGACCCGCAATCCGACATGGATCAGCAGCCGGCCTATTGCAAGAACGGCACGCGCTCGATCAAGCCCAACCTGCTGGTTGCCGTGGGCATTTGCACGCATCTGGGCTGTTCGCCGACCTACCGTCCGGACCTAGCTCCCGCCGATCTGGGCGCGGACTGGCTCGGCGGTTTCTATTGCCCCTGTCACGGCTCCAAGTTCGACCTTGCCGCCCGTGTCTACAAGGGGGTGCCGGCACCGAAGAACCTGGAAATCCCGCCGCACAAATACCTCTCCGACACCCGCCTGTTGATTGGCGAAGACAAATAAGCGAGGGAGCAAAATGAGCAAAGGACAAAACCTGCTTAACTGGATCGACCAGCGTTTTCCGCTGTCTTCCAGCCTTAAGTCGCACATAACGGAGTATTACGCTCCGAAGAACTTCAACTTCTGGTATTTCTTCGGTTCGCTGGCTCTGCTCGTGCTGGTGATGCAGATCGTCACCGGTATCTTCCTGACCATGAACTACAAACCGGACGCCTCGTTGCTGCCGGGCACCAACGTGTCGGTGGCTTTCGCTTCCGTTGAGTACATCATGCGCGATGTCGGCGGCGGCTGGATCATCCGCTACATGCACTCGACCGGCGCGTCGATGTTCTTCGTCGTGGTCTATCTGCACATGTTCCGTGGCCTGATCTACGGTTCCTACAAACAGCCGCGCGAGCTGGTATGGATCTTCGGGATGCTGATCTTCCTGTGCCTGATGGCCGAAGCCTTCCTCGGCTACCTGCTGCCGTGGGGCCAGATGTCGTTCTGGGGCGCCCAGGTGATCGTCAACCTGTTCAGTTCCATTCCCGTGATCGGTCCGGACCTGTCGGTCTTCATTCGCGGCGACTTCGTGGTGTCCGACGCCACCCTGAACCGCTTCTTCGCGCTTCACGTGATCGCCGTGCCGCTGGTGTTGCTCGCCCTCGTGGTCGCTCATATTATCGCGCTGCACGAAGTCGGCTCGAACAACCCGGACGGCGTGGAAATCAAGAAAAACAAGGATCCGGTCACCCACCTGCCGAAGGATGGCATTCCGTTCCATCCGTATTACACCGTCAAGGATGTACTCGGTGTGGCGGTGTTCCTGATTGTGTTTTCGTTGATCGTGTTCTTCCTGCCCGACATGGGCGGCTACTTCCTGGAAGCCAACAACTTCATTCCGGCCGATCCGCTGAAGACCCCGCCGCACATCGCGCCGGTCTGGTACTTCACCCCGTTCTACGCCATCCTGCGCGCCGTGCCGTCGTTCGCCGGTACCCAGGTGTGGGGTGTGCTGGCGATGGGCGCCGCCGTCGTGATCATCGCCTTCCTGCCGTGGCTTGACCGTTCGCCGATCAAGTCGGTGCGTTATCGCGGTCCGAAGTTCAAATTCATGCTGGCGCTGTTCGTGATCTCCTTCATCGGCCTTGGCATGCTGGGCGCCTTGCCGGCAACCAATCTGCGCACCGTGGTTTCGCAGATCCTGTCGGTGATCTACTTCGCCTTCTTCCTTGGCATGCCGTTCTACACCAAGAACGACGTCGGCTCGGTACCGGTACCCGATCGCGTGACCGAATCGACCACGAAGATGAAAATCAACTTCGCCATCATGGTGGCTCTGGTTGTGGCCGGTGCTTACCTGTTTGCGTCGTATATCTGATCGAACGGGATGACTGTCATGAAAAAACAAATTCGTCATCTGATCGCCGCTTGTGCCCTGGCATTGCCGCTGGCCTCTTTCGCCAATGAAGGCGGCCCGGCCCTCGACAAGGCTCCGATCAATATCCAGGACACCGAGTCGTTGCAGCGCGGCGCGCAGATCTTCACCAACTACTGCCTGTCCTGCCACTCCGCGGTTTCCATGCGTTACAACCGCCTGATGGATATCGGCCTGAGCGAGCAGCAGATCAAGGACAACCTGCTGCCCGACGGCGTCAAGATCGGCGAGCCGATGAAAATCAGCATGATGGCCGCCGATGCCAAGAACTGGCTGGGCGCGCCGCCGCCGGATCTGTCCGTGGTGGCCCGTTCCCGTGGCGCCGACTGGCTGTACACCTATTTGCGCGGTTTCTATCGCGATGATACCCGGCCGACCGGCTGGAACAACGTGGTGTTCGACAAGGTCGGCATGCCGCACGTGTTCTGGCAGTGGCAGGGCGATCAGGTGCTGAAGACCGTCAAGGGTCCGCATGGCGAGGAGCACAAGCTCGAGCTCGTCAAGGCCGGCACCCTGACCAAACTGGAGAACGGCAAGGCGGTGACGGTCGATTACGATCGTCGCATGGCCGACCTGACCAACTTCCTGGTCTTCATGGGAGAACCCGCGCAAGTGAAGCGTAATCAGATCGGCTATGTTGTTCTGATGTTCCTTGGGCTTCTGCTTTTGCCGTTGGCTTACTTCCTGAAGAAAGAGTACTGGAAGGACGTTCACTGAGCGCGTCGCGGACGGGCTGGCAAAAAGGCGGGGAAACCCGCCTTTTTTCTTGATTATCAATGAGTTGCAGAGTTTTTCTGGATAATTGGTCAGTGAAAGTGCTAAAATCGCTGCATTTGATCAACCAGCCCGTCAAGGATCTGTAGCTGCCATGATGACACTTTACTCCGGAATCACCTGCCCTTTCAGCCATCGCTGCCGTATCGTTTTGTTCGAAAAGGGCATGGATTTCGAGATCATCGATGTGGATATCCACAACAAGCCTGAAGACTTGGCCGTGATGAACCCGTATAACGAGGTGCCGGTTCTGGTCGAACGCGATCTGATTCTGCATGAGTCGAACATCATCAACGAGTACATCGATGAACGCTTCCCGCATCCGCAACTGATGCCGGCCGACCCGGTCATGCGTGCCCGCGCGCGCCTGTTCCTGTTCCGTTTCGAGAGCGAGCTGTTCCAGTCCGTCAAGGTTCTGGAATCGAACCCGTCCGCGAAGGACGCGGCCAAGGCCCGCGAGGCGATCCGCGACGGATTGACGACCATCGCTCCGGTGTTCGCCAAGCAGAAGTTCATGCTGGGCGACGAGTTCTCGATGATCGATGTTTCCATCGCTCCGCTGATGTGGCGACTTGAGCATTACAACATCGACCTTGGCAAGAACTCCGCGCCTATCCTGAAATACGCTGAGCGCATTTTCCAGCGTCAATCCTTCATCGATTCGCTCACTCCGTCCGAAAAGGCGATGCGCAAATAAGGAGACGGCTCAATGACGAGCTCGACCAAACCGTACATGATCCGTGCGTTGCATGAGTGGTGCACGGACAGTGGCTACACCCCCTATATCGTTGTGTGGGTGTCAGAACATACCGATGTGCCGCGCGAGTACGTTCAGAAGAACGAGATCGTACTCAATGTCAGCTATCAGGCCACACAGCACATGCAGATCTCGAATGATGCGATCAGTTTCGCCGCTCGTTTCGGGGGGGTGAGCCGCCCGGTTTATGTTCCCATCGGTAATGTCATGTCGATTTTTGCGCGGGAAACGGGCGAAGGCATGGGATTCGAAGTCGAGCCGTTGCCCGAGAGTGCGTTGAAGGGGCCGGTGCCTTTCAATCCCGCAGTTGCGAAATCATCCGCCCGGGAGGAAGGGGAGGAAGGGGAGGAGGGCGTGGACAGGCCTCGTCCTAGCGGCAAACCTTCGTTGCGTATCGTCAAGTAAGCTGCGACGCGGCGGATGTTTTGCCGCGAAGAGTCACAAGGGGGGCGCCAAGGCGCCCCCCTTTCTTTTGCCTTGCGCAGATGCGCTATTCGACCCGCTCCCCGTGCAGGACCAGGTCCAGTCCCTCGCGCTCCTCGTCTTCTGCGACGCGCAGACCGATGACCAGATCGACGAGCTTTAGCAAGACGAAGGTCACGACAGCGCAATACGCCGCAGTGACGACGACGCCCAGGGCCTGGGCGGCAAGACTGCCTTCAACCCCGCCAATGCTTTTTACCGCAAATATGCCGGTCAGGAGCGCACCGACAATCCCTCCTATGCCATGCACTCCGAAGGCATCCAGCGAGTCGTCGTACCCGAGCTTGTGCTTAAGGGTCGTGGCGCCCCAAAAGCACACGATGCCGGCGACAAGACCGATGAGCAGCGCGCCTTTGATGTCCACGAATCCCGCGGCGGGCGTGATGGCGACAAGACCCGCGACTGCTCCGGAGGCGATGCCGAGTACCGACGGTTTCTTCTTGGCGAACCATTCCGCGAATGTCCAGGCCAGCGCCGCGACGGCTGTGGCGACCTGGGTTGTCACCATGGCGAGCCCCGCCCTGCCATCGGCCGCGGCGGCGGAACCCGCGTTGAAACCGAACCAGCCAACCCACAGCATGGAAGCGCCGACCAGCGTGAGCACCAGATTGTGCGGTGCCATGGCTTCCCTGCCATAACCAAGGCGCTTGCCCATCACCAGTGCGCAGACCAGACCGGCGATACCGGCGTTGATGTGCACGACGGTGCCGCCGGCGAAGTCCAGGACCCCCTTGTCAGCCATCCATCCTCCTGGTCCCCAGACCCAGTGCGCGACCGGGGTATAGACCAGCAGTGACCACAAAGTCATGAAGACCAGCATCGCGGAAAACTTCATCCTTTCGGCAAACGCCCCCGTGATGAGCGCCGGAGTGATGATGGCGAAGGTCATCTGGAACATCATGAATACCGATTCGGGAATGGTTCCTGCGAGCGGGTGCACGGTCAGTTTACCTGTATCCTTGATGTAGACCATGCCATCGAGCAGAAAACGGTCAAGAGAGCCGAGCCAGGGCGTGCCGACCGTGAAGGCCAGGCTGTAACCGGCCACGATCCACAGCACGGTGACCAGGGCTGTCACGGCGAAGCTCTGCATCAGGGTCGCCAGTACGTTCTTCTTGCGGACCATTCCGCCGTAAAAGAGCGCGAGTCCGGGAATGGTCATGAACAGGACCAGCGCGGTGGAAATCAGCATCCAGGAGGTATCGCCCGCATTGATGACCTTGCCTTCCGCGAGCGCGGGGCCGGCAGGGCCGTCGGCCAGAGCCGGCAGCGCTGTCGCGAGAAGGTACAGCGAGATCGCTGTCTTGGTGAACGCTTTCATCGTGAGTGTCCCTTTGTCGTAGGTATTGTTTTAGTGTGGTTAAACGGCATCGGAGCCGGTTTCCCCGGTCCGGATGCGCACGACCTGCTCCAGATCGAGGACGAAGATTTTTCCATCGCCGATTTTTCCGGTGCGGGCCGCTGTCTCGATCGCTTCGACAACCTGGTCGAGCAGGCCATCGTCAATGGCGATCTCGAGTTTGACCTTGGGCAGGAAATCCACCACATATTCCGCGCCGCGGTACAACTCGGTGTGCCCCTTTTGCCGGCCAAATCCTTTTACTTCGGTCACGGTGATGCCCTGTACGCCAATGGCCGACAGTGCTTCCCGCACTTCGTCGAGCTTGAACGGCTTGATAATTGCGGATACCAGTTTCATGACTGCTCCTTTCGGATATGCCTGTCCGTAATGTCATTTACCTGCTGTCTGCTGCTTTGCACAAAGCGTGCCAACACAAAACCGGGGCTCTCATCTGACATGACAACAGGCTTGCATGAAGATTTACCGGGTTCGCGGCCTGTTCATGCACTGTTATAGCGCGGCGATGCCAGCGGTGCGCACGGTAATGGTGCCAGTTCAGGTTCTGCAGCCGATTGCGCTTTTTGCTACACTCAGGCGGATCAGAACCGACCGCAAAAGAGGAGATGGCCATGTTGAGCCAGAAACTGTTCGATGAGATTTCAGCCAAGATCAGCGAGACGATCGCGGCCAGTCCTGCGAGGGATATCGAGAAAAACATGCGTGCCATGATGGCGGCGACATTCACCAAAATGGATCTGGTGACGCGAGAAGAGTTCGATGTCCAGCAGGAGGTGCTGACGCGCACCCGCGAGAAGCTCGCCGCCCTTGAAGCGCGTCTGGCCCATGTCGAATCCGTTCTGTTTCCCGAGGCGGGCCAGCAGAACGTGGAAGAGGAAGCCAGCCAGGGCCATTCCTGAGCGAAGTCCTTGTCGTTGCGCCTAATTTGCCGGCGCGCGTCCGCTTTTCGAGCAAAACCCCGTTGAAGCGGGTAAAATCGCCCGTTGACGCGCGAGGCGGGCTCTCGTGCGCTTTTTGCGCCCCGCGGGGGAGATAAACCGGCGCTCGGCCGGTACACAATGACAGACAGCAAGACAGTGGAAAGAATTGATGGCTAATCGCGATTTGAAAAACGGTTCACGAGCGACGACTTCCCGACGGCCTGCACGCAAGGGAAGCAACGGCGGCGGACTCTGGACGGGCCTTCTGCTCGGTCTCATCATCGGGGTGGCTTCGATCGGCGGCGTTGTCTGGTACCTGAACAAATCGCCGCGGCAGACAACGGCCAAGGCGCCGCAAACGGCCTCCGCCGGAGTCGCCGAAAGCGCTGCCGAATTGCTGGCGCCAGGAACCCGCCTGATGAACAAGGATGCCTCCGCCGATGCCGGAAGCGCCCCGGCCCCGGTTGTTCAGCCTCCGGCAACGCCGCAGGCATCGCAACCCGCGGCCAAGCCCGTCACCCCCCCGGCGGACAAGAGCGCCAAGGGCAAGGATGGTCAGCGCTTCGACTTCTACAAGATTCTTCCCGGCAACGGCGATGCTGTCGCTCCTCAACCGGAGGGCTCGGCGAAATCGTCCCAGGAACCAAACGCCTCTTCCGCTGCCAAATCGGTCTGGTTGCAGTTGGGATCTTTCCAAAACCAGGATGATGCTGACAACATGAAAGCAAAACTTGCCATGGTCGGCGTCGAGGCGAAGATCCAGTCCGTGACCCTGCCGGGCAAGGGAATGGTGCATCGCGTCCGCGTCGGTCCTTTCTCCCGTCCGGAAGACATGGAAAGGCTGCGCTCCCAACTGAAGGCTGACGGCATCAATGCGACCGCCGTCAGAATGGATAATTGATCCGGAGATATTCCCGATGAAAAAAATGTTCCTCCTTGCCCTGATGATGCTTTCCGGCGCCGCGAACGCGGCCATACAACAGGGGCAGGATTACGATCTCTTGCCGGCTCCGCAACCGGTGTCGAATCCCAGGAAGGTCGAAGTGCTGGAGTTTTTCCAGTATGGTTGCATCCATTGTCTGAAGCTCGAGCCGGCGATGAACGCCTGGCTCAAGAAGAAGCCGGCGTTTGTCGAGTTCAAGCGGGTGCATGTTGTGTGGCAAAAGCCGATGGAAGGCCTGGCCCGCCTCTACGCGACGGAGCAGGCGACCGGAACCGAACCTCGCTTGCATGCCGATGCGTTTGATGCGGTGATGAACAAGCGCATGAACCTGGGCGACGAGGCGATTCTCGCCGAGTGGCTGAAGGGCCGTCCGGGAGTCAACGTACCGCAGTTCATGCAAACGTATAAATCCTTCGGCGTGAACGCCGAGGTGGCGCGCTGGACCCAGGCAACGCGCGATTATTCGATCGAAGGCACCCCGACCATCGTGGTGGGCGGCAAATATGCGCTGAAGACCTTTGGTCCGGAAAAGCTCATCCCGAACATGGTCGAGATGATCATGAAGGTGAAGAAAGAGCAGAATATCCGCTAATTGCCAGTCGATGCGGCTTCCATGCCACAGGGCAATGGCGGGGCATCGGTGACGGAAAGTTTTTTTGCTCAGAAACTTGACGTGACATCGCGGTTGTAATATTATTCATTTCCTCAGACGCGGGGTGGAGCAGTCTGGTAGCTCGTCGGGCTCATAACCCGAAGGTCGTAGGTTCAAATCCTGCCCCCGCAACCAGGTTACAGAAAAAAGCCGGCTTTCCAAAGCCGGCTTTTTTCATTTGCGTCGTGTGCTGGCCTCAAACCGCGGGTTTCTTTAGCAGCCGTATCATCAGAGCGGTCAGAACCGTTCCGGTGGTCAGCGCCAGCAGATAGCCGCCCAGATGCCCGACGGCATTGGGAATCGGCAAGACGAAGATGCCACCGTGCGGGACCTTCAACTCCACGCCGAACCCCATCGAGATGGCGGCGGCCGTGGCCGATCCGACCATCAGCGACGGAATGACGCGCAAAGGGTCGCGTGCGGCGTACGGGATGGCCCCTTCGCTGATAAAGGCGAGACCCAGTATGGCGGTGGCTTTTCCGGCTTCCCGCTCATCGGCGGTGAAACGATCGGCGAACAATTTGGTGGCCAGGGCAATGCCGAGGGGCGGGGTCATGCCGGCGGCCATGGCGGCGGCCATCGGGGTGTAGACCTGACTGGCGATCAACCCTGTGCTGAAGGCGTACGCGGCTTTGTTGACGGGCCCCCCCATGTCGAAGGCCATCATCGCTCCGATCAGAACGCCCAGAACGATGGCGCTGGCGCTTTGCATGCCCTGCAGCCAGCCGGTGAGCGCGGCAAGCGCAATGGCCACCGGCTGTCCGATCACGTAAATCATCAACAGTCCGACCAGCAAGGATCCCAATACAGGCAGGATCAGCACAGGTTTGAGTCCCTCGAGCTGCTGCGGCAGCCTGATGAACCGGTTAAGCCACCGGGTGCCATAACCCGCGATGAAGCCCGCGGCTATCCCGCCGAGAAAGCCCGATCCCAGGCTCGCGGCCAGCATGCCGCCAACCATGCCCGGCGCCAATCCCGGTCTGTCCGCCACGGAAAAGGCGATATAGCCGGCCAGGATCGGGACCATCAGGGCAAAGGCGGATTTGGCGCCGATCTGGAACAGGGCCCATGCCAGCGTGCCCTTGTGCGCATCGTCGTACGCATAGATCCCTCCCAGCGCGAAAGCTATCGCGATCAAGATGCCGCCAGCGACCACAAAAGGCAGCATGAAGGAGACCCCGGTCATCAGGTGCTTGTAGGGACCGGGGCGTGCCGTGTCTGTGTCGGAGGGCGAAGCGGCCGAGGTAGCGCCGGGCGTTGCGACAGCGGCTTTGTCGATCGCTTCGCGGATCAGGGCTTGGCCGTTATGGATGGCGGATTTCGTTGATGTCTTGAAAATCCGTTTGCCGGCAAACCGGTCCGTCCCGACCTGCGTGTCGGCGGCGATGATCACGATGTCCGCATCGCGGATCTGTTCCGCGCTGAGAGTGTCCTGAGCGCCGACAGAGCCTTGTGTTTCGACATGGATGGTATGACCGAGCGCTTGCGCCGCCTGGATCAACCCCTCCGCTGCCATGAACGTATGGGCTATACCGGTGGGACATGATGTGACGGCAGCGAGTCTTAGTGCCCCGCCTTGTCGTGGCGGAGCGAGCAGGGAGGACAAAATTCCCTTGGGGTCTTCCAGTACGCTATCGAGAGTGGCTTCGGTGAAGCGGCTGGCGGTGAAGGGTTCCGATACCGGACCCACCCACAAGGCCAGATCCGCGCGCGCAGCATCGGCGGCGGCATTGTCCGGTGTGGAAAGCGTCAGGCTGTGGCCCTCCGCTCGCGCCGCCGCCTTGAGTGCTTCCGCGGCCAGCAGCGTTTGCGCCGGCCGGTGTTTTTCTGCGATGACAACAGTGATGGTCGCCATGTTGTATCTCCTCGGGGTAAGGTGATCCGGTTATCGCAATGCCCGGATTTGAACGCGTTGCTCCAACGCCGCCAAGGTGGCCGCATCGGGAAGATGCGGCCCCAGGCGGGCGAGTTTACCGACCGCGGCGGCCACCGCGCGGCGTGCACTGGCGGCAAGATCGAGGCCCGCGCGCCGTGCGGCAAGAAGACCGGCGACCATGGCGTCCCCCGCTCCTACCGTGCTTGCGACACGTGAGGCGGCCAATCGCGCGTGGAGTACTTCATCACCGCGCACCAGCAAGGCGCCTTCTTCGCCGAGTGACACCGCCACCAGGTCGACGCCGGTTTGGCAAAGTTCCCTGGCGACTGCGAGTAACGAGGCGGTGTTTGGCAGAGCCGTTCCGGCCCATTCTTCGAGCTCGCTGAGGTTCGGCTTGATGATGTCCGGCAGGTCGTGAGGCGGCATGGCCAGTGCGCGCTTTAGCGCTTCGCCGCTTGTGTCGAGCAATACCGTACAGCGTCTTGCCTTGAAGGCGGCGACAAGCTGCGCCCAGACTCCCGCGTCAAGATCGGCAGGGAGACTGCCGCACAACGCGACAAGATGCCCGGATTGCGCCAGCGAGCCGATGCTGTCGTAAAGACGGCGGATGGCTTCGCGGGGGACGGGAAACCCCGGCAGGTTGATATCGGTGGTTTCTTCCCGGGTCCGGTTGACCAGCTTGAGGTTGGTCCGGGTATTGCCGTCCAGCCGGACGAAATGGTCATCGATTCCCTTGAGGTTGAACAGCTCCCGGAACAGATCTTCATTGCGTTTACCGAGAAAGCCGCCTGCCGCGACAGGGATACCAAGATCGGCGAGGCATGCGGCGACATTGATTCCCTTGCCGCCGGCCGCGCACTGGCTGCTCTCGGCCAGATTGACGCTGCCGGCGCACAACTGGGGAAGAATGACGGTCTGGTCTATCGCCGGATTCAGGGTGATGGTCAGGACTGGTGCGCTCATGCCAGTTCCTCCGCGATACGTCGGACCTCGCCGGCATCGGCACACGACAAGCTACGGAGTGCCGCACGCTGCAGCTCTTCCATGGAGTGATTGCGCAGCATGGCTTTCACAGCCGGTATGTCCCCGGCGCTCATCGAGAGCGCATCCACCCCGAGCCCCGCGAGCAAGGCCGCGCCCAGCGGGTCTCCGGCCAGGCCCCCACAAACCCCGATGCGGCGCTGGTGAAGACGCGCGCCGTCGATTGTTTGCCGGATCAGGCGCAGAACAGCGGGATGCAGGCTGTCAGCCTGGGCGGCCAGTTCGGGATGCTGGCGATCGATGGCGAGCACGTACTGGGTCAGGTCATTGGTGCCGATCGAGAAAAAATCGACATGGGCGGCGAGCTGATCGGCCATGGCGGCCGCGGCGGGTACTTCGATCATGATGCCCAGATCCACGCGGGGCGCGCCAAGTTCGCCGCGAATGCGCTCGCATTCGGTTTTGAGATCGTTGACCTCGGCGAGTGTCGAAATCATGGGAAAAAGAATGGAAAGCGGCCGGCCGCTGAGCGCGGCCCGGTAAAGCGCGCGCAGTTGCGGTTCGAGCAAATCCGGGCGCCGCAGCAGCAGGCGGATGCCCCTCACTCCCAGGAACGGGTTGTCTTCACGGGGCAGGGCAAGGTGAGGCACCTGTTTATCGCCGCCGATGTCCAGCAGCCGCACGATCAGTTCCCGGCCGTCCAGCGCATCCTGCATGGAAAAGTAGGTGGCAAGCTGTTCTTCTTCGCCGGGCAGATGGTCGCTCTCCAGGAACAGGAATTCGGTTCGCATCAGGCCGACGCCCTCCGCGCCGAATTCCAGCGCTTCCTTGACCTGAGCTGGGCGATTGAGATTGACGCCGATCTCAAGACGGCATCCGTCCGTGGTGATGGCGGGCAGTTGTCGGGAGTCCGCATCGCGGGCTTGCCGCTCGCTCAAGGTTCCCATCCAGTCGCGAGCGGACTCCAGATCGCTCTTGTCTCCCGGCAGAATCAAGCGCCCCGTCGCCGCGTCCAGGATGGCGTCCTTGCCGTTATCCAGAGCCAGGACCGCGTCGCCGGCCGCGACGAGGGCGGGCAGGCTCAACGTGCGGGCGAGGATGGCGGTGTGCGAGGTGGGGCCGCCATGTACGGTGACGATGCCCGCTATGCGTGACGGATCGAGTTCCGCGGTATCGGAGGGTGTCAGGTCTTCGGCGACGAGTATCCAGCGCCCCTCCGGCAGGTCGAATCGGGAGCGGGAAGCGCTGTCCGGCAGGAGGTGGCTCAGCACGCGCTCCGAAACGTCGCGCAAATCGGTCGCGCGCGCGGCAAGAAGCGGAACTCCCACTGACGACAAACGGTCGGCGAGGGTGTGCGTGGCCTGTTGCCAGGCGTATGCCGGGCCGTGCCCCTCGACAATCAGCCGGCAGCACAGTCCGATCAGATCCGTGTCCCCCAGAAGTTCCGCCTGGGCCTTGAAAATCCCTGCCTGCGCTGCGCCGAACCGCGCCGCCGATGTGTCGCCAAGCGCGATCAACTCCGCCCTGGTGATGGCCAGCGCCGCGTCCAGCAGTCGGCCGGCGTCACCGAGTGACATGGGCTGGTCGGGGATCACGCGGCTCTGGCGCGGTCTGATCAGCAGTGGCGCGATGACAAAACCCGGACTGGCATTCAACCCGCGCAATATCACGGCACGCGCTCCAGGACGCCAGGCCTGGCTGGTCTGCATCGCAGGGGCAAGGGCGCTGACGGCATGACTGCATTCCTCCCGGGTCAGCTTTTGCATCACGTCCCTGAGCCTGGCGAGCGCTTCGGCCGCACCGGCTCCTCCGGCCTCTACGCGTAAGGTGTCACCGCATGCCAGACCAAGCTGCAGGAGGGAGAGCAGGCTTTTGCCGTCGGCCCTTTCATTGCCGCGGCTGACGCGGATATCGCCGGCGTGCCTGCGGGCTGTTTTGACCCATTCGCTGGCTGGCCGCGCATGCAAACCGTTCGGGTAGTCGAGGATCCATTCGAATGATTCGGCGTCGAGGTCGGAAGCCTGGCCGATCGTTTGGACGGGGGCATCGCCGGTCAACGCGGCGATGACCTGGCCGGGATCCGCCGTGTGGATCAGCGCGGACAGACGTTCGGGATCGTTGATGAGGCGAGTCAATCGCTTCAGGACGCTCAGGTGCTCGTCCGATTGGGCCGCTATGGCAATAACCAGCCGAACCCGCCGGTTTTCTCCCCACTCCACGCCGTCGGGAAGCTGCAGAACGGCGATGCCAGTGCGGCGGATCAGGTGCCGGTCCGCCGTCAGGCCGTGCGGAATGGCGACGCCATGGTCAAGATAGGTGTCGGACACGTTTTCTCGCGCCATCAGGCTCGTCACGTAGTCGGGGGCGATGTGTCCGGCCGCGACCAACAATTCACCGGCCAGAAGAATGGCTTCTGTTTTGTCGGCAGCGCAGGTTCCGAGTGCAATGGTGTCCGGCGAAAGCACGAAAGAGGTCATGCCCAGGGTCTCCTGTCCTTATTGTTATATTGGATTGAAAACGATTACATGCGGTATGTCAACGATAAGATATTGATTAAAATGGATGATTGTTGGAGTATTTCGTCTGTAAAGTGAAAAGGATTACAGCTCGATGCCTGTCAGTATCAAAGAAGTCGCACGCGAGGCGGGGGTGTCGGTCGCCACCGTTTCCCGGGTGCTTGGCAAGGGGCCGGTCAGCGATGCGTTGCGCGCCAGGGTGGAGCGCGCCATCGAGATCACCGGTTATCGTCCGAACCTGTCGGCGCGCCGACTGCGCTCGCGACGCAGCCAGACTATCGGTCTTGTTGTATCGGATATTCGGAACAGTTTTTTCACATCGGTGAGCCGGGCGGTGGAAGACGCGGCTTACGAGGCGGGATGGCGGGTGATTTTGTGCAATACCGATGAAAATCCCGACAAAGAAGCCATGTACTTGCGTCTGATGCAGGAGGAGCGCGTGACGGGATTGATTTTCGCGCCGACTCGCGACACGGCTTCGCGCCAAGATCTGGATGCGCTGGGTTTTCCCGTGGTGCTGATCGACAGGGCCGGGCCTGCGACCGGCGTCGACGCGGTATTGCTGGATAACGCCAGGGCATCGGCCATGCTGGTCGATCATCTGGTTGATGCGGGTTATCGCCGCATCGGGGGCATTTTCGGCAAGACCAGCACGACCGGCCAGGAACGGCGTGATGGTTTCGCGGCGGCGATGGCGCTGCATGGCTTGCCCTGCGAGACGAAGTTCATTCTGCCGCAAGCCCCGGCGGCCGAGGACTCGGTGGGGGTCTGGCTCGATTCGGCGGATCGGCCGGATGCTATTGTCGCCAGCAACGGCCAATTGCTGCTGGGCGCGTTTCGGGCTGCGCGGCGGCGTGGCGTCGCGTTGCCGGGGGGCGTCGCGCTGGCGGGATTCGACAATGAAGGCTGGACGGAGGTGGTCTCGCCCGGACTGACCGTGATCGAGCAGCCTGTGCTGGATATCGGCAGGACGGCGATGTCCTTGCTGGTGGAGCGTTTGGCCGATGCGGGAATATCGCCCAGGAAAGTGGTCTTTCCCGGGCGGCTTCTGATCCGGGGATCGACCGCCGGGAAGCGGTGATCCCGTAAAGGATAACTCCGGTTCAGATGCGGCGGGCGAGCTCTTCCGCCTTGCCGGTGTAACCGGCTGGCGTCAGTTCAAGAAGACGGGTCTTTTCCTGTTCGGGAATTTCCAGACTCTTGATAAACGCCGACAGGGTTTCACGGGTAATGCCATCCTTGCCGCGGGTAAGCTCCTTGAGTTGCTCGTAGGGATTGGGAACCCCATAACGGCGCATCACGGTCTGGATCGGTTCGGCGAGCAGTTCCCAGGTGGCGTCCAGGTCCGCCGCCAGCACGGCCGGATTGAGTTCCAGCTTGCCAAGGCCGCGCAGGCAGGCGGTCAGCCCCAGTACCGTGTAACCGAAGCCCGTGCCCATATTGCGCAGCACGGTCGAGTCGGTCAGGTCGCGCTGCCAGCGGGAGACCGGCAGTTTTTCCGCGAGGTGGCCGAGGATGGCGTTGGCAAGACCGAAGTTGCCTTCCGCATTTTCGAAGTCGATCGGGTTGACCTTGTGCGGCATCGTGGAGCTGCCCACTTCGTCCTTTTTGACCTTTTGCTTGAAATAGCCAAGGGAGATATAGCCCCAGATATCCCGGTTCAGATCGACAAGGATGGTATTGATCCGGCTCATCACCTGGTAGAGTTCGGCCATGTAGTCATGAGGTTCGATCTGGATGGTGTAAGGATTGAAGGTCAGGCCGAGGCTGGCGACGAAGCGGCCGCACAGGCTTTCCCAATCCACATTCGGGTAGGCGACCAGATGGGCGTTGTAGTTGCCGACCGCGCCGTTGATCTTGCCGAGAATTTCCTGGCGAACAAGCTGCTCGCGCTGGCGCTTGAGGCGGTAGACCACGTTGGCCAGTTCCTTGCCCATGGTGCTGGGAGTGGCCGGTTGGCCATGGGTGCGGCTCATCATCGGGACCGCCGCCAGGTCGTGCGACAATTCGGCCAGGCGGGCGATGACCGCTTCGAGCTGGGGCACCAGCACCGTATTGCGGGCGGTCTTCAGCATCAGCGCATGCGCCAGGTTGTTGATGTCTTCCGATGTGCAGGCGAAATGAATGAACTCGCTGGCCGCCATCACTTCCGGATTGGCCGACAGACGTTCCTTGAGCCAGTACTCGATGGCCTTGACGTCATGGTTGGTGCGCGCCTCGATGGCTTTGACTTCGGCGGCGTGTTCGACGCGGAAGCCCGCCACCACATCGTCAATCTCGCGCAAGGTCGCCTCGGAAAACGGCTTGACCTCTTCGATGCCGGGCTCGGCGGCCAGCATTTTCAGCCATTCGAGCTCGACCTGGATGCGAAAGCGCATCAGGCCGTATTCGGAGAACAGGTTGCGCAAGCCTTCGACCTGGCCTGCATAGCGGCCATCCAGGGGACTCAGGGCGGTCAACGTAGTCAGATTCATCGTGGTGCTTTCAAACGGTGGTTTCTAGAGAGTTCGCCCGAGGGGGGACGCCCCCCCGCACGCGGTCACATGCCCGGCATCATGCCTTTCATGTTGCGCATCATCTTGAGCATCCCCCCTTTGGAGAACTGCTTCATCATTTTTTGCATCTGTTCGAACTGGGCGAGCAATTTGTTGACTTCCTGGACGGTGACGCCGGATCCTGCCGCGATGCGGCGTTTGCGGCTGGCCTTCAGCAGCTCCGGCTTGCGTCGTTCCTCCGGTGTCATTGAGTTGATGATGCCCTCTATGCGGCGCATGGCTTTCTCGGCTTCGGCACCCTGGATGCCCTTGGCCATCTGGCCGATCTGTCCGGGCATTTTTTCCAAGAGGTTGCTCATCCCGCCCATTTTCTTCATCTGCTGCATCTGCGCCTTGAAGTCCTCAAGGTCGAAGCCCTTGCCGGATTTGAGCTTCTTGGCCATTTTGGTGGCCTCGGCCTCGTCGATGCCCTTCTGAACTTCTTCGATCAGCGACAGAACGTCGCCCATGCCGAGAATCCGGCTGGCAAGTCGGTCCGGGTGGAACGGTTCGAGCCCGGTGAGTTTTTCGCCGACGCCCAGGAATTTGATCGGCTTGCCGGTCACATGCCGTACCGACAGCGCGGCGCCGCCGCGGGAGTCGCCGTCCATTTTGGTCAGGATGACGCCGGTCAGAGGAAGGGCGTCGTTGAAGGCGCGGGCGGTATTGACGGCGTCCTGACCTTGCATGGCGTCGACAACGAACAGGGTTTCGACCGGATTGAGCGCCGCGTGCAGGGCCTGGATTTCCTGCATCATGGCGTCGTCGATGGCCAGGCGGCCGGCGGTATCGACCATCAGGACGTCGAAGAAATGGCGACGGGCATGGTCATGCGCGGCCTTGACGATGTCCACGGGCTTTTGTGAGCCTTCCGACGGGAAGAACTCCACGCCGACCTGCGCTGCCAGCAGTTTCAACTGCTCGATGGCGGCCGGTCGGTAGACGTCGGCCGAAACCACCAGGATCTTTTTCTTGGTGGTTTCTTTCAGCCAGCGCGACAGCTTGCCGACGGTGGTGGTTTTACCCGCGCCCTGCAGGCCGGCCATCAGCACGACAGCCGGAGGGACGGCGGCGAGGTTGAGGGCGTCGTTCTTTTCGCCCATCACCTTGGTGAGCTCTTCGTTGACGACGCCGATCAGGGCTTGTCCCGGGGTCAGGCTGCCCATGACTTCCTGGCCCAGCGCGCGCTCCCTGACCTGGGCGATAAGGGCCTTGACCACTGGCAGGGCAACGTCGGCTTCCAGCAGCGCCATGCGGACTTCGCGCAATGCGTCCTGGATGTTGGTTTCCGTCAGTCGGGCCTGTCCCCGCAGCGTCTTTAGGACACCGGACAGGCGGGTGGTGAGATTATCAAGCATCAGTCGTCCTTACTGTCTGCCAACGCGATGCGGGTTGGTGTAGACTTTCAAACTGTCTATTTTACACGAGCTGACGGGCAAACACCCGGCGTCAACGTCGAAACAATACTTATGTCGAATCCCATGTTCGTACTGACACTCATGCTGATGGTGGCCTACAGCGGCATTTCCTGGCATGTATTCCACTACAGTCAGGCTTCGGCAGGTCCCGAGCGCAATATCCGGCGCGAGCAGGCGGTGCTGGGCGTGGTGTTGCTTTTCCATGCCTTCGCCGTGCTCGGCCCGATGGTCGGTGGCGCCGTGCTGTCCATCGGCGTCGGCCAGGCGCTCGCCGTCGTGGCCTGGCTGATGCTGCTCATTTACTGGACCGCTTCCTTTTTCTACAGGGTGGACGGTCTGCAGCTT
Organism: Paludibacterium paludis; assembly: GCF_018802605.1. Taxonomy (NCBI): domain Bacteria; kingdom Pseudomonadati; phylum Pseudomonadota; class Betaproteobacteria; order Neisseriales; family Chromobacteriaceae; genus Paludibacterium; species Paludibacterium paludis. Next base: position 3,626,931 of record NZ_CP069161.1, on the reverse strand, counting down.
TTCATGATGCCGCTTGCGGTGCTGACCCTCGGTTTTTCGCTGGTGTTCCCGGGCCATCACGTGATTCCGGATCCGGGTAATCCGGCCTTCATCCTGCATATTCTGGTGTCGATGCTGGCCTACAGCCTGTTCGCCATCGGCGCATTGCTGGCCATCTTGATGCTGGCGATGGAGCGCGCGCTTCATGCCAAGCGAAGAACACCCCTGGTAAACCATTTACCGCCGCTTCTGTCTCTGGAACGCATGATGTTTCAGGTGCTGACCGTGGGCTTCGTGCTGCTATCGCTGGCCTTGCTGTCCGGTCTGGTGTTTTCCGAAACGGTGTTCGGACAACCGGTGACGCTGACCCACAAGACCGTGTTCGGGGTGATTTCCTGGCTGACCTTCGCGGGTCTTCTGTTCGGACGTTCCCGCTACGGGTGGCGCGGCAGAATCGCGATTCGCTGGACACTGGTGGGTTTTGTCCTGCTCATGATGGCCTATATCGGCAGCAAGATCGTATTGGAGCTGATCCTCAAACGAACCTGATTGCGCGGAGGTGTGCCATGCGGTTCCGGTTCCTTTTGCTGTGCTGCGCATTATTCTGGGTAGTGCCGGCCCCCGGAGCCGGGCGCATCGACCTTAACACGGCGAGCGAGGCGCAATTGCGCACGCTGCCAGGGGTCGGCAAGGCAAGGGCGCGGGCAATCATTCGGTCCCGTGAGGTCGACGGGCCGTTTCGCCGGGAAGTCGAACTGGCCAGGGTTCCCGGATTCGGCCCCGCTCTTGTCAAGTCTCTGCGCGGCAAGGTGTCGGCAGGCGATGCCCGGCCTTCGCGCGAGGTCCCGCCCACCGTGATCGAGCGTCTGCCCTCACGTTAGCCCTCTCTTTTGCCGAACAGGGCCAGGGCCTTTTCGCGCTGCGCCGCATGATCCACGATCGGAAACGGGTAATCGCGTCCCAGGGTAAAACCGGCCGGTAGCACCTTGGCCTTCCAGGGCGCGTGGATCGCCCGTTTGTCGAGTGTTGCCAGTTCTGGCACATAACGGCGAATGAAGTGCCCTTCGGGATCGAAACGCTCCGACTGTGTGACCGGATTGAAGATCCGGAAATAAGGCTGGGCATCGCACCCGGTGGACGCCGCCCACTGCCAGCCCCCATTGTTGGCGGCCAGGTCGAAGTCCAGCAAGAGTTCCGCGAAGTGCCGTTCCCCCCAGCGCCAATCGATCAGCAAATCCTTTACCAGAAAACTCGCGACGATCATTCGCAGGCGGTTGTGCATCCATCCGGAGCGTTTCAATTGCCGCATCGCCGCGTCGACGATGGGGTAACCCGTTGCCCCTTCGCGCCATGCCTCGAAGCGCGCCGTGTCATTCTCGAAGGCGAGATCCCGGTATTCCGGCTTGAAGCTGGTTGTCGCCGCATGCGGAAAGTGCCAGAGCAACTGCTGATAAAACTCTCGCCAGATCAACTCCGAAAGCCAGGTGGAGGCGCCGTCGCCACCGTGTTCCAGGGCATGTTTCACCAGGCGCCGTATCGAAAGGGTGCCGAAGCGCAAGTGGGGCGAAAGGTAGGAGACGCCCTTGATGCCGGGAAAATCCCGGGTTTGCGCATAGTCGTCCATCCGTTCCAGAAAATCCTTCAGCAAGGTTTCCGCGCCTGAGGTGCCCAAGGGCAGACGCAACGTGCACAGGTCCGTGTCGCCGAATCCCAGTTGATCCAGGGATGGCATGACGAGTGTGTCGTCATGGCGGGCAAGGCGGGAGACCAGGGTTTTGCTCTCCCAGGTGGCGTAGTCCCGGGGGTGCAGTCTGGCGAGCCAGGCATTCTTATAAGGTGTGAATACCGTATACGGACGCCCGGCGGCGGTCAGTATCTCGTCTTTCGCGAAAATCACCTGATCCTTGAGCGCATGAAACGCGATGCCCGCCTGTTTCAGTGTCTCGGCCACCCGTGTGTCGCGCTGACGCGCCGCCGGTTCGTAATCCTCCGCGCAATATACGGCATGCGCTCCCAGACGATGGGCGAGACGGGGGATCAGGGTGGCCGGGTCGCCATGCTCGACGATGAGGTCGGACCCCTGTTGCCGCAGGGTCTCTTTCAGTTCCGCGACCGCGTGCCAGATAAATTCGACACGCCGATCCTGGCGGGGAAGTGCGTCGAGGATAGTGGTGTCAAAGACGAAAACACAATGGATTTCATCATGGTTGATGAGGGCTTGGCTGAGCGGCGCGTGGTCATCAAGGCGCAGATCGCGTCGAAACCAGCAAAGGGCGCGGGTCGGCATGGTAGGGCCTCCATATGAAGTTGGATACATAATCCATGTTCATTTCTGAATCGAATTTGTTTTATATGTGGTTATTTTCAGTTGTTGTTTTTGCAACATTTTATCTGAATGCACGATTTTTGTGGCAAATTGGCAACACGTTTCGTGTTTGATTATTTTCTTATAAATCAATGATTTGCTTGATTTTTCAGGCGTTAATGGCTGTTTGTGTCATCCAGGATGTCCCCTGTCTTTTGTATTTTTGCAACGGTCGCTTTATAGTCCGTCGGGAAATCACCGGAATGTAACGGTGGTGTAAAAAAAGCCCGATCCCACCGGCTAGCCGGCACGGGAAACAGGCATGTTAACTGACTTCGAAAAGGACCAAAGCGATGAACAAGAAGCTGATCGCTGTAGCTCTGGCTGCTCTGCCGGTAGCCGCCATGGCTGACGTTACCATTTACGGTACCCTGAACGCTGGTTTCCAGAACGACAAGGTAACCAACAAAGAATCCCAAAACCGCGTTGAAGACTACACCTCCCTGATCGGCTTCAAGGGTTCCGAAGATCTGGGCAACGGCCTGAAGGCTATCTGGCAAGTTGAAACCCGTCTGCACATGGACGGCACCAACGGCAAAGAAGGTTCGGACGTGCGTCCCTCCAGCGATGGCCTGGGCACCCGTGACACCTTCATCGGTCTGCAAGGCAACTTCGGTAAGGTTCGTCTGGGCCGCATCAGCAACCAGCTGAATGATCTGGGCCTGGTTGACCCGTGGGCATACAACAGCAACACTGGTGCCAACGGCCTGGGCGTATTCACCGCCAACGGTGACCGTCTGAACAACGCGGTTCGCTACGACTCCCCGACCTTCTACGGCGTTGACGGCAGCATTATGTACGGCTTTGGCGAAAACAAGGCTAAAGACGTGGCCGGCACGAAGAAAGCTTCCGATACCCTGGGTCTGGGCCTGAACTGGTCGAATGACACCTTCGGTGTTCACTACGCTTACCAGAAGGAATTCAACCCGGGTTCGCAAGTGAACGACGGCCGCAAGACCGCCAGCATCCACCGTGTTGAAGCCACCTACAGCGCCAACAACCTGTTCGTGGCCCTGGGCTACAACAAGGGTACCGGCTACGACTGGAACGAAGCTTTCTCCAACGATGGCGATGCACAGCGCAAGCTGGTTTCCAAGCAAGCCGCTCTGACCGTGGCTTACAGCTTCGGCGCCATCACCCCGCGCTTCTCCTATGCGAAGGGCTGGGATCAGCATGACACCGATGGCAAGATCGATAACTCGGGCTACCGTCAGTACATCCTGGGTGTTGACTACGCGCTGTCCAAGCGCACCAGCACTGGTGTTTCCTATGGTAACGCCAAGTTCGACCGTGGTTCCTCGCTGGCTGTTGGCGGTGTAGACACCACCTACAAGACCCTGGGTGTTCACCTGACCCACAACTTCTAATCTGCGCTTTAAACAGATCTGAAGAAATGAAAGGGCTGCTTCGGCAGCCCTTTTTTGCGTTTTAGGCGACGACACTCCCTTCTCGGAGCTTTTGTTGCGAAAATGCCGATTTAGCCTTTCCTGCTTTCCTTTCCTGTGCTTCTCAATTTTTTGTCATCGCTGTGAAAGGCTTGCCGGGCAAGCTTTTTCCACATCCGCGATGGTTCTTGATGTTGTTATTAATGGCATTAGAAAATGATTATGTAAAACAGTGTGTTGTGGCGTTTTTGGTACAAAAATGTATGTTTTACGATACAGAAGCTCGTTGCTTTTTGTATTTCCACAACGGCGGATTTATAGTCCGACTGAGATCACCGGGGTACAACGTGTGATGAAAAATGGCTCAGGCCGGGATGGTTCTTCTGCATGGGACCGGATAGGTGAAGGGTCCACTTACCAATGGAAAGGATGCAAACTATGAACAAGAAGCTGATTGCGGTGGCGCTGGCTGCCTTGCCGGTTGCCGCCATGGCTGACGTTACCCTGTACGGCACCCTGAATGGTGGCTTCCAGAACGACAAGGTGACCAACGGCGTATCCCAGAATCGGGTTGAAGATTACACCTCGCTGATCGGTTTCAAAGGTGGGGAGGACTTGGGGAATGGCCTGAAGGCCATCTGGCAGATCGAAAGCCGCATTTATGTGGATGGCGGGGATTCTGCGAATTTGGGCACCCGGGATACCTTCATCGGCCTTCAGGGCGATTTCGGTAAAGTTCGTTTGGGGAAGCTTAGCAACCAACTGAATGATCTGGGGTTGGTCGATCCTTGGGCTTACCGTAGTGCAGTTGGGGTGAAAGGTGCCAACGGGCTCGGGACGTTTACGAATAGTGGCGATCGCCTGAAAAATGCTATCCGTTATGACTCTCCGAACTTCTATGGCTTTGATGGAAGCATCATGTGGGGCGCCGGCGAGAATAAATCGAAAGATGCGACCGGCACCAAGAAAGCTTCCGACATTCTCGGCATTGGGCTGAATTGGTCGTATGATGCTTTTGGCGTCCACTATGCGTACCAGAAGGAGTTCAACCCCGGTTCGCAACTTGACGATGGCCGCAAAGCTGCCAGCATTCATCGTCTGGAAGCAACGTATAGTGCCGATAATCTGTTTGTTGCTTTGGGTTATAACAAGGGCACCGGTTACGACTGGCTGGATGACTTCTCCGGTGACGGCAGCTATGTCGTGAGTGGTTTGACATCTGCTCAACGTAAAGTAGTGAGCAAACAGGCTGCGTTGACTGTAGCGTACAGCTTTGGTGCCATCACTCCGCGCTTTTCCTATGCCAAGGGCTGGGACCAGCATGACAACGTGACGGGCAAGATTGCCAACTCGGGGTATCGTCAATATGTCTTGGGGGTCGATTATGCTCTGTCCAAGCGGACCAGCACTGGTATTTCCTACGGTAATGCCAAATACGACAAGGGAACCGGTGTCGCTATCAATGCGGCTAACGGCAATGCTGCCAATGCCGTGGATACCTCCGTCAAGACCCTGGGTGTTCACCTGACCCATAACTTCTGACCGGTTGTCACCGGTTCGGACAAGGGGCTGCCTCGGCAGCCCTTTTTGCTTTTTTATTCGACCGGCATCAATGTCGGGCGGGCGGTTTTGCGGTAAAGTCAAAACCTGTGATTTGATGCATTCCGAGGTGCCATGGAAGGATCGCAAGGTGTGACGGGTCTGGGCCGCGCTCTTGTTCAAAGCCGGTTGTTGACGCGAGAGGAAGCGGAAAACATTCAGCGGCAGGCCGAGTCGTCGTCGGTGAGCTTTGTCGAGCAACTGGTGTTGTCGCGCAAAAAAACCGCGCGCGAGATCGCCGAGTTCGCCGCCACGTTGTTCGGTTATCCGTTATTCGACCTGAGTGCCATCGAGGCGGAAAGTCTGCCGCAAGGCTTGATCGACGAGAGCGTGATGGTGTCGCGCCGGGTTTTGCCTTTGTTCAAGCGTGGCAACCGGCTGTTCGTTGCGGCCTCGGATCCGACGCAGACCTCGGCATTTCATGCCATTACCTTCAAAACCGGCCTGACAGTCGATGTGGTCGTGGTGGAAGAGGATAAGCTTGCCCGGGTATTCTCCCGTCGAATGTCGCCGGGAGCGGAAAGTCAGGGTATGCCGGAAATCGGTGGGTTCGATGAGCTTGGAGCCTCCGATGTCACCGAAGAAACGGTTCAACAGGAAGTCGATGATGCACCGGTGGTGCGTTTAATCCACAAGCTGCTGCTGGATGCCATCAAATCCGGCGCTTCAGATATCCATTTCGAGCCCTACGAGAAATATTACCGCGTCCGCTATCGCATCGATGGCGAGTTGCGCTTGGTTGCCCAGCCCCCCTTGGTGCTCAAGGAAAAAATCGCCTCCCGCATCAAGGTGGTGTCGCGCCTGGATATCGCCGAGAAACGCTTGCCTCAGGACGGACGGATGAAGCTTTCCCTGTCGCGCGACAGGGCCATCGATTTCCGGGTGAGCACGCTGCCCACGCTGTTCGGCGAAAAAATCGTCATGCGTATCCTGGATGCGGCCGCCGTGTCCCTGGACATCGATGCGCTGGGTTTGAACCCGATCCAGAAAAAACTGCTGACGGACGCGGTGGCCCGCCCCTGGGGAATGGTGCTGGTTACCGGCCCGACCGGGAGCGGAAAAACCGTATCGCTCTACACCTGTCTTGCCATGCTCAATACACCGGACATCAATATTTCCACCGCGGAGGATCCGGTAGAAATCAACTTGCCCGGCGTGAATCAGGTCAACGTCAATGAAAAGGCCGGATTGACCTTCGCTTCCGCCCTTCGGGCTTTTTTGCGGCAGGATCCGGATGTGATCATGGTGGGGGAGATCCGGGATTTCGAAACCGCGGATATCGCTATCAAGGCGGCCCAGACGGGGCATCGGGTTTTTTCCACCTTGCACACCAATGATGCGCCCTCGACCCTGACCCGTCTTTTGAATATGGGCATTGCGCCATTCAATGTGGCCAGCTCCGTATCGCTGATCATGGCGCAGCGGCTGGCCCGCAAGCTGTGCCCATCATGCCGCACCCCCTTGGACCTTCCCCGTGAAACCTTGCTTGAAGCCGGATTCACAGAGGATGAACTGGATGGTGGCTGGCAAAGCTATGGACCGGCTGGCTGTCCCGAATGCAAGGGAACCGGTTACCGCGGACGGGTGGGACTGTTCGAAGTGATGCCCATGACCGACGCCATGACCCGGCTGATCATGCGCAACGGCAATGCCGTGGAAATCGCCGATCTGGCCCGCAAGGAGGGCATGATCGATCTGCGCAGGGCAGGGTTGATCAAAGTGCGGCAGGGCGAAACGTCCCTTGCCGAAATCGAAGCCATCACCAGCGATGGAGGTCGTTCATGAGCCGCGCCGCTACGCGCAAACCGTCGTCCGGCGGGATATGGGTCTGGGAAGGCAAGGATCGGGCTGGCAAGAAGGTCGGCGGAGAAACCCGCGCAGAAAGCGCGACGCTGGCGAGAGCGCAGTTACGCCGTCAGGGTATCGCGGTTTCGCGAATCCGCCGTCGGCGCGTGACGTTCGGCGATCGCATCGGTCCCAAGGATATCGCGCTCTTTACCCGGCAGTTGGCGACGCTGATGAAAGCCGGTGTACCGCTGTTGCAGGCGTTCGATATTGCCGCTCGTGGCGCGTCCAAACCATCGATGACACGATTGTTGCTCGATGTGCGCATGGACGTGGAGACCGGGCAGTCCCTCGCCGAGTCCTTTCGCCGCCATCCCCGGCATTTTGACGAGTTGTACTGTAATGTCGTGGCGGCGGGAGAAACCGGCGGTGTGCTGGAGGCCTTGCTGGACAAATTGGCCCGCTATCAGGAAAAAACCCTGATGCTCAAGCGCAAGGTCAAATCGGCGATGATCTATCCTGCGCTGGTCCTGCTTGCCGGACTGGGGGTGACGAGTATCATCCTGATCTTTGTCATCCCGAGTTTCAAGGATCTGTTCGCCAGCTTCGGGGCCGAATTGCCCGGGCCCACCCGTCTTGTCATGACTCTTTCGGATGCGTTTGTCGCGTTGCGCTGGGTGTTGGCGGCGGGGCTTGTCGGCGGGGCCTTCGCCATCCGCCAATTGTTTCAACGAAGCCAGGCGTTCAGGGATCGCATTGACCGACTGACGCTTCGTCTGCCCGTGCTTGGCAATATCGTCACCAAGGCGGCCGTCGCCCGCTGGAGCCGGACGTTGGCGACCCTGTTCGCGGCGGGTGTTCCATTGGTCGAAGCGTTGGAGTCGGTGGCGGGCGCGGCGGGCAACAAGGTATTCGCCGATGCGACGCGGATGATTCAACAGGATGTCAGCAAGGGCTCGTCGCTGAGCGCGTCCATGCAACGGACGGACTGTTTCCCCGTCATGGTGCTGCAGATGACCACCATTGGCGAAGAAGCGGGTATGGTTGATGACATGTTGAACAAAATTGCCGATTTTTATGAAGAAGAAGTGGATAATGCGGTGGCTGTACTCTCAAGTCTGATCGAGCCATTTATCATCGTGGTGCTGGGCGTTCTGGTCGGCGGTTTGATGATCGCCATGTACTTGCCCATTTTCGATATGGGGAAAATTGTTTGATAACGTTCACCGACGTGTCGCCCTTGCTGGCGACGACGAATGTCCGGATCACCATTGCCCTGGTTCTTGGGCTGCTGATCGGCAGCTTTCTGAATGTGGTCATCAGTCGCCTGCCTCTTCGTATGCTGGATGCGTGGAGGAGGGACAGTCTGCAATTTCTTGGCGTGGAGGAAGAGCCCCATGCCCCTCCTCCCGGAGTGTGTTTCCCCGGATCGCACTGTCCTGCCTGCAAGACACCGATCAAGCCTTGGCATAACATTCCACTGTTGGGCTTCATCCTGCTCAAGGGGCGCTGCGCGAGCTGCGGGGTTGGCATCGCGTGGCGCTATCCCGTCGTGGAGGGGCTGTGCGGCGGGCTTTTCGTGCTGCTGGCCGCCGGCGAAACCGTCCCTTTCCTTTTGCTTGGCGGGTTTTTTCTCAGCGCCATGTTGATTGTCCTGGCATTCATCGACGCGGAAACGGGCTATTTGCCCGATTCGCTGACCCAGCCCTTGCTGTGGGCCGGCTTGCTCTTCAATCTGCTGAGCGGTCATGTCGCGCTTTCCGATGCCGTGATGGGCGCCATGGCGGGCTACCTGCTGCTCTGGCTGGTGTATTGGGGATTCCGGATGCTGACCGGCAAGGAAGGCATGGGACCGGGCGACTTCAAACTGCTCGCGGCGCTGGGTGCCTGGCTTGGCTGGAGCATGCTGCCTATCGTCATTCTCTTTTCGTCGCTGGCCGGCGCGGTGGCCGGCGTGATTCTGATTGCCTTGCGCCGGCACCAGTTCGGAAAAACCCTGCCATTCGGTCCTTATCTCGCCGCCGCCGGCTGGTGCGCCTGGTACAGGGGCGAGGCGATTCTGCAATGGTATCTGTATGGTTACTGACCAATGCTTGATTCCGGTTATCGGCTTGACCGGCGGAATCGGTTCCGGCAAATCGGCGGCCGCGGCGTGCTTTGCCGACCTGGGTGTTCCCGTGGTCGATACCGATGTGATCGCTCACCGGCTGACTGCTCCTGGCGGGGAGGCGATCGCGCCAATTCGCGAAGCGTTCGGAAATGAGGTGATCGAGCCTTCGGGTGCCATGAATCGTGCCGCGATGAGGGCGAGGGTTTTTGGCCACCCGTCCGAACGAACGCGCCTGGAAGGCATTTTGCATCCGATGATCTATCTTCACAGTGTGGCCGAACTGGCGGCGCAATCCGGCCAGTATGCAATACTGGTGGTGCCGTTGCTGTTCGAAAACCAGCGTTATCGCGATCTGGTGAGCCGTACCCTGCTGATCGATTGCTCTGAGTCCGTGCAGATCGAGCGCGTGAGGACTCGCAGCGGTTTGAGCGAGGAGTCCGTGCGCGCGATAATGGCCGCGCAGATGCCGAGAGCGTCAAGAAAGTCGCTTGCGGATGATATTATTGACAACAATGGCTCGCTTGATGACTTGAGGCTTCAAGTTGACGCCAAACACCGTTATTATCTTGCCAATGCTGACAAGGTCCCTGTCAAGCCTTGATACAAGTCACCAATAAAGGGCGGATGCGCTGTGATCAGCTTTGAATTTCCCGTCACCGAACGAACACGGACGCTGCTCCGGCTGGAGCATCTGTATGACCGGCTGGCCTTTTTTATCGAACGCGATAACCCGTTCGAGCATCATGCTGCTTTGCTTGTCCTGTTCGAAGTGATGGAAACCGCGTCGCGCGCCGATTTGAAAGCCGATTTGCTTCAGGAGCTGGAGCGGCAGAAACAGGTGCTTGAAGCCTTGCGGGACAATCCCAATGTCGCCGAGGAAACGCTGGAAGGCATTCTGGAGGAAATCGAGACCACTTCCGGACGGCTGTTGGCGCTGACAGGCAAGTTCGGCCAGCATTTACGGGAAAACGAATGGCTGATGGCCATCCGGCAGCGCGCGGGCATTCCCGGCGGAACCTGTCAATTCGATTTGCCCTCGTATTACCAGTGGCAGCTAAGACCGGCCGAAGACCGCCGCCAGGATCTGATCCGCTGGGCTCAGCCCCTGATGCCGACGGCCGAGGCGTCGCGCATTCTGCTGCGTCTGTTGCGGGACAGCGGCAAGACCCATCACTTCGTGGCGCGCCGTGGCGCGTTCCAGCAAATGTCGGGTGGCAAGGTCGTGCAATTGATCCGTGTGGGATTCGATGAGTCCCTGAATGTGCTGCCCGAGCTGTCCGCCAACAAGTATGCGTTGAATATCCGTTTCATTAGCGGGGAAACGGGCGAGGTTCGCGCGAAGCAGACCGAGCGCGATATCGAGTTCGCGCTGACCCATTGCAAGTTTTGAAGGTAACGATGTCTGAACAAGCCCTGATTGTTTCCTGCCCGGGATGCGGCGCGACGGTCCCCTGGGGGCCGCAAAGCCGTTACCGGCCGTTTTGCAGCGAACGCTGCAAGATGATCGACCTTGGCCAGTGGGCCAGCGAGTCTTACCGGATGCCCGCCGTCGAGACGATGCCCGACGGCGAGGACAGCGGTTCGCGAGAGTCCTGAATCTCAGGCCCTGACCGCCAGGGCCGCTCCCTGCTTGAAATAGCCTTTGACGCCAGCCATGATGGCGGCCGCCATATTCCCCTGAAAGTCCGGATCGATCAGACGCTTCTCTTCGTCCGGATTGCTGATGAATGCGGTTTCCACCAGAATCGAGGGAATGTCCGGCGCCTTGAGCACGGCGAATCCCGCCTGCTCGACCTGGCCACGGTGCAGCCGGTTCAGCGAGCCGACCTTGCCGAGCACCTGTTTGCCCAGGCGTAAACTGTCGGTGATCGTGGCCGTCTGGGTCAGGTCGAACAGGGTATGGGCAAGATAAGGATCGCGCGCATTGAGTTTCACCCCGCCGATCAGGTCGGCCTCGTTCTGGGTTTTGGCGAGATAACGCGCCGCGGTGCTGGTGGCGCCTTTCTCCGACAGCGCGAATACCGAAGTGCCGCGCGCGCTCGGGTTCAGGAAGGCGTCGGCGTGAATCGAAATGAACAGATCCGCGTTGAGCTTTCTGGCTTTGGCGACACGCACGCCCAGCGGAATGAACACATCCTCGTCGCGCGTCATATAGGCCTTCATGCCCGGTTCCGCATCGATCAGACGCTTGAGTTCGCGGCCGATTTTCAGGACCACGTCCTTCTCCCGGGTTCCTGACGGACCGATCGCGCCGGGATCCTCGCCTCCGTGACCGGGGTCGAGCATGACCAGAATGGGACGGCCGATATCCTGGCTGTTCTTGGGGCGGGTCTTCAGTTCGGGCTGCTCCAGCTTGCCCTTGTTGTAGTCTTCCAGCAGGCTCAGGAGTGGATCATCCTGCTGATTGGTCGGATACAGGTCGACGACAAGACGATTCTTGAACTCGGCGACCGGGGCGAGCGTGAACAGTTGGGGCTTGACGTCGGATTTGAGCTCCAGGACAAGACGCACGGTATCGGGGGTGTTCTGTCCCGCGCGCGCTGTTTTGATGAACGGATCGGCGGCGGTGATCTGTGAGCTGATATCCTTGAGGATTCCGTTCAGCTGCACCCCTTCGATATCGATCACCAGTCGGTTCGGATTGGCCAGGGAGAACTGCTTGTAGCGCAGTGATTCGCTGGATTCCAGTGTGATGCGGGTGTAGGTGGAGGAGGGCCAGATGCGCACGGCGACGATTTTCGCCGCGGAGGCGGCGAATCCGACCCGGCTCACGCTGAGGAGAAACGAGGCGGCGGCGAGGTTCAGGACGCGTCGGCGCGCGGGGTCGAAAGACGGTTCAGACATTGTTGACCTGCTAAGGTAATGGCTTGCAATCGGTAGGTCCGACTATTCCCTGCGGGAACAAGTTCCAGCACGATGTCGGCGGCTGGCAACAGCCCGCCGGCCTTGTCGGGCCACTCCACGAGGCAGGTCGCATCGGGGCCGAACAGGTCCCGGAAACCCGCGTCGTCCCATTCCTCGGGATCGGCAAAGCGGTAAAGATCGAAATGATGTACGGTAAAATCAGCCAGCGGATAGCTTTCCACCAGCGTATATGTGGGGCTTTTCACCCTGCCGTGGTGGCCAAGGCCTTGCAGGAAGCCGCGGCTGAAGGTGGTCTTGCCGGCCCCCAGGTCGCCCAGAAGGTGCACGACGAGACCCGGCCCCGACGCGCGGGCCAGCCGGCCTCCCAATTCCAGCGTCGCCGCTTCGTCGGCCAGAACGCCCGAAACACTATTGGTATCATTCATCGGCATGACTGACAAATCCTATCAAACTCCGGATTATCCCGAATTGGCGCGGCAAATCAAGGTTTGGGCGCGTGAGCTCGGTTTTCAGGATGCGCGCGTGACCCGTCCCGAGTTGCCCGAGGAGGCGACGCGTCATCTGCAAAACTGGTTGGCCGAAGGATGCCACGGGCAAATGCACTACATGCAGCGGCACGGACTGCTGCGGGTCCGCCCGGCCGAACTGGTGCCGGGCACCCTGTCCGTGCTGACCTTGCGCATGCCGTATTGGCCGCAGGAGGCGCGCGATGCCAAGAGCCTTCTGGGGGATGGCGCGCGCGCGTACATATCGCGCTATGCGCTGGGGCGTGACTACCATAAGGTCATCCGGCAGCGGCTGCAGAAGCTGGCCGAGCGCATCGCTTCGCATATCGGGCCGTTCGGTCACAGGGTCTTCACCGACAGCGCGCCGGTGGCCGAGGTGGCGCTGGCCGCCCAGTCGGGCCTCGGGTGGCGCGGCAAGCACACACTGCTGTTGACGCGTGAAGCGGGTTCGCTGTTCTTTCTCGGCGAGCTGTTCACCGATTTGCCGTTGCCGGAGGATCCCGCGGTGGAAGGGCATTGCGGAAGTTGTACGCGCTGCCTGGATGTCTGTCCGACCGGCGCCATCGTCGCGGAGGGCAAAGTGGATGCCCGCCGGTGTATTTCCTACCTTACCATCGAGCTGGACGGGAGCATTCCCGAAGACTTGCGGCCGCTGATCGGAAACCGGGTGTACGGTTGCGATGACTGCCAGTTGTTCTGTCCCTGGAACCGCTTCGCGGTCCCCGGTACGGAGAGCGATTTCTCGGTGCGCCACGGCCTCGATGATATCGAGCTGACCGAGGCGTTTAGCTGGGATGCTCCGACCTTCGCCGAGCGCATGGCGGGTAGCGCCATCTACCGGATCGGCCATGAGCGCTGGCTGCGCAACCTGGCGGTCGGACTGGGCAATGCGCCCACCACGGAGGCGGTGATCGCCGCCCTGACGGCGCGTCTTGACGACCCCTCGCCGCTGGTTCGCGAGCATGTTGTCTGGGCATTGTCCCGGCACGGAGTGGCGCCGCGCCGGGACAGCGCGGGTTAAGCGCGGGACGGCGCCAGCACCAGCGACTCGCCTTCGAGCACCACTTTGTCCCCGACCGTGCATTGCGTGGCGAAGCGGACCCGTTTCTTCTCCGGAATCAGCTCGACGACGGTGGCGCGCGCCACGACCGTGTCGCCCAGTTGAACCGGCGCCTTGAATCGTGTCGACTGGGACAGATAGATCGTGCCCTCGCCCGGCAGGCGGGTGCCGACCACGGTGGAAATCAGGCTCGCGGTCAGCATGCCGTGAGCGATGCGCGTCTTGAACGCGCTTTGCTCGGCGTAGACCTGATTCAGGTGCACAGGATTGTTGTCGCCGCTGACGGCAGAGAACAGCAGGACGTCCGCTTCCGTGATGGTCTTGCCGTACTCGGCAACGTCGCCGATCTTGATGTCTTCAAAGTAAACCGTGGCCATGGTGTCTCCCTTTGCATGACGTTAGAATGCTGCGGTGCATTGTACACGGATTGTAGTGTAGGCAAATTGCCCGGAAATAACGTACTATCGCTGAGTAGTTGCATTTACGCGACGCACCACAGTCGGAATGCCAACCAAACGCTTGTTTGAAATAAGTTTGGGGCATAATGACCCCGGGATAGGCCCGAGCCCCGGGCGAGGAACGTGGCTAAGCAGGATTCTTGATAACCCAGATGAAGTGTGCTGGAGGAATATGAAAGTTCTAGTCGCTGTGAAACGCGTTGTGGATTACAACGTGAAAGTACGCGTGAAGGCCGACGGTTCCGACGTCGACATCGCCAATGTGAAAATGTCCATGAACCCCTTTGACGAAATCGCGGTGGAAGAGGCCGTGCGTCTGAAAGAGGCGGGCAAGGTGAGCGAAATCGTGGCTGTGTCCCTGGGCGTCAAGCAGTGCGAGGAAACTTTGCGCACCGCGCTGGCCATGGGCGCCGATCGCGCCATCCTGGTGGAAACCGATGCCGAATTGCAGCCGCTGGCCGTGGCCAAACTGCTGCGCGAGGTGGCCGTGCGTGAAAATCCCGATCTCATGATCCTCGGCAAGCAGGCCATCGACGACGATGCGAACCAGACCGGTCAGATGCTGTCCGCCCTGCTTGACTGGCCGCAAGGCACGTTCGCTTCCAAGGTCGCGGTCGAAGAGGGAACCCTCTTGGTGACGCGCGAAATCGATGGAGGCCTGGAAACCGTCAAGCTGGCGCTGCCGGCCGTGGTCACGGCCGATCTTCGCCTGAACGAGCCGCGCTACGTCAAGCTGCCGAATATCATGGCCGCCAAGAAAAAACCTCTGGAAAAACTGTCCGCCGCGGATCTGGGCGTCGATATCGCTCCGCGTCTGAAGACCCTAAAGGTGGCGGAGCCGGCCAAGCGTTCCGCCGGTATCAAAGTGGCCAACGCAGCCGAACTGGTGGCCCGTCTGAAAAATGAAGCAAAGGTGCTGTGACATGACCATTCTCGTTATCGCCGAACACGACAACCAGAGTCTGAAAGCCGGCACGCTGAACACCGTCGCCGCGGCCGCCCGCCTCGGTGGCGAGATCCATGTGCTGGTGGCCGGGCACGGAGCGGGTGCCGCCGCGCAGCAAGCGGCGCGCCTGGCCGGTGTGGCCCGCGTGCTGCACGCCGATGCGCCTCATCTGGCCGACGGCCTCGCCGAAAATCTGGCGCCGCTCGTCGTTCGTCTGGCCGCCGGCGCGAGCCATGTGCTGGCGCCGGCCTCGACCTTCGGCAAGAACGTGTTGCCGCGCGTGGCCGCCCTGCTGGATGTCGCGCAGATCTCCGATATCGTCGCCATCGAATCGCCGTCCGTCTTCGTGCACCCGGTGTATGCCGGCAACGTGATGGCGACGGTGGAGTCCTCCGATCCGGTCAAGGTGATTACCGTGCGCACCACCGCGTTCGAAGCCGTCGGCGAAGGCGGTTCGGCCCAGGTGGAAACGATCGATGCCGGCGCCGCTTCCGGCAAATCCTCGTTCGTGTCCCGCGAACTGACCGTCTCCGATCGCCCGGAACTGGGTTCGGCCGGCATCATCGTGTCCGGTGGCCGCGCACTGGGTTCGGAAGAGCAGTTCAAGTCCGTGATCGAGCCGCTGGCCGACAGACTGGGCGCCGCGGTCGGGGCCTCGCGCGCCGCCGTGGATGCCGGCTACGCTCCCAACGATTACCAGGTCGGCCAGACCGGCAAGGTGGTCGCGCCGCAACTGTACGTGGCGGTGGGCATCTCCGGCGCCATTCAGCACCTGGCCGGGATGAAGGACTCCAAGGTGATCGTGGCGATCAACAAGGATGAGGAAGCGCCGATTTTTCAGGTGGCGGACTACGGCATCGTCGGCGACCTGTTCGCCGTCGTGCCCGAACTGATCGCGGAACTGTCGAAATAATACGACGGCCATAGAAATACCAAACCGGCCTTGGCCGGTTCGCCGGGAGGCGCCTTGCGCGAAACGGGAGCGTTTCGCCGGCGGGCCGTCCGTTCGCGAACCGCCGGGCCGGTTTTTACATTACGATTGAGCGAATAAGGAGAAACGCATGATTTACAACGCACCGATCAAAGATATCCGCTTTGTCCTGAACGAATTGGCCGACCTGCCATCCGTCTGCGCCTTGCCCGGATACGAAGAGTGTTCCGTGGATCTGGTGGACGCGATCCTGGAAGAGGGCGCCCGCTTCGCCGAGGGCGTGCTGGCGCCGATCAATCGCCAGGGCGACAAGGGTTCGGTCTGGAAGGATGGCGAAGTGACCGCTCCGGAGGGATTCAAGGAGGCGTGGCGGCAATATGTCGACGCTGGTTGGGTGGGGCTGCGCGCGCCGGCGGATTTCGGCGGGCAGGGGCTTCCCGCGCTGGTGGCCATCGCCGCCGAGGAAATGTGGTGTTCGGCCAATTTGTCGTTCTCGCTTGCCCCGATGCTGACCCTGGGAGCGATCGAGGCGATCCATCACCATGCGTCGGACGAACTCAAGCAATGCTACTTGCCGCGCATGTCGACCGGCGAATGGACCGGTACGATGAATCTGACCGAGCCACAGGCCGGTTCGGATCTGGCCCAGGTCCGCAGCCGCGCGGTTCCGCAGGAGGACGGCTCCTACCTTATCTCCGGCCAGAAAATCTTCATCACCTGGGGTGAGCACGACATGGCCGACAATATCGTGCACCTGGTGCTGGCTCGTCTGCCGGATGCGCCGGCCGGGGTGAAAGGCATCTCGCTGTTCATCGTTCCGAAATTTCTGGTGAACGGCGATGGTTCGCTGGGCGCGCGCAACGACGTGCGTTGCGTGTCCATCGAACACAAGCTGGGCATCCACGGCAGTCCGACCGCCGTCATGAGTTTTGGCGATAACGGCGGTGCCATCGGCTACCTGGTGGGGGAAGCCAATAAAGGCCTCGCCTATATGTTCACCATGATGAATCATGCCCGTCTCGGTGTCGGCGTCGAAGGCATGGCGGTTTCCGAGCGTGCCTATCAAAAGGCGGTGGAGTATGCCCGCGAGCGCGTGCAAAGCCGCGCCATCGGTTCTCCCGACGCGGCGGGCGTGCCGATCATCCGCCACCCGGACATTCGCCGCATGCTGATGACCATGCGCGCGCAGATCGAAGCGCAGCGGGCTTTGGCGTTTTACACGGCGTCGGCGCTCGACCGGGCCTCGGCTCATCCGAATCCGGCGGAACGGGCGGCCAGCCAGGCCATGGTCAATTTCCTGATCCCCGTGGTCAAAGGCTGGAATACCGAGCAGGCCAACGAGATCACGTCGCTCGCGGTGCAGGTGCATGGCGGCATGGGGTTCATCGAGGAAACCGGCGTGGCCCAATATATGCGCGATGCCCGTATCACCGCCATTTATGAAGGCACAACGGGTATCCAGGCTCTGGATCTGATCGGACGCAAGACCGCCGCCGAGAACGGTGAAACGGCCCGCCGTTTGCTCGAGGAAGTGCGTGGAACGGCCGAACGCCTGGGCGGTCTGGAAGACCTGTCGCTTTTCTCCGGCAACCTGAAGACCGCCGCGGCCGAAGCCGAACGGTGCGTGGCCTACATTCTGGAACATTTCGCGGTGAGCCCGGCGCTGCCCGCCGCCGGATCGGTGCCGTTCCTCAAGCTGATGGGGATTGTGCTGGGTGGATGGCAGATGGCTCGCGCCGTGCTGGCGGTGGAGAAAATGGCGAAAGACGGCGAGGTCGACGACGATTTTCGCCAGGCCAAACTCGCGACGGCGCGTTTTTACGCCGAGCATTTGTTGCCGCAGGCCGGCGGGCTGGCGGCGGCGATCGTCGAGGGCGGGCAGTCGGTCATGGCGATGGATGAAGCGTTGTTCTGATCCCCGCCTCCCTTCCATTGCCTGACGGCTTCGCCGGCATTCCGCCGGCGGGGCCGTTTTTCGTCGGGGATCAGAACGTCACGGTGCGCGACACAAAAGCTTCGTGCGCCCATTGCGCCTTGTAGTCGAACGAGTTGCGTCCGAACGAGTAGCGCAGGGCAAGGCCGGCCTCCTTGGCGGCGTTCCAGCAAGACTCGACATTGAGCCAGGTCAGTACGGTGCCTGGGGAGAGTTCGCCATGCGCGGGGTCGACCCCGCCGTTGATGTATTCCACGGAAAGGAATCGCGACGAGCGGGTCGCCAACAGCAGTTGATAGGCGGCGGGAGCGCCGTCGATCAGAATCACGTGCCCGGTCATATACGGCGCGAGGCTGTCGAAGTATTCGTGCAGCCCGTCCAGCGTCGGCATCGGTCGCTGCCAGCGCTTTTCGAATAGCACGGCGTAAAGATCGGCCAGTTCACGCGGCGTAAAGGTATCGATGTTCCTGATCTGACCGCCGTGTTGGCACAGGTGCCTCGTCTGACTGCGACGCCGCTGTCGGGTTCGTCCCGAAAGACTCCCCTCGCCCTCCAGGGGTTTGGCGAAGCACAGGCTCCGGCCATTGCCCTTTGTCGTCGCATTGAGAATCAGGGGCGCGTTGACCGGGGAGACGAATTTTCCCCTGTAGAGAATCGGACCGTGAAATTCCGGAGAGAGCGGCAAAATGAGTTCGGGCGAGCCGAAGTCGTGGCGATCGTCAAGACCGAGCCGCAGCATGGCGCTTTTGTCGCCGGCAAGGAAGTTCCCCCAGGTCGCGATGGCGCCGATCAGTTCGCCTTTGCGGTTGCGCCGGCCCCAGCGGGCAGGATTGCAGTCGAAGCGGGATTCAATGAACGCCAGAACGGCCGGATGGGAAATGACGCTGCCGCCATGCCGATGCCAGCATCGGCCATAGTCATCGTGGGACAAGGGCTCCCAGCCCAGTGAACGGAAATTGCCGAGCATGTAAAGAACCCGTGATGACAATATATGCTATAGGTTTATATTGTACCGCAGGCGGCCAAGTCAGGGCAACCGCCCATCGTGGCGGCGGCATCCCGGGTAAAGAACGCTATGATTGTCCGGCCGTCTCCCGGCCTTCTGGCGAAGAAAAATCCGCAAATGAGATAAGACTTTGGCGAGATAGGGGCGGCACGACGCTGTGGCGAGGCAAAAGGCCGTATTATCGACCGCAGGTTGGCGGGCGTTTTCAAATGTCACAGCTTGTTTACAAAAATTTGTTATTTTGGTATTCCTGCTGCGGCTATGACGAAGAAATGACATTGAAAGCCCTTTCCCTGAAACAACAACACCGGACAACGTGCTCCCCATGCGCATCGGAGTAAGAACATTCTTTACCGGCAAGACAGCCGACTTTGCCGCGGCCGGGCTTGACCGTGCGATACGGAGCGTTCCCCTGCTGGCCGGGGTGCTCCTGGCCGCGTGGGCCGGAGGAGAACTGGCCGCGCTCTTGGCTCCCGCCACGCATGGCCGGCGGCCCCTGCCGGTCGCGGCGCCCGCGGAAAACGCAGGTACCGTGGCCGCGGCTCACTGGTTCGGCACCGAGCCCGTCGCGGCGGCCGAGGCGCCGCCTCCTTTGAGCGTTATCGGCGTCTTCGCGCCAATGGGCGACGGCAAGGACGGTTTTGCCATCGTCGACGAGAATGGTCATGCCGCGCCCCTGCTGCAAGGAAAAACGACATCCGGAGGATGGAAGCTCGCCCGGGTGGAAGCGTCCGGGATCGTTCTTGTGCAGGGCGCGCAGGAGCGCTTCGTGCCGTTGGTCGCGCGTGGCGGCCAGGCGCCCCAGGGCGCGGGGCCTGACATGCTTGCCCAGCAGCCGCCGCTTTCGCCGCCCTCCATGGCGCCGCGCCAGCCTCCCGCGTTCGCGCCGTCGCCCGGAAGGGACATGCCAGCCGATCAGGCGCCGGGTGATCCGGCCCCACAGAAATAAACCGAGAACACGATCATGCGATTGACCCCTCTTGTTGCCGCCGTCACTGTGTGCGTGGCCAGCCAGGCTCTTGCCGCCGCCGACGAGCCGATCATGCTCAATTTCGTCAATGCGGACATTGAAACGGTGGTGAAGGCCATCGGCGAAATCACCGGCAAGAATTTCATCATTGATCCACGCGTCAAGGGTACGCTGAATATCGTGTCCTCCCGGCCGGTGCCCCGCTCGCTGTCCTACCAGATCCTGCTGTCCTCGCTGCGCATGCAGGGATTCACGGCGGTGGAGGGGCGCGGCGTGATCAAGATCCTGCCGGAGGCGGAGGCCAAGCTGCATGCCGGTGTGCAAAAGGGCCGGCGCTCCGACGGGGACCGGCTGATAACCCGCGTCTTCACCCTGAAAAACGGCAACGCCAATCAGATGATGCCGGTGATCCGTCCCATCGTTTCACCGAACAACACCGTATCAGTGTTTCCTCAGGCCAACGCGCTGGTCGTGACAGACTACGCGGACAACATCCGCCGTATCGAATCGATCATCGAGTCGGTGGAGAGCGCGTCGGGCGGCGATTTTGCCGTGTTGCCGGTTCAGTTCGGCGCGGCGGTGGAATTGGCCGGCATGCTGACCAAACTGATGCAGGACAGCGGCGGCGGGGACGCGGGCAAGATCACCATCATTCCCGACTCCCGCGCCAACGTGCTGCTTGTGCGCTCGGATACGCCCGGCAAGCTTGGCAAGATCAAGAGCCTGCTGCGCACCATCGACCAGCCAAGCCAGGCCGGCGCCAATGTCCGGGTCGTCTACCTGAAAAACGCCGACGCGACACGGGTCGCGCAGATCCTGCGCACCCTGATGTCCTCCGATGCCGGACAGCTGCAGTCGTCGGCGCGCTCCCTGCCAACGGCCAGCGGCAGCACAATGGGGGGCAGCAGCCAGGGCGGCGCGTCGACCGCGTCGCCGGCCTCGGCCTCCACGACCCAGCCGGCCACCGGGGGACAATCGACCGACGCGAGCCAGCCCGGCAGCGCGGGCAGCATGATTCAGGCGGACAGCGCCAATAACGCGCTGATCCTCAATGCGCCGGATACCGTGTACCAGAACCTGCGCAATGTCATCGACCTGCTCGACCGGCGACGGGCCCAGGTCTATGTGGAAACGCTGGTGATGGAAGTGTCGGCCAAGCGGCTCGTCGATATCGGCGTGCAGTGGCAGTCCCTCAGCGGCATCGGCAAAAACGGCACCAATGTGATCGGCGGCACCAATTTTCCCACCGATTCGGTGGGAAGCACCGGCATTATCGGCATCGCCAAGAACCTGGGGGGGTTGGCGCAGCAGCCCGGATTGACCATCGGCGTCGTCAAGGGCAGCATCGACATTCCCGGGGTCGGCAAGGTCGCCAACCTCGGGCTGCTTGCCCGGGCGCTGGAGGACGAGGCCCAGGGGAACGTGCTCGCCAATCCGAATGTGATGGCGACGGACAACGAGAAGGCGCTGATCGAGATCGGCACCGAGGTGCCGGTGCTGCTCGCGAGCATGCCGAACAACAGCGCCAGCAGCAGCAACCCCAGCCTGCCGTACAACACGTATGACCGGAAAAAATTCGGCTTCAAGCTCGAGCTGACGCCGCAAGTCTCCGAAGGCGGCGCCATCCGCATGCGCATCCACCAGGAGTCCTCGGCGATCGACCAGACCACGATCAATGATCCGCGCGGGCCGACGACCTCGTACCGGACTTTCGATACCTCGGTCGCGGTCGATGATGGAGGCATCATCGCCATTGGTGGCCTGATCCAGGAGGAGGTCGGCAACAGCGAGGACAAGGTGCCCTTGCTGGGCGATTTGCCGCTCATCGGCTATCTCTTCAAGCACCAGGTCAAACAGCGCAACAAGACCAACCTGCTGGTGTTCCTCAAACCGACCATCCTGCGCGACGATCTTGGCGCGCAAGCCGTGGCCGAGGACCGCTACCGCTACATCATCGGCGAATCCAGAAAAAACGCGACGGAAAAACTGCCGCTCGATGCCGAATCCGCCTTGCGCGCCCTGCCTTCGGGTATCAAATCGCTCGCCGATCAGTTGCGGCCGGCGGATCCCAAGGGATCGCTGCCCCGGGAAGGCTCGCAAAAATGAATGCCATCGCGCCGAACGCCACGCTGCCGTTTTCCTTTGCCCGCAATAACGGCGTGATGCTGGTCGAGGAAGGGAACGGACGCGAATTGTGGATCCGGGATGACGCCAGGCCCGAGGCGTGGGGAGAAGTCCTGCGGCTTCATCCCGCGCCGGGCTCCGTGAAAGTGCTTCAGGCCGCGGAGTTCGACAAGCGGCTTTCGGCGGTGTACGCCGGGCGCGACGGCGCGGCCGGGGTGGTGGACGATATCGGTCAGGACATCGATCTGACCCGCATGATCGAAGCCCTGCCGACCGTGGAGGACCTGCTCGAGTCCGAAGGCGACGCTCCGATCATCCGCATGATCAACGCGCTGCTGACCCAGGCGTTGCGCGACCAGGCCTCCGACATTCATATCGAGCCTTTCGAGGACTGTTCGGTAGTCCGTTTCCGGCTGGATGGCAGCTTGCGCGATGTGGTCACGCCGCATCGGGCGCTGCATGGCGCGATGGTCTCGCGAATCAAGATCATGGCCAATCTCGACATTTCCGAGAAACGCATTCCCCAGGACGGTCGCATTTCGATCCGATTGGGCGGCCGGCCCGTGGATGTGCGTGTTTCCACCTTGCCGACCAGCCATGGCGAGCGGGTGGTATTGCGTCTGCTGGACAAGGAAGCGGCGAGGCTCGATCTGGCGAGTCTTGGCATGTCCGCCGCCACGCTCGAGGAGGTCGACCGGCTGATCCGTCAGCCGCACGGGATCATCCTGGTGACCGGTCCCACCGGCTCAGGTAAAACAACGACGTTGTATGCCTCGCTGTCTCGGCTCGATGCCTCGACCACCAACATCATGACCGTGGAGGATCCGGTCGAATATCATCTGGACGGCATCGGCCAGACTCAGGTGAACGCCCGGATCGATATGAGTTTTGCCAAGGCGCTGCGGGCCATCCTGCGTCAGGATCCTGATGTCATCATGATTGGCGAAATCCGCGATCTCGAGACAGCCCAGATCGCGGTGCAGGCTTCGCTTACCGGCCACCTGGTGCTGGCGACCTTGCACACCAACGATGCCGCCAGCGCGGTGACGCGTCTTGTGGACATGGGGGTGGAGCCGTTCCTGCTGGCATCGTCGATGCTGGGCGTGATGGCCCAGCGTCTGGTGCGCCGCTTGTGTCCGGAGTGCAAGGCCGAGCATCCCGTGCCGTACGAGGGCTCGGCGGGCCGCCCGCATTACCGCCCTGTCGGCTGCCCCGCCTGCGCGCAGTCCGGCTACCGGGGGCGCTACGGTATTTACGAGCTGATGCTGATCGACGATGCGATGCAGCGACTGATCCATGATCGTTCATCCGAGCAACAGATCCGCGATCAGGCACTCGCCACGGGGATGCGCAGCTTGCGCGACGACGGAATGCGCTGGGTGCAGGCTGGCGAAACGTCGCTCGAGGAAATCCTGCGGGTGACACGGAGCTGACATGGCCGCATTCCGGTATGAAGCCATCGATGCGTCGGGCAAGCGCATCAACGGAATCCTCGAGGCGGAGTCGGCGCGAGCGGCGCGCGTGCAATTACGCGACAAAGGCATCACGCTGGTCGACTTGAGCGCGGCCCGGTCCGCAGAGACGCAAGGCGGCAAAGGGGGGCGGCGCGGATTGCCCATGACGGAAATGGTCATGCTGACCCAGCAGATCTCCACCCTGCTCAATGCCGGCCTGACGCTGGAGCGCGCGTTGACCGCGGTGGTCGACCAAAGCGAGAACCCCCGTGCCCGCCAGATCGTGGCGGGCCTGCGCGGGCGCATCATGGAAGGACAAAGTTTCGCGCAGGCGCTGACCGATTGTGGCGAAGTGTTTCCCGTTATTTACCGGTCGCTGGTGCACGCCGGCGAGCAAAGCGGCCATCTCGATACGGTCATGGAACGTTTGGCCGAGTACCTCGAGCGGCGCGAGCGCATGCGCAAGAAAGTGATGCTGGCGCTGGCCTATCCCGCAGTGGTGACGCTGGTGGCCTTTGCCGTGGTGACGGGGTTGATGACCTATGTGGTGCCCCAGGTGGTGGCGGTATTCACCGATACTCACCAGAGCCTGCCTGTGCTGACCCGCATGCTGGTGGCGCTCAGTCGCGGCATGCGCGAATGGGGTCTGGTGGCGGCGGCCCTGGTCGCGCTGGCCGGATGGCTGTTCGCCCGCAGCTTGCGCATGCCGGGGGTTCGGGCCGCCGTGCATGTCCGTCTACTCGCATTGCCGGTGCTGGGTCGATTGTTGCGCGCCATCAACACCGCGCGCATGGCCAGCACGCTCTCCATCCTGGTCGGCAGCGGTGTGCCGTTATTGGCCGCTATGGAGACCGCCCGAGGGCTGGTCACGCTGGTGCCGATGCAGGAGGGGCTGACCGAAGCGATGGCCCGGGTGCGGGAGGGCGGCGGGCTTGCCCGGGCGCTCGCGGTGTGCAGGCAGTTCCCTCCCGTTCTGATCCATCTGATCGGCAGCGGCGAGGCGAGCGGCACCTTGGCCATGATGCTCGACAAGGCGGCGCACCAGCAGCAAGAAGAGGTCGAAAGTCGTCTGGCGACCTTCACGACCCTGATTGAACCTTTGCTGATCCTGGTGATGGGCGGCGTGGTGATGACCATTGTGCTGGCTATCATGTTGCCAATCATAGATATGAACCAAATGGTCCACTGAGGCGGCGCCCGGTGCGACATCGTGTAGCGGAGACAGGCATGAAAGCAATGAAACGCAGTGTGCAAAAAGGATTCACCCTGATCGAGATCATGGTGGTTATCGTGATTCTCGGCGTGCTGGCCGTACTGGTCGTACCCAAAGTGATGAGCCGTCCCGACGAGGCCAGGGCGGTGGCGGCGCGCCAGGACATCAACGCCATTTCCCAGGCGCTCAAGCTCTACCGTCTGGATAATGGCCGCTACCCGACAACGGAACAGGGATTGAAGTCGCTGGTGGAAAAACCGACGGCCAATCCCTTGCCCAGGAACTGGAAGCCGGGCGGTTATCTTGAACGCATGCCGAAAGATCCGTGGGGCAATTCGTACGGCTATGCCAATCCGGGAACCCATGGCGAGATCGATATCTGGAGCCAGGGCGCGGATGGCGAGACCGCCGATGAAAAGAACTGGATCGGCAACTGGAATGGCCAGTAACGGCTGACTGGCATGAAAGCGGTCACCCGGACAGGGCAAACGGGATTCACGCTGATCGAGATACTGGTGGTGCTGGTGATCATCGGCGTTCTGTCCGCGACAGTCACGCTGTCGATGCGGCCCGATACCCACAGGCAGATGGAGGACGAGGCGTACCGCTTTGCCCGCATTCTTGAGCAGGCGGCGGACGCCTCCGAGCAGGGCGATGCGCTGGGGTTGGTATGGCTGCCGCGCGGTTACGCCTTCCGCAGGCTGGGCGAGGATGGCCGCTGGCAGCCTGTCGGTGATGATTTTTTCAAGGAACGGGAGTGGCCGGAGGGTATCGTGGGTGAAGCGGCAGGCAAGTTGCCGGGTGGTCCGATCCTCTTGTGGCAGGAAGGGCAGGGTACGCCGTTGCATCTGGTTTTGCGCTCCGAGACGCGCAGGCTCAGGCTCGAGTTGACGCCGCTTGGCCGTGTCGAGGTGGGGGACGCCTCGTGATGCGCACGGCTCGCGGATTCACCCTCTTCGAGGTGCTGGTCGCCCTGGCCATCATGGCGATCGCGCTCTCGGCGCTGCTGCGCGCGGGGGCGCTGGCCGCGGACAACAGCGAAGCCTTGCGCGTGCGCATGCTGGCCGGCTGGACGGCGCAAAACCGTCTGGCCTTGCTCGAGGCGCGCAAGGAATGGCCGACTCCCGGCGTTACCGCCGGCGAAATGGTCGAGGACAAGCGCGTATGGCGCTGGGAGCAGCAAGTCAGCGAAACGCCGAATCCGGATTTCCGGAAAGTGGAAGTGCGTATTCTGGCGAATGGCGCGCAACGCTATGTGCTGGCCGAACTGACCGGGTTCGTGACGCGGCCGGTGGGAACCGCGCGATGAAGCGGCGGCAAAGGGGATTGACCCTGATCGAGATCCTTATCGCGATGAGCATCATGGCTATTCTGTCCGTGCTCGGTTACAAGGCGTTCAGCAACTTGCTGATCGCCCGCGAAAGTCTCATGGAAACATCCCGGCGCTGGGTGGATCTGGCCCGGGCCTTCCGGCGCGTGGAAACCGATCTGTCACGCCTGCCGACCGAGGCATGGCTCGAAGAGGCCCGTCGCCAGGGCCGGTTCGCGGTACCGCTCAGGCTGTCGGGAAGCGAGGGCGACGCGAGTCTCGATCTGGAGGTCTATTCGGGGCTGACGCCGCAGGGCCGGGAGCGCCTGAGCTATCGCTCCGGGGCGGCAGGGCTGACCTGGCAAGGGCAGCGACTCGGCGCGTCCGTCGCCTCCCGGCCGTACCGGCTGTTTCCGCCCGGCTACCGGGTGAGTTGGCGCGTGATGTCGCCGGATGGCGGATTTGTCGGAGCGTGGCCGCGCGATGGCGACAGCGCGGGTTCCCCCCGGGCGCTGGAAATGCGCGTGGTCATGCCGGATGGAACGGCGGTAACCCGCTTGTGGAATCTGCCATGAAAAAATCGCAGAAGGGCATGGCGGTCGTGATAGCCCTGCTTCTGGTCGCGCTGGCGGCGTCGGCCAGCGCCTTGATGCTTTGGCAGCAGCACCTGTGGTGGCGCCAGGTCGAGGAGGAGCAGACGCGGGCGCAGGTTCGGGAAGTGACGCGCGCCGGTATCACCTGGGCGGTGGCCGTGCTCCAGTACAACAGGATGACTTCGCCGGTGGTGTATCCCGGGCAACTGTGGGCGCAGCCGATGCCGGAAACCGAGGCTCAGGGCGTCAAGGTCAGTGGAACTCTGACCGACATGCAGGGGCGTTTCAACCTGAATGCGCTGGGTACCCGAGAAGGGGTGCAGGATCCATTGCGCGTCGC